>NZ_JAVDVV010000003.1:0-352456 GCF_031457035.1 Methylobacterium sp. BE186
TTGGCGAAGTGGGTCGCCATGGCCTCCTCGCGCCACGCGATCGCGCGGACCGCCTCGGGTCCGGTCTGCCTGGTGTCGCTCACGGGCGTCCCTCTTCTGGCGCGAGCGCGGCGCGGGGCCGCGGTAGTCAGGTGTTGGTGGAGTAAAACCGCGGCTTTGTATGCGGTCTGGCCGTGTTGCATATCGGTTTGGCGAGGCTTGGCAAGTGTCGCGCGGCCACAGGAACAGTGCTATCCCGGCGCGGGATGGAAGCGAATCAGGATTGGAATGTGGCGCGGTCGGGCGGCGGGGGGATTTGGTGTTGATCAAGCGTCTCACGCCCGCCCCTGCCGGCCCCGGCTCTCGCCCGGGTCCCGGCCCGGCCAGCAGCCGAGATCCCGGCCGATGCCCGCGCTGAGCCGGCCCGCGCCGGGCCCGAGCCCTGCCTTCCCCCGCATCGACACCTTCCTCAAACACCACATCGCCGCCCGAGCCCTGGCCTTCGCTCTCGAGCGCGGTCTCGTCGATCGGCTCGCCACGCGCCCGATGCCGGCTGGCGAGCTCGCCGCGGCGCTGCGCCTGCCGCCGGAGAGGCTCGACGTCCTCGTTGGTCTTCTCGTCGCGAGCGGCGTCCTCTCCGACGGTCCCGCGGGTTCGATCAATCTCTCGCCGGCGTTCCGAGCCGTTCTGCCGGCCCGCGACCTGATCGAGGCAAAGCTTGCCTTCGCGACGGCGGCCGCGGACGATCTGAACACCCTCTTCCCGGAATTCATCGCCGACCTGCCGGCCTTCATGGAGCGCTCGCGGACCTTCGAGCTGTTCCGGTACGACCGCTGCTTCGAGGTGACGGAGGACAATCTCGTCGCAACCCGGCGCTGGGTTTCCTACACGACCTGCCTGACCCGTTACGAGGCTGGGCCCTGCCTGGATCACCTCGATCTGGCGCGGCACCGTCGCATGCTCGATCTCGGCGGCAACAGCGGCGAATTTGCCGCCCAAGCCTGCGCCCGCGCCCCAGACCTCCGCGCGACCGTGGCCGATCTGCCCGTAGTCTGCGTGCTCGGCCGGGAGAACCTCGCGGGCCGACCCGAGGGGGAGCGCGTCGCCTTCCATCCCTGTGACATGCGCCGCGACCCGCTGCCGGAGGGGCAGGATCTCGTGACGTTCAAGTCGGTGCTGCATGACTGGCCCGAGATCGAAGCGCGCGCGTTGCTCGCTCGCGCTCACGCGGCCCTCGTACCGGGAGGCCGCCTCGTCATCTTCGAGCGCGCGCCGATGTCTCTCCGGAGCACAGAGTCCGATTTCGCGGCCTCGGCCAACCTCGTCTTTGAGCCATTCTTCCGTCCGGCCGACTTCTATCGATCGGCCCTGTGGGGCGTCGGCTTCGGGCGCATCGCCGTCGCCAGCGTCGAACTCGAGACGGCCTTCCACCTCATCGAGGCGACCAAGCCTTGACCTTGGCTGCAAACGGGCCGGCATTCGTCATCGCCATTTCCGGGGCGCCCGGCAGCGGCAAGACCACGCTCGCCGAAGCGCTTGCACGCGATCTCGGCGGCGCGCCGATCCTCGATTACGATTCCTACGAGCAGATCACGATCTGGCCACCGGAGCGGGTGGCGGCCTGGCTGGGGCGCGGCGCGCCCATCGCGGAGGTGCCGCTGCCGGGGCTCGCAGCCGACCTGGCAGCGCTCAAGCAGGGCCGGGCCGTGGCCGACCGTGCACGCGGCGGGACGATGCGCGTCTCCCGCGCGGGTCCCCGTGCCATCGTGTTCGACACTCTGCTCGGTCGCGCGCATCAGGACAGCGGCCTCCTGATCGACTATCTGATCTGGCTCGACGTGCCCCTTGACGTGGCCCTGTCGCGCAAGCTGCGCAGCTTCACCGCGGAGGCACGGGGCGACCTGCGTGCAGGTGCGTCCCTCCTCTCCCACATCGACACCTATCTCGGCCATTACGAGGACCTCTTGCGCCCGACCTACGCGATCCAGCGGCAGCGCGTGCGCCCGGGTGCCGACCTCGTCCTGCCGGCAGCGCCTCTCGCCGCCCACCGCGATAAGGCGCTCTCCGCCCTGATGCGCGCCGTGCCCGATGCAACGAGCGAGACTTCGGAATGATGCGACCGCAGCCCGAGACCCCAGCGCCCCGCGTCGTCGTGGTGGGGGGTGGCCTCGCGGGCTGGATCGCCGCGGCCTATCTCCGCCGCGTCCTGCGCCGGCTCGGCGGGCCGGTGACGCTTGTGGCTTCCTCTAGCGTGTCGGCCACGGGCGTCCTCGCCACCCGGCCCGGCCTCACCCGTTTCCTGCGCGGCTTCTCCATCGACGAGACCGTGTTCATGCGTCGCTGCGGAGCGACGTTTCGCCTTGCGAGCCGGTTCGAGGACTGGTTCGAGGTGGGCCGGGGGCATTGGCACCCCTTCGGCGAGTGCGGACCGCGGGTGGATGGGCTCGACCTGTTCCATTTCTGGCTGAAACAGGGCTTGGAGGCCGAGGATGCGGGCGCCTACGCGGACTACGCGCCGCAGGCCCGAATGGCGGCTGCCGGGCGCGGGCCGATGAGCGAGGCCGGCAGCTCGACGGCGATGGAGGCCGGAAGCTACGGCTACCACCTCGATCGCGCGGGTCTCGTCCGCTTCTTCCGGGAGGTCGCTCTCTCCGAGGGCGTACGGGTGGTGACGGGACGCGTCCAGTCGGCCGAGCTCGGCCTCCTCGGGGATGTCGCGAGCCTCTCGATCGAGGGTGGAGGCACGGTCTCCGGCGACCTCTTCATCGACGCCACCGGCGCCGCGGCCTTCCTGATCGGCGAGACCCTCGGAGAGCCCTGGATCGATGGCCTCGCGGGAGCCTGTGATCGGGTCGCGAGCCTCGCGCTGCCGCCCGATCCCGAACGGCCGCCCTTCACGACCTATGCCGGATCGGCCGAGGGCTGGATGGCGCGAGTGCCCGTCGCGGGTCGCACCGAGGCGTCGCTCGCCTACAGTGCCACCCTGAGCACGCCGGAGGCCGCCGAGGCGGCCCTGCGCGGATGGACCGGCGCGGATCCTGCGACCGCTATCGGTCACCGCCCCCTACGCATCGGGCGCCGCCGGACGCCATGGCTCGCCAACGTCGTCGCGATCGGCGCCGCGGCACGCGAGATCGGACCGCTCGCCGGTCTCGAAACTGACCTCATCGTCTCCGCGCTCGAGGCGTTCGTGGAGCACCTGCCACGTGGGGAGGGGACGCCGGTGCTGAGACGGGCCTACGGCGCGCGGATGGCGGCGCTCGCCGACGAGGCGGAGGGCGCACTCGCCCTGCACTGTGCGCTCGGCCGCCGTCCGGAGCCGGTCTGGGCGGCCCTGCGCGCCGGTTTCCTGCCTGACGCCCTGGCCGACCGCCTTGATCTCTACGAGATCGGCGGCCGGATCGCCGTGCCGGAGGCGCAGCTCTTCGACGAGACGGACCATTACCATCTCCTCGCCGGCGCCGATCTGCTGCCGCGACGCCCCTTCGCTCCGGTCGATCTCGCCGGCCCGCGCGGGCTCGGCACCTTCCTCGCCGGCATCCGCGCGCAGGCGGATCAGATCGCGGGCGCGATGACGCCGCACGCCGTCCTGATGGAGCGCCTGCACGGCCCCGCCGAGATAGCCCGCCCCCCCGCCCGGCTCGCACCGGTCACGCGCCCCGCCACCGGTCCGGCAAGCCTGCGCAGGACGCCTGAGGGCGCACGGCTCGCGGACCTCGTCGCCGCGTTGGGCCAGCCCTTCGGCTACGAGCGGTCGGTCAAGGCATCCGACGGCGTGCTGCAGACGGATCGTTTCCTGATCAGCGTCCACAAGGTCGGACTCGGGCCCGAGCCGGGCCCTGCGCTCTCCGTCCTCGCCGCCAAGCTCGGCCTGGGCGAGGCAGAGCGCGACGAGGCCGCGGCCCTCGTCGCGGATGCCGACATCGTCCATCTCGGCTACGAGGACGGACCCTCGGGTGCCCTCTACAAACTCTACATCGAGTGGTCCGCGCGCAGCGATACCGCCTGGGCGAGCGCCGAGAACGGGGCGGCGGACCCGATCCTCGTCCACCGTGCCTATAAGTGGAACTTGCAGCGGCCTGGTCCGGCTGTCGTCACCCTCTATCACTGGCCCTGGGTGCGAAGCGCCGACGAGATCGCCGGCCGATTGTCGCGGATCGGCTCGGGACAGGCCGGCTGGGGCGAGGCTGGCCCCCGTGTCGTCGGTATTGCGCAGGCATTGCTGCGCCTGGCCGAAACGCAAGGGCGCGGCACGCCGCACTACCTGGAGGCCCGCGAGGCACAGGGGCCGCGTCTCTCCTACGACCTGAACCTGTACGATTGCCACCTGACGGTCGGACAGGCCGAGTCGCTGCTCGCCACGGCCTTCGTCGATCTCGATGTGCCGCGCGCCGAAGCGGCCTCGGTGCTCGCTGACCGCCGCGAGGACGTACTCGGCCATGTCGCGGGCGGAGTCGGCCGGGACGGAAGGCCCTTCCTCACCGTCTATTCCCGCACATCCAGGGACAGGACAGAATGAGGCTCGACCCGGCCCGTATCGAGCTCGCCGAGCCGGGCGACCGCTACGCCGATTACTGCCTGTGGGATTACGAACCGCTCGGGCCGACCCGCGGGCGGCTCAAGCAGGCGACCGTCCTGTGGCATTCATTGGCCTGTGCGGGGGCGCATCCGCGCCTCTACGCGATCTGCGAGACCTTGCGCGCCGGTCTAGGGCCGGGGCGCAGCGTCTGGGGCGCCAAGCGGCGCGGTGACGTCACGACCTGGGAATTCTACTTCTACGATTATGAGCGGCTGGAGCGCACCGTCTCGGTGGAGCGCGTCCTCGAGATCCTTGCCCCCCTCGCTCCCTCTCGACTCCGGTATTCCGGCCGCCGGCCCTACTTCATGTTCTCCCTCGATCTCGACGAAGCGCTGGCGCGGGGCGAGCGCGAGATCGATCAGATCAACATCTATGTCGGCAATCCCGGAAGCACCGTCTCATCGGGCCTGTCCTACGCGGTCACGGAAACGGATCTGCGCTTCGACAACCTCTACTGCTTCTTCGATGCACGCACCGAGCGAGACGCGATCCGTGACAAGGTCGCCTGCTCCGCCCATCTCGACCAGCCCGGCCTCGATCTCGACGCGATCCTCTGGCCCGAGCTGATGACGTGCCGCACCTTGGTCGTGGCCAACAAGCGCCTCTGCGACGGCATCTATTTCTCGCGGGTCGACATCGACCTCCTGATCGTCGCCCTTGAGCGACTCCACTATCCGGAGGAGGAGGTTGCGTTCCTGCGGGAGGAGCGGCGGCGGCTCGCGCATCTGCTCTTCGACGTCGGTATCGACTACGCCGTGGTGAACGGAGCGCCGAGGGTGACCAAGAGCGCCTATTACGGATTGCTGTGAGGCACGGGGGCCGATGACGGGACGCTACGATCACGCCGCCTACGTCTCTCTGACGATGGAGTTCCGCTGCAATCTCAAGTGCGTCCACTGCATGATCGAGGGCACGATGGACCGGTTGGCACCGGAATCCGACGCCCATTTCGAGGCCGTGCTCTCCGAGAATCTGCGGACGCGGCGCTGGACCGGCCTGATCCTGACCGGGTCGGAGATCACCCTACGCAAGGATCTGCCCGAACTCGCCCGGCGGGCGCGCGCCAGCGGGTTCGAGCACGTGCGCATTCAGACTCACGGCATGCATCTCGGCCAGCCGAGCTTCTGCCGACGGCTCGTCGAGGCCGGCGTCGACGAGTTCTTCGTGTCGATCGCTGGCTCCGATGCCGCGACCCACGATGCCCTGACGCTCGTGCCCGGCTCCTTCGAGAAGGCGATGCGCGGTCTAGAGACGCTCGACGCGATGCACGGGGTCGAGACCCTGACGAACACCGTCGTCACGGCGCGCAGCTACCATCTCCTGCCCGGCATCGTGCAGCGGCTCGCGCACCTGAAGCGCCTGACGCAGATGGAATTCTGGGTCTATTTCCCGATGGCGGAGCGGGACGAGAAGGACCTCGTCGCCTCGCACGCCGTCGTCCTGCCCTACTTGCGGGAGGCCGTAGCAGAGGCACGAGCGCTCGGCCGTGCGGTCGAGGTGAAGAACTTTCCCGAGTGCCTGCTCGGGGATCTGGGAGACGCGCTCGCCAACGGGCAGCCCGAACTCCACATCGATCCGGATTTCTGGCGCGAATTCGAGCGCAACGGCTTCTACCAGTGTATTCATCGCGAGAGCTGCGCGTCGCGGGAATGCCTCGGGTTGAACAGCGCCTACATCGCCAAGTTCGGCACCGAGGCCGACCTGCTGCGGCCGTTGCGTGGGCGCCGCGTCTGACTTCTGCGCGCTGCGCGCCGCTACCGCGGCACCTTCCCTGCCTGTTCGCGCCGACCGCTTTCACTCTCACGCCGGCGATCACCGGTGTTCTCCGGCGATTCGCCGGAGACGAGCGGGGCAGCGAACTGAGGCTCGCGTTACTCCCGCCGGCCGATCTTGAACCTGTGCGACGCCTCGCGCGTCGCGCGGAGCAATTCGTTTTCCCTTTCCGTACGGCGCAGCTTGGGTTTAATCTTTCGATACGGCTCGACGTGCGAAGTTTCGTGGGCTGAAAATCAGATTCGCCGGCGGAACAGCCGGGAACGACCGATCTTTCTGGGGGCATGGCATGAAGTTTGGACCGCTCTCGTTGCGCCTCACCGGCGCGGCGCTCCTGTTCCTCGCGGCCGCGCCCGGCGAGGCCGCCAACCGGAAACTCTTCGAGAAGATCGGCAAATGGGAGGTCGAGCGCGATTTCGCGGTCGACGGCCCCCACGCCTGCCTCGCCGCCAAGCTCTACAAGGACAAGAGCGACGAGGACGCCGAGAACGCGATTGTGCTGAAGCGCGAGGAAGGGGCGATCGTCATCTCCCTCGGCTACGAGAACTGGGGCTGGGACAAGAAGGAGGAGGTCGAAGTCGCCTTCCTCCTCGACAAGCGCATGGTCCTCAAAGATTCGAAATGGACGGGTGACGATACGATCCTGGTGACGAGCTTTCCCGACAAGATTCTGCCCGACCTTGTCGGTGCCAAGAAAATCGTCCTGCGTTTCAGCGACGGAGACGCGGATTTCGACTTGGCCGGCTTGCCGGACGCCTACGATGCCTTGAAGCGCTGCGATGCGGCAGCGTCCGTCGCCGCGGATCTCGGGCGCGCGGTCGCTCCGGCGCCCGCTCCGCAAATCGCGGCTGCGCCCCCGGCCGCCGCTCCCGCTCCGCAGGTGGCAGCCGTGCCTCCGGCCGCCACGACGCAAGCCGCGGCACCGCTCCCGGTCGCGCCCGCAACGCCGAGTGCAGCCGCGGTTCCGGCCGCCCAGCCTGCTCCGGCCGCGGCCCCGGTCTCGCCGGCGCTGCCGAACAAGGAGCGCATCGCGGTCTATTTCTTCGGGAGCATGGTGCAGGAGGCGCTGAAGACCTGCGACATTCGCTCGACCGGCAAGCAGCGCATGGACCTCGACGCCAAGCTTGCTTCGATGAAGGCCGAAATGGCCCCGGTCGAAGCTGAAATCCGGCAGAGCGTCAAGGAGGCCCTCGCCGCGAAGCCGTGCCCGGGCGGTGCGGACCTCGCGAAGGTCGAGCGCACGCTTCAGAACTTCATCGACAAGTCTCCCGAGGCTTTCGCAGCGCAGATGGAGACCGAAGCTGCGGCCGCGTCGAAGGAGGCGGCGGCTGGCGCAAACCCTTGAACCGCCGATGCTGATCGGGAGGCGGGAGGGGATCTCAGGTCGACCAGAGTAGGAGTAGCCCTGCCTCCCGCCTTGCCTATAATGCGCCGCAATTCGAGCCCCGCACGAGCGAGCGCATGACGTCCCGCATTCCCGACTTCACGACGATTCCCTTCGAAGCGAGCTCCGCGGCTCCGCTGCCTCCGGCGAGCGAGCCGTGGATGACGCCCGAAGGGATTCCGGTGAAGGGCCGTTACGGGCCCGAGGATCGCGCCGGCATCGAGTTCTTGAACACCTATCCGGGCGTCGCACCCTATCTGCGGGGCCCCTATCCGACGATGTACGTCACCCAGCCTTGGACGATCCGGCAATATGCCGGCTTCTCCACGGCCGAGGATTCGAACGCCTTCTACCGGCGCAATCTCGCAGCCGGGCAGAAGGGACTCTCGGTGGCCTTCGATCTCGCCACCCATCGCGGTTACGATTCGGACCATCCGCGGGTCTCGGGCGATGTCGGCATGGCGGGCGTCGCGATCGACTCGATCTACGACATGCGCACCCTCTTCTCCGGCATCCCGCTCGACGAGATGACCGTGTCGATGACGATGAACGGCGCCGTGCTGCCGATCCTCGCGCTCTACATCGTCGCCGCGGAAGAGCAGGGCGTGCCGCCGCAGAAGCTCGCCGGAACGATCCAGAACGACATCCTGAAGGAGTTCATGGTCCGCAACACGTACATCTATCCCCCCAAAGGATCGATGCGGATCATCTCGGACATCTTCGCCTACACCTCGGCGAACATGCCGAAGTTCAATTCGATCTCGATCTCCGGCTACCACATGCAGGAGGCCGGGGCGACGAACGATCTCGAACTAGCCTACACGCTCGCCGACGGCGTCGAGTACATCAAGGCCGGCCTCGCGGCGGGGCTGACGATCGATCAGTTCGCGCCGCGCCTGTCCTTCTTCTGGGCAATCTCGACGAACTTCTTCATGGAAGTCGCGAAGATGCGGGCTGCGCGCCTGATCTGGGCGAAGCTCGTGAAGGAGTTCAAGCCGAAATCCGACAAGTCCCTGCCCCTCCGCACACATTCGCAGACGTCGGGTTGGTCGCTCACCGCGCAGGACGTGTTCAACAACGTCACCCGCACCTGCATCGAGGCGATGGCGGCCACTCAGGGGGGGACGCAATCCCTGCACACCAATGCCCTCGACGAGGCGCTGGCTCTTCCGACCGACTTCTCGGCCCGCATCGCCCGCAACACGCAGCTCTTCCTCCAGCAGGAGAGCGGCACCTGCCGCATCGTCGATCCCTGGGGCGGCTCCTACTACGTCGAGCGGCTCACCGCCGATATCGTGGCCCGCGCCTGGGAGCACATCCGCGAGGTGGACGAACTCGGCGGCATGGCGAAGGCCATCGAGGCCGGCATCCCCAAGCTTCGGATCGAGGAGGCAGCGGCCCGTGCACAGGCGCGCATCGACTCGGGGCGGCAGACCATCGTGGGCGTCAACAAGTACAAGCCGGACGACGAGCGCGCGATCGAGTTGCTGCGCGTCGACAATGGCAACGTGCGGACCCTCCAGATCGACAAGCTCAAGCGTCTGCGCTCCGAGCGCGACGAGGCCGACGTGCAGGCCCGCCTCGCGGCTCTCACGAAGGCGGCCGAGGGTACGGAGAACCTTCTCGCGCTCGCCGTCGACGCCGCGCGCGCCAAGGCCACGGTCGGCGAGATCTCCGAGGCGCTCGAGAAGGCCTGGGGCCGGCATCGGGCGGAGATCCGTTCGATCTCGGGTGTCTACAAGCGTGAGGTGGGTGGCATGTCGCCGGTGGTGGAGCAGGTCCGCAAGCTCGTCGAGGCTTTCGAGGAGAACGACGGACGGCGGCCGCGAATCCTCGTCGCGAAGATGGGCCAGGATGGGCACGACCGCGGGCAGAAGGTGATCGCGTCGGCGTTCGCCGATCTCGGCTTCGACGTCGATATCGGCCCGCTCTTCGCGACCCCCGCCGAGGCGGCGCGGCAGGCGGTGGAGAACGACGTCCACATCGTCGGTGTCTCCTCGCTGGCGGCGGGCCACCTGACGCTGGTGCCGGAATTGCGGTCCGCTCTCGCAGAGGCCGGGCGCGACGACGTGATGATCGTCATCGGAGGCGTCATCCCGCCCGCGGATTATGCCGCGCTCTACGAGGCCGGTGCGTCGGCGATCTTCCCACCCGGAACGGTGATTGCGGAGGCGGCCGTCAAGCTCATCGGCGAGTTGAATGAGCGCCTCGGCTACGTCGAGCGGCAGGCCGCCGAGTAATCGGCGGCAACGGAGGCACCCCGCCCGTCGATGAACCCTCCCGCCCTCCAGCCGTTGCTCCCGGCGAACGGAGATTCGGTTGGAGTACGAGATGGTTCGATTTGCCTGCGCGGCCGTGCTCATGGCCGCGGCATTCGCTCACGGCGCGTCCGCCGCAGCGGAGGAGGCGCCCGGCACACCGTTTCTCGGTGCCCGTCCGCCGGGTCTCTTCAGTGCAACGAAGCTGAAGGGGCTTCGCGTCATCGGGCAGGACCATGTCCGGGTCGGGTCGATCGACGACGTGCTGGTGGACGAGGAGGGCAAAGTCCGTGCGGTCGTGATCGACGTCGGCGGCTTCCTCGGCATCGGCGAGAAGCAGGTGGCGGTCCCCTTCGACCTTCTGGCCTGGAACGCGGGCGGCGGCGAGACGACGCGCGCGACCTCGGTCGCGACGCCCGCCAATGCACCCTCCGCCGAGGCGGCGCGATCGGCCGGACCCGACACGATGCCGGGTGCTGGAACCAGTGATCAGGCCCTGGCCGCCGTCGAGGAGCGACGGAGCGGGACGGTCGACGGCACGACGGGATCGACGAGCCGAACGGACACCTCCCGCGGGCGGGCCACGGTGCCGATCGGGGAGCCGACGGAGACCGAGATCCGACTGACCAAGGCACAACTTGAGGCTGCCCCGACCTTCGACGGCAACCGCCGCTGAACTTCAGGCGCTCTGTTCTTCGAGCGGTTTTGCCGGCCGACACGCATCCTCGGGCCGCGTCATGCTCCAGTCGGGGCCGAAGGAAAGCCGTGGTTGCGTCCCCAGACGATCACTTCCGACCGCTTGTGCAGGCCGAGCTTGCGGTAGAGGGCCGCCGTGTGGTTCCGGACCGTGTTCCGCGATAAGCCGAGGCGTTGGCTGATCGCATCGTCACCGAAGCCTGAGCAGATCAATTCGAGCATCTGACGCTCGCGAACCGTGAGGTTCAGGGTGGCATCCTCGCCACTCCGGCCAGGGTGGCGCAGACTGGCGAGCTTCTCGATCAGTCCGCGACTGAACCACGACGTGTCCGCCATCACGGCCTCGATCGACGCGAAGAGCTCGCGCTCGCTCCGCTTGCGATCCGTGATGTCCTGCAGGACGCAGAGCAGAAAGTCCTCATCTCCTATCGCAACGCGCTCGGCCGCGATGAGACTGTCGAGTTCGCCACCGTCCTGATGACGGAGGCAGGTCTCGAATCCGGCAACGATACCGGTGGTGGCCACCTGCGCCTCGAATTGCTGCCGAGCCGTCTCCCGGATCCACAGCCCGACCATCTGGGGTGAACGCCCAATGACAGCCTCCTCCCCGTAGCCGAAGACACGGGTGAAGGCCGTGTTGACGCCGCTGATCACGAAGTCCGAGGCCCGCATCAGCACGGTCGGCACGGGTGTGAGGCGGAATGCCCTCTCGAACCGCTCTTCGCTCTGGCGCAACGCCGTCTCGGCCTTCTTGCGCAGTTCGAGATCGGCGAAGGTGAAGAGCATGCAAGGCTCCTCGGCCATCTCGATCGGCTGCCCCGCAACGATCACGAAGCGCGTGCCGCCCTCCGGCAAGCGCAGGCATGCCTCCATCTGCGGTATGGTCCGGCCCGCGTTGAGGCGCTCGATCGCCAATTCCCGGTTGAGGGCGCAACCCAATACGTCGAGTTCATAGACACTGCGCCCGATCACGTCGCTCCGGCGGTAACCGGTCATCTCCAGGAAGCCGCTGTTCACCTTGACATGGCGCAGGTCGGACAATCGGCAGATGACGGCAGGCGCCGGATTGGCGTTGAACGTCCGCTCGAACCGCTCCTCCGCCTCGAATTGCGGCGTGACGTTCTGCAGGATCAGGGCGAGGCAGGTGGGCTCGCCTGCCGCGTCGCGCACGATCAGGCTGCGCAGGGAGTGGACGAAGGCGATCCCGGGCTCCGTTCGGGACACGACATCGACGATCACGTCTTGGAAATGCTCACCCGCTGCGGCGCGCCGCATGGGCGGGGATGAGATCGCCCCGTCCTCTCGATAGCCTGACCGAAACTGCGCCTCGTAGTTCGCGATCGTGGCGCCGAGAGCCGGAAGGCTGGAGACGCCGTGCATGGCGAGGGCTGCGTCGTTCGCCCACGTGATGCGCCCATCGCTCTCAAGCAGGATGATGCCCTCGGAGAGGCCGGCGACGATCTGCCGAAGTTCCGATCGATCGACGCCTTCCGTCAACTTTGGTGCCTTGACCCTGCCAGAACGGATCCGAAAACCCAGCTACAACAGGGCCAAAACAGACAAGTTCCCATTTGTCAGAGTGAGGCCTCGTTGAGGGGAGACCATTCGGCCTCGCCGGAATGATGCGGCGAATTACGCGAAATCCCCTCCGACCGCCTGTTCTCCACGCGACTTCGTCATCGAGCGCGTTATGCGAGAACAATTCTGAGTTGTGTGTCCGCGACGAGGCTGGGTGAGTCTCACTCGAAACGATCACGACGCCACCCCGTCGAAGCGCAATCTCAAGCAATCGTCGCCCGGCCAGACGTCTGATTTCTCGGACAGGGCGGAACCGGGCACCCGGACCACGATCCTCGATAGCGTCCGATCCTTCCTACCCCGCGCAGACCGCCTCAAGAGGCGAGCGCGGATTTGCGGCAGCCGCGATCCCACCAAGGTCGATCTGCGCCACGTCAGAGCCGCAGAGGCTCAGATGTAATGCCGGAAGACGACGCTCGACGTGGCCTCGGGTTTGACAGGGCTGGCTTGGCGAAGGCCGCCCTCACGGCAGGTCGCCGCGAAGGCGGGTATGACGAGAGCGGTGAGGGTGAGGAGCCAGCGGAAAGGACGGGCAGCGAGCATGCGAGCCTCCTCGACAAGGGGGCCGGCTGGTAGGCCCCGGATCATTCCTGGCGCAACCGGGCCGGAAAGGCCGTGCTTCAGCGCACACGGCCGCGCCCGGCGCCCCGTTTCGTGACGACCAAACCTCCGAGGGATGATCTAAGTTAGGAAATCCAGGCCGCGACTAATACTTTCGATCATCAAGACAAGCCGCCCTACTATAAGCTAAGACGATCGGGGACACAGACGGCGAAAGCCGCGTGAGGGGACTCGATGAGATCGCTGATCGGCATCGCGATTGTGCTCGCACTGCTCGGCACGATACCATCCCTGTCGCAGTCGCGCCGCGCCCTGATTTGCGTGGAGGAAGTGTCTGTCGGCCTCTCGCCCGCGGAAACCCCGGCCGTGCCGAAGCCCGAGCCGGTGGCGCCCCGTACCTTCTCGCTGATCCTCAACCGCGATATGCTGAATCTGATCTTCGCCGGCCGGACGGAGTTCTTCGAATGCCAGGAGGTCTACTACCGCGGTGAGGGACGCCGGCGAACGAACACGATCAAATGCCAGAACGCCACCAACTTCTTCACGCTCGACCTCGTGCGCCTGAAGTTCGCCAAGTCGCAGCTCAACCCCGAGGACCAGACCGAGATCAAGTTCAGCTATGGGTCCTGCAAGCCGCTGTGAGGCCAGCATTCATTCGAGCATCATCAGCGCAGCCCCGTAGGCGAGGATCACCACCATCACGAACGCGATGAGGAGGATGAAGCGGCCTCCGGTCTCTCGGTTATCGGAAGGGTTCGGATCGTTGCCCATGCGACCGCCGACCATGTACCCGTCGACGGATCATCCGTGAAGGCGGCAGATCTTGCCTGAACAAATGAACGCTCGCCATCCGCACAGAATATGGACGATCGCACCGCGTACGGGCCCGTACAGGGCCAAGCGTTACTGTGCTGAAGTGGGCGCTAGACCATGCCTCTCAGCATCCGATGCAGATGTCGTGGACGGCTCGATCGCGTTTGGGGCCGGTGTGCTGATTGGGTAGGCGGCCCGGAAACGGAGCCGGATCGGCGGGTCGCACAATCGCTGCCCTCCGGAAGCCCGACGCTTCGGGCATTCCGGGCTTTGCAACCAGCGCCATCCCCTGCCAGGGGGTGGTCAAAGCCATCCCGCCCGCAGGAGCGAAGCCAGGGCGCTCCGCCGCAGGCGCGGTCGTCGTCAGACAGGCCAGGGCAAGTCCGGGAACGAGGTAGGATCGAAGGGTCATCAGGCGCCTCCGTCGCCGTCCTCAACGCCGCCGTCCCGTCGAGGTTGCAAATCCGACACGGGCCGGCCGAGGAGGTCCGCACCATCGACGCCGAGCGCCCAGGCGAGACGGAGCAGTCCAGCAAGATCGAGGCCGCCCCCGTCGCCGGCCTCGATGGCACGCAGAAGGTCTTCGTCCAGCTCGGACAGGTAGGCGAGATCCTCGCATGTCAGACCGAGCCTCAACCGGCTCCGCCGGGCACTGACGCCCAACCGGCGGAGCAAGTGGGCTGCGTCTCGCGCGCGGCTGGGCATGCCGCAGAGATGGGGGCGCCCGCGCGATTCCGGCCAGAGGGTGCGTCGCCATCGCCCCGGCGCATCCGCACCGTCGCGGTGAGCCTCTCGAATTCGGCAGCCGGCGATCAAGTCGCTGGGGCTGCCATCAATCCCGATCCGCAGCGCGCCGCTCGGAAGGCCCTCTCGTGCTCTGGCGTGGAGGATGGGATGGCGCTCCTGACGAGCGGCATTCGCGGTCCGAACCTTGCTCAAGCGAATTTGACGCTCCGCATCCGCAGGGCGCCGCTCCTTCTGCGCGGGCGAACCGCCGACAGGATCCGTCCGTTACGATCGGCGAGCGTTGCGGTGGCGGGGTATGGGTATGGCGGACGGATACCAGTTCGGAATCGAGGAAGAGCTCTTCCTGGCGAGCGCGCGCTCACGCTCGGCACCGCGTCGGTCGGTCTCGGCCTTCCACGTGGAGGCGGAGCAGCAATTCGATTCGGTCGAGCGGGAACTGCTGAAGAACCAGGTCGAGATCTGCAGCGCTCCCTCGTCGAGCTTTCCGGAGACACGGGCCGCGCTCGTGCGGCTTCGCTCCGGCCTTGCCGGGGTCGGACGCCGGCACGGGCTTCTCGTCTTCGCCGCCGGCACCCACCCGACCGCTCTCTGGCCCCACCAGCAGCAGACCGAGAAGGCGCGCTACGAGGCGATGATGCACGATCTGCAGATCGTCGGGCGCCGTTCCATCGTGTGCGGCCTCCACGTCCATGTCGAGGTCCCGCGCCCCGAGCGGCGCGTCGACACGATGCAGCGCCTGATGCCCTTCCTGCCCGTGCTTCTTGCGCTCTCGACCTCCTCGCCGTTCTTCGAGACGCGCCGCACCGGACTCGCCGGCTACCGGCTGCGGGCCTATGCCGAGCTGCCCCGGACCGGACTGCCGGAACTCTTCCACGACGCGGCGGATTTCGATCGCTACGTCAAGGGCATGACGCAGGCGGGCGCTGTGAAGGACCCGACCTATTTCTGGTGGCAGATCCGTCCATCGGTGCGCTACCCGACCCTCGAACTGCGCGTTGCCGATAGCTGCACGCGCATTGCCGACACGATCACGATCGCGGCGCTGTATCGGTGTCTCGTCCGCCTCGTCGACCGGCAGCCCGACCTGCATGCCGGGATGACCGGCTCCTCCCGCGGCTTCGTGATGGAGAACCTCTGGCGGGTCGAACGGGACGGTGTCGCGGCGACCCTCATCGACGAGAGGAGCCTCCGCGCGATCCCGCTATCCCAGGCGCTCGACGAGATCCTTGATCTGACCGAGGAGGATGCCGCGATCCTCGGTTGCCGCGCCGAGTGCGAGCATGCGCGGCGGATCGCCCGCGAGGGGTCGAGCGCGGACCGGCAGGTGTCGATCTACGAGGCGGCTCTGAGCGAGGGCCGGCCCGAGCGGGACGCGCTGGCGGCCGTAATCGACTGGCTGGCAGACACGACGGCGGCCGACAGCTGAAGGCCGCTTGGCCGCAGGCCGCGAGGCTCGATGCCGGCGGGTGAGGCGCAAGACGCCACGCCCGAGCTCCAGTACGATATCTAACTCATTCTGAACGCGCCACTTTCTCGCCACGCACCAAGTCCTAGGCTTGGGGTGGGTGTTGGCGTGTGGGTAGCGTAGGAGAGCGGTATGGGCGACCGGAGTCAGGAAACCCTCGCCACCATTCTGGAGAATGCCTGGGCGCAGACACAGGCCGTTCGTGAGCGGAGTGGGATCGTCATCGAACTTCGGTTCACCACCCTTGGCCTCACCGTCGTCTCGAACGACTTCCTGTGCGGCCGCATGGTGAGCATCTCTTGGAGCGACTTGAGGCGGGCCGACGATCTCGCCGCCCGGCTGTCGGACGCGATCGAAGCGGTCGCCGACCAGCCGCGGCGAGATCTGCGCGCGCCGCACGGATCGACGCACCGAGAGCCCGCTCCCGCGGCGGCCCGAAGTCAGGAGGCCCATCGAAGGCGCCGGTCCGTCGGCCGGTCGCCTGCCAAAACAAGCCGCGCCGAGCGCAAGCGTTCGCAGGGCTGACATGTCCAGGCAGGCGAGCCGGGGCCGCGGGCGGAACCCGTGCGGCCCTTGCATGGCAGGGCCGGGACGCGCCGTTCCCGGCTCTCCGACACCGCAGTGCAACAGCAACCGGCATGCGGTTTGCTCGTTCCCATTTCAAGAAGAGAGAGCAGTTCGGAGGTAGCGCCCGGAACGCCAGAGGATCACGGCGCATGCTCTACGGCCTCTACTTCCTGACCTGCCTGTCCGCGAACCCGACCCATTGCGTGACCCGCGTGCATTATTTCAGCGAGGAGGTGACCACTCCGCAGCAGTGCCTCACCGTGGCGCAGCCGCAGATGGCGCAGTGGCAGCGGATGCACGAGCGCTGGCGCGTGGAGAAGTACCGCTGCGGCAAGCCGCCGAGGGATGATGGTGCGCGGATCTGATCAGTCCATCGGGATCCGGCTTCCCGCAAATCCGGCGCTCGACGGGCCTGCGCGATAGCATCGCATCCGCCGCCCGCTCGGGCCGCGGCGCCGTCATCCAATCCTGTCGTTCGCCGCGCGGGATGGACCGATCGTCCAATGCGCATCGTCGGCCTTTCCGGGCGCGAGAACCGATCTCGTCTCACCGAAGGCTTACATACGTCTCTCACTCCCGGATGCGGGCGAGCCGCGACGAGATCCGGCGCATCGCTGCGGCCCGCTCGATTGTTGCAGGCGTGTGACGCTCGCTCTTTAAGCGCATGGTCAGCACTTATCCTCACACGGTGGTCAGATTTGGGGTGTTAATCGGTGGGCCATCCACCCTCGGTCCGCAGGCGCCATCCGATCATGTCTAGCGCCCTCGACAATCTCCTGTTCACGTATCGTGAAGTCGTCGCCGTCGCCCTAAGCTCCAGCCTGTTTCTGGCTGCCGTGCTTCTCGGGACCTGGATCGTCACCTGAGCCGGCCGTCACGAACCGGCACGCACTCCCCACCGGCCTGACGCCGCCGTGATCGGCGGCCCTCGTAAGACGATACAAAGATGTGGCGGTGCATCCTGGCAGCGAGACCCGCGGGCCGAGCTGCCGATGACATCTTCGAACACGTACCGCTCCCTGGCGCGCCGACTGGGCCGCGCCGTGGTCAGCGCCGTCCTCATCGCCCTCGTCGTCGGCTCGGCTCTGACCGTTCTGAGCGAGGCCGGCCGCTATGCCGCCGACAAGCGCGATGCCCTGCGCGCGGTCGCGACGATCTTCGCCAGCGCGACCGCGAAGGCCGTCGCGGCAGGCGATGAGGTCGCGGCCGCCGCCGCTCTTCGGGGCATTGCCGAGCAGCGCAACGTCACCTACGCCGCCGTCGTGCGCGCGGACGGGTCGCTCGTCGCGGAGCAGGGCCTCGGACTGCGCCTCGCCGACGATCTGGATCTCGACCGGAAGGAGGGCGTCTCCGCCGTCGATCTTGCCCTGACCCGCTCCGTCCGTCTCAGCGTGCCCGTCATCGATGGCGGACGGGAGATCGGGTCTGTCACCGTCGTGGCCGAGACCGCCGACCTCGCCGAGCGCCTGCTGGCGGTTCTGCAGAATGCGGCTCTCGCCGCGGTGGCGGCCGTCGCGATCGGTCTCCTCGTCGCCTGGCGGCTGCAGAAGGCACTGACGACCCCTCTGCGCGCGCTCGCCGAGACCATGAACGCGGTGCGCGAGAACCACGATTACGCGCGCGTTGCGGCCGTCACCACCAACGACGAGGTCGGCGTCCTCGCCACCACCTTCAACGGCCTTCTCGGCGCCGTGCGCGAACGCGACCAAGCCCTTGCCGAGCACCGCGCGAGCCTGGAGCAGGAAATCCTCGACCGCACCGTCGACCTGCGCGACGCCAAGGACATGGCGGAGGCCGCGAATGCGGCGAAATCGACCTTCCTGGCCACAATGAGCCACGAGATCCGCACGCCGATGAACGGCATGCTCGTGATGGCAGAGCTTCTCGCCGGCGCCGATCTTCCCGCCCGCCAGCAGCGCTACGCCGAGGTCATCGCGCGCTCCGGTCAGAGCCTGCTGGCCATCATCAACGACATCCTCGATTTCGCGAAGGTCGAGTCGGGCAAGCTCGAACTGGAGCGCATCCCAGTCTCGACCTCCGATCTCGTCGACACGGTCGTCACCCTGTTCGGCGAGCGGGCCCGCGCGAAGGGCCTCGACATCGCGGCCGAGGTGGCCGCCGACGTGCCCGCGAGCTTCGTCGGCGATCCCGTCCGGCTCGGGCAGGTGCTCGGCAATTTCGTCAACAACGCGCTGAAGTTCACCGAGACCGGCCATGTGCTGATCCGCATCGCCGCGCTCGGGGCGGGCGGCATTGAGATCCGCGTGAGCGACACCGGCATCGGCATCCCGGCCGACAAGCTCCCGACGATCTTCTCGGCCTTCTCCCAGGCCGACCAATCCACGACGCGCCGCTTCGGCGGCACCGGTCTCGGCCTCTCGATCGCCCAGTCGCTCGTCGCCGCGATGGGCGGCGAGATCGGCGTCTCGAGCGAGGTGGGCGTTGGCTCGACCTTCTGGATCCGACTGCCGGTCGAGGCTCTGTCTCCCGCAAACCCGGCAGAGCGGGCGCCCTCCGTTCTGCCGCTCGTCGGCATCGCGGGTCTCGGCTCCGCGACAGAGGCTGCGTTGCGAGCCGGGCTCGACGCCGCGGGCTTCACTGCGGCCGCGTCTAGCGAGAAAGGAGCCGTCCACTGGGTCGTCGCCGCGGACGCGCTGCTGCGGCAGGGTCGGCGGCCGTCCGAGGGCGGCCGGGTTCTTGCCGTCGCGCCGATGGGGGATGCGAGCGGACCACAGGTGCAGAGACGCGGCCTCGCCGACGAGGTGCTCCGCTGGCCCCTGGTGCAGGCCGAGTGGCAGGCGGCGCTCGCCGCGCTCGCCGGGGGGCACCCCTTCGCGAGCGGCGAGGCGTCCGCGACCGCGTCAGACGGGCCTCCTCGGTTCGCGGGGCTCCGGGTGCTCGTGGCCGACGACAATGCCGTCAACCGAGAGGTCGCGTCGGAGGCTCTGCACCGCTGCGGCGTGACCGACATCCGCATGGCGGAGAACGGCCGCGAGGCGGTCGATCTCGCTCGGCAGGGCAGCATCGACCTCATCCTCATGGACGGGAGCATGCCGGTGCTCGACGGATTCGATGCATCGCGCGAGATCCGCGCCGCGGAGGCGGCGGGCAATGCGGATCGCGTGCCGATCTTCGCCCTCACGGCCCATGTCATCGGCACGGCCGCCGATGCCTGGCGGGACGCGGGCATGGACGGTGTCCTCGTGAAGCCCTTCACCCTGGCCGACCTCGCCCAGCTCCTGGCGTCGATCGCCGATCCCGCACCGAGGGTCTTCGAGCCTGCGGCGGCGGGAGCCGAGATGCAGCCCGTTGCCGAAGCGGAGACGCCGCTCCTGAACCTCGACACGCTGGCGAGCTTGTTCGAGATCGCCGAGCAGAGCGGGACCGACTTCATCGATCGCCTGTTGCGGCTGTTTCGCGAGCATGGGCCGACGGCGCTCGACGCGCTGCAGGCGGCCATCGATTCCGCGGACGCCGCCGCGGTGGGGAGCGCCGCCCACAGCCTCAAGTCGATGAGCGCGAATATCGGCGCGGCGGCACTCGGCCACGAACTTGCGCAGATCGAGCGCGGAGCGCGGATCGAGGCGGTGTGCCCAGAGGCCACGATCCTGCCCATCCTGCGCACGCTGTTCGAACGGACCAGCACGGAACTTGAGGGCGTCTTCGCGCAGAAGATCGCGGCCTGAGGGGTTTCTTCCGCTCGCGAGGAGCAACGAAGCGCCGCGGCTCAGGTCGCGATCAGCGGGCAGGCCTGTCCACCCGGGAGGATGACCTCGTCCCGACCGTTGACAGCCTTGCCTTCGCGCACCGGCCAGAGCGTGGTGTAGGAGAAATCCCAGCCGTTGAGCAGCGGGACCAGCTTGAAGACCGCGCGGTAGCGCATCTTCACCTCCGCCATCACGAACCGCGCTCCCTCCGTTCGCATTCCGAGCGGTGCCGGCCCGATCGTGGAGCCCGCGGCGCGGGCCGTATCGCGCTGCGCGGTGCTGGAGCAGACCTTCGCCACGTACCCGTCCAGGGTCTTGTAGATGCCGCCCGCGGTCAGCACGATCCGCGCCGTTCCGACATCGTAGGGTGTCGCGACAGCCTGCACCGCGGCAAAGACCGCGTCGAGATTCTGGAAGTCGTTGCGCGAGATGAGATCCGCCATCGTGCTGGCGCCGTAGGAGAGGCGCCGGCCGGTCGAGAAGGCGCGCGGCACGTCGATCGTGGCGGTGAAGAGGAGGATCAGCGCGGGCGCGATCAGCGCGAATTCGACGGCGCTCACGCCGCCGCGTGCCGCCGCGAACCGACGCAGATGGCGTCGCACCGTGCTCACGCCGCCCATCCGTCGGAATTGCGGGAACGCGACGGCGCAAAGCCGCCGCCGCGGGTGGATTCCTTGCGGCGTGAACGCGGGTGGATCGGGGCGCTCCACGGTCTCAGCATGGACCGCCCCGCCGCGCGGACCGTTTCGGAGACAGCATCCGGCAGGAGCGCCCGTGCAGATGCGCGCCCCCGGTCAGTGTGGGGCCGATACGGTCTGCAACAGACGAGAGAGAACCGCCGCCGACCATCTTCCGAAACGTCCTCCCGCTCGTTCCGGGACAGTCTGCGCAGGCAAAGCACAAGACAAGGTGAAACAGATGGCCAACGTTCAGGAGATGAATTCGCGTCGTTAACGCTTTCTCATCAGGAGCAATTCCCGCGGCCCTCGCGATACCGCGCTGCATTGGCGTGCGGCGGCGGATCGTGGCCACTGGGGCGCAGGGCGCAGAAGCGCAACCGCAGAAACAAAGCTCTCGCTAACACACTCAGGGGTTGCTCAAACACTTGCCCGAAAGGTCGAACGGTTTGGCAAGATTCTCGGCATAACAATCGCGTTCCAAGGGGAGGGCGGCTTCGGCACGGGTGGAGATGATGAGGGTACTCGTCCTCGACGATGCGGAGATGAACAACCTCCTGATGGTGGAGGCTCTGCGCCCTATCGCGGATTGCCGGTCGCACGATTTCACCCGGCCCGCGGACGCGCTCGATTTCGCCGAGGCGCATGCGCAGGATCTCGGCGCGATCCTGACCGACTACGACATGCCGGGCATGAACGGGGTCGCCTTCATCCGGGCGATCCGGGCGATGCCGGCCCTCCTTCACGTGCCGATCGTGATGGTGACGAGCATCGAGGAGCGTCGGCTGCGCCGCGAAGCGCTCGAGGCGGGCGCCACCGATTTCCTCAACAAGCCCTTCGATCCGATCGAGATTCGCGCCCGGGTGGCGAACCTGCTCGCGCTCAGCCGCGCCCTGCGGCAGGAGCGCGCGCACGCGGAGATCCTCGAGCGGGAGGTCGCCGCGGCGGTTGCCACGGTGGAAGCTCGCGAGCGGGAGATCATCACGCTTCTCATGCGGGCCGCCGAGCATCGCGACACCGATACGGGCAACCACATCGCCCGGGTGGCGAACTATGTCGCGCTGACCGCGGCGGCGCTCGGCTTCTCGGTGGAGGAATGCCGGCAGATCAGCCTCGCCTCGACGATGCATGACGTGGGCAAGATCGCCGTGCCGGACTCGATCCTGCTGAAGCCCGGCCCGCTGACGGGGGCGGAGCGGGACGAGATGGAGCGGCACGCCGAGCGCGGGCAGCGCATCCTGGAGACGTCGTCCTCACCGATCGTCCGGCTCGCAGCCGAGATCGCCGGCACGCATCACGAGCGCTGGGACGGCAGCGGCTACCCGAACGGCATCGGCGGAGAGACAATCCCCCTGTCGGGCCGCATCGTCGCGGTCGCCGACGTGTTCGATGCGCTCACCACGGCGCGTCCCTACAAGCAGGCTTGGTCGCCGCAGGAGGCGCGCGCTTATCTCCTCGACAAGAGCGGGTCTCATTTCGACCCGGGCGTCGTCGCGGCCTTCCTCAGCCGTTGGGCCGACATCGCGGCCCAGCTCAATTCGGTGAGCGAGGCGGCATGAACGCGGCGAGCTGCCGGACGATCTGACATGCACGAGACGACCAAAGACCGGATGTCCGCGGGGCGCCTTGGGGCTGCGGCGACACGCTTTAGACGGGCATGGGACAGCATGCAGGGTGGTGAGACGGGCCGGAGCGGTTCCTGGCAGGGCAGCGCGTGGCGGCGTCGCGCGAGCCTTGCGGCGCTGCGCACCGACCGGCGCGGCTCGGTCGCCGTGCTCTTCGGCCTCGGGGCGACGGTGCTGATCGGCCTCGCGGGTGGAGCGAGCGACTATGCGCGCCTGATCCACCGGCGCAGCCAATTGCAGGCGGCGGTCGATGCCGGGACTCTGGCCGGCGGCAATGCTCTGAAACTCGCCGCCTCGACCCCGGCCAGCATCGTCGGCCTCACCGAGCAGACCATCCGCGACGCCGCGAAGGCCGCCCCCGATCGACCCATCACCGTCAACGTCACCGTCTCCGAGGACCGTACGGGCGTCTTCGCGCGGGCGGAGGAAAGCATTCGCCTAACCTTCGGGGCATTCGTCGGCTACGGAAGCACGATTGTCGCCGCAAAAGCCCGGGCGAATATCGTCGGCCGGATGCGGCTGTGCATGCTCGCCCTCGATCCCGGCGCGGCGGGCGCGTTCAACCTGCAGAAGAATGCCCAGGTCACGGCCAACAATTGTTCGCTGTACTCGAATTCCCGCAACCCGATGGGGATGGTGGGCGGCGACAATGCGCTCGCCAAGGCCCAGACGATCTGCTCCTCGGGCGGCTATCTCGGCCCGAGGGCCAACTTCTCACCGAACCCCCAGACGGATTGCCCGGCGATCGAGGATCCGCTGAAGGACCGGCCGGCCCCGACGATCGAGGCGTGCCGGGAGCTGCCGTTCCCGCTGAACCTCCTCAAGCTCACCGAGAACAAGATCGACACCACCGTCACCCTCGAGCCCGGAACCTATTGCGGCGGCCTCCACATCACGAAGAACGCCGTCGTCACGCTGAAGCCCGGCATCTACGTGATGAAGGACGGGCCGCTCGTCGTCGACAAGAAGGCGACGATGACGGGCACGGAGGTGGCCTTCTACTTCACGGGCAACAAGGGCGGCCTCGTCTTCGACAAGAAGACCACCATCAGCCTCACGGCGCCGACCACGGGCGTGATGGCCGGCCTGCTGATGTCCGAGGAGCGGACCGTCGCCCTGCCCATCGACCCAACGACCCTGGTCGAGACCCTCGTCGGCGACATCATCTCGCCGACTCCGCCGGCGCTGAGCCTGACGAAGCCGCTGCGGGTCTACCGCATCATCAGCGACAACGCCCGCACCATGCTCGGGACGATCTACCTGCCGAGCGGGCGGCTCGTCATCGACGCGAGCAAGCCGGTGGCCGACCAGTCGGCCTACACGGTCGTCGTCGCGCAGCAGCTGAACCTCTACGAGGGGCCGAACCTCTATCTCAACGCCAATTACGACGCGACGAGCGTGCCGGTCCCGAAGGGCGTCGGCCCCGTATCGGGCAAGCTGATGCTCACGCAATGAGCTGGCGCCGCGCAGTCTCGGCGAGGTTCGGACGTCTCTTCGCCCAGAACAGCGACGGCGCGACGGCGGTCGAATTCGCGCTCGTCGCCTTTCCCTTCATCGTTCTGCTGTGCGCCACCTTCGAGGCCGCGTTCCTCTTCCTGTCGCAACAGACGCTCGACGTCGCGGTCGACCGCGCCGCCCGCCTGCTGCGCACCGGCGAGTTCCAGGACCTCGCCGATGGGACCGAGGCGTCGGAGCGGATGCGGCGGATCATGTGCGGGAGCAGGGCGGTGTTCTTCCGCTGCGACGACCTGCGCCTCGACGTGACCCGGCAGTCCGGCTTCTCGGCGAGCGAGATTCCGCCGGCCTATGACGGGAAGCGGAAGGATTTCGTCGTCAGCTTCGGTACGCATTTCGAGTGCCCGGAGGGCAACGACGTGGTGGCGATCCGCGCGGCGGTGCCGGTGGCCCGGCCGTTCAGCTTCCTCGATGTCAGCGGCAACGGCATGACCGGCGGGCGGCAGCTCCTGACGACGACCGCGATCTTCCGGACCGAACCGTACAGCGGCAAGTCGTGCACCTGAGAGCGCGATCACCTCACCAGGGCGCGATCCTGTTTCGAGGCCACCGAACGTAGATCGCGATCATGGGCCGCCGAGGCGCGAAGGCCCGCGCGGATCGCCGCCGGCCCGCTCCCGACGCCGTGCCCGACGCCTGCGCGCTACCTGCTCTTTCCGGCCGTCTTGCCGCCCTTCTTGCCGAGTTCGGCCTGGGCCGAGGAGGAGGTGCGCGGGTTCGATTTGCCCTCGTGGCTCGCCTTGGCGTTCGCCCTCTTGGCCGCCGCGCTGCCGTGGCCCTTCTTCTCCGTCATGGTCCGCTCCTCCGCGATCACCGGCAATGCGGGCAAACCGCGATGCGTTCCGGGAGCCGCGCGCCTATGAGATGCCCGGGACCGGATGCCACTGGGCCGAGAGGGTGAAGGGCGATGCCGAGGGACGCAATTCCCGTGTCGGGCGACGGGCCGGGGCGGCGCGGGTGGCGGCTGATTCGCGCCGCGTCGGTCGCCGCGCTGCTCCTGGCGGCGGGCGGCGCGCGGGCCGAGCCCGATCTCGTCGACGCCGCGCGCCGCGTGTCCGGCCTCGTCACCGAGATCCGCTACGCGGGCCGGCACAATTTCGTCGGGAGGCCGATCGCGGGCTACGAGGCGCCGCTCTGCCTGCTGACCCCCGCCGCCGCGGCCGCGCTTGCCCGCGCCCAGGCCGCTCTGGAGCGGGACGGGCTCGGCCTGAAGGTCTTCGATTGCTACCGGCCGCTCCGGGCGGTGGCCGATTTCGTCCGCTGGGCCCGCGACACGGCCGATGTCTCGGGCAAGGCCGAGTTCTATCCCGATCTCGACAAGGGCGACCTGTTCCGGCTCGGCTACATCGCCGAGCGATCCGCCCATTCCCGCGGCTCCACCGTCGACATCACCCTCGTCGAGCGCGCCACCGGGCGCGAGCGGCCGATGGGCACGCCCTTCGACCTGTTCGGGCCGCGCTCGGGGGAGGGGGCCGCGCTCTCCGACGAGGCCCGTGCAAACCGGGCGCGCCTGCGCGAGGCGATGAGCGCGGCGGGCTTCACGCCCTACGCGCCCGAATGGTGGCACTTCACCTTGCGCGACGAGCCTCACCGGACCCAGGGCTTCGACGTTCCGGTGCGCGCGCCGGAGCCCTAGCAGAGAGCGGCCGGAGCGCCGCTCGGACCCGGCCGTCTGTGTGCGAATCGGGACGGGGAGCGAAAGCGGGCGGATGAGGGTTGATGCAGGGAGGGCCTGCTCATGACACCATCCCCGTTCGACCGCCTCGATCTGGTTCGCCTGCCCGACGGGCGCGTGGGCGCCATCGTCGGCGTCTGGAACCTCGGCGAAGCCTACGAGATCGATGTCGGCGATGTCCGCGAGACGTGGTCGGCCGACGATCTCACGCCGACGGATTAGGCCGCCTCAGGGCACAGGCGCCGCCGGCGCGCGCAAGCGCCGGCCGCCTCTGCGCGTGCGCGTCGCGCTAGCTGCGCGACGCCATGAGGTCGTGCGTCAGGACCGTCAGCTTGCCGATCAGGCTCACAATGTCCTCGTTGGTGCAGGACCAGTGCGTGCCGACGGCGCCGCCATCGGCCGCGACCGAGACGACGGCCACGGAGCGGAGCTTGCCCTCGCGGGCCAGGGCGAGCTGATCCTGCAGGACCGCGATCAGCGAGGCGATGTTCTCGTCGGCCTCGACATCGACGGCGCGGGTCGGCAGCCGCGCGACGTTGACGCGCTCGGGGGAGGAAGTGCCTGCCAACATCACGCAACCTTTCGACGCGAGGAGGCCCGGAACGGGCCCAGAGGCCCGCTCAACAGGCGCCGGATCAGGGGATCGAAGCGCGTCGGAAGCGCCTCCCCGTCCGGAAGGGGCAGCACGTCGCGCAGCCCGGAGGCGACACCGCGGGTGACGCAGCCGGCGGCGTGCCGGTCGAGATCGGCGACGGGCCGTCCGGGGCCGATGGCCGCCGAGCTTCTGGCCGTGCGAAGAGCAAACATGACGCGCTCCCTGGTTCCCCGATCCGCCGCGCACCTCATCCTCCCCGGGTGGAGGGAATGTGGCCGCGGCGAGGGGGCGGCACGTTTGTGCGGCCTGCGTGTCCTTTGGGCGACACCCCGGTGTGATCGGACCGGTCAGGCCACGAGCGCGTCCCGCACGTCGCGGATGCGCCACGCGTAGCGCGCCAGGATCGACCGGTAGGGCGCAAACGCGGCGGCGAAGGAGGCCGTGTCCGTGCAGCCGGTCAAGCGCCGGAGGCTGCCCACGGCGGCCACGTCCCCGACCGGCCAGATGTCCGGGTCGAGGTAGTGGAAGATGCCGATCATGTCGGCGGTCCATTGCCCCACCCCGCGGATGCCGCAGAGAATGGCCGAACGGTCCGCGTGGGGCATTCCGGCGAGATCGGCCGTCAGCAGCCCGGCCTCGTCCGCCTCGCGGATCGCCTGCAGGGCCCGCACCTTGTTCCGGGAAATGCCGCAGGCCCGCAGTGCCTCCTCGTGCCCAGCGACGAACAGGTCCCGCGGCGACAAGGCCCGCGCCGCCGCCGCGGCCTCGACCCGTGCCCAGATCGCGGCCGCGGCCCGGGTGGAGAGCTGCTGGTTGACGACCTCGACGAACAGCCGGTCCGCGACGCGGGCATGGATCGGCACCGCGATGCCGATCGGCCCGACGCGCTCGATGGCGGACAGGAGCGGCTCGGAGACCGTGCCGGCCACCTGCCGCAAGTGATCGTAGACCTCGGGATCGAGCATCGGACCCGGCCACCCCCTTCGACGCGTCTCGACTGACGCTCCCCCGGGACAAGTCGGTCCCTCCGGCGTCGCCTGCAACCAAACCCGGCCGGGGGCCCTTGGTTCGGCGGCGGCGCAGGCGCGATGCGGCGCCGGCCTACGACGTCCCCCAGCCGGACGGTGGGCGCTGCCCGCGCCTGGATGCGGGCCGAGCGAGCCCGGCATGCCGGCCCGCCGATGTCGCCGCGAACGCCCCCCGCAGGAACAGGATGCCCCCCCGCGATGACCGAGCCTTCGCCCCTCCTGCAGCCCGGCTGGCGCGACACGGCGCGGACGATCAACGGCCTCTCGCTCCACGTCGTCGAGGCCGGCCGCCCCGGCGATCCGCTGCTCGTCCTGCTGCACGGCTTTCCCGAGTTCTGGTGGGCGTGGCGCCACCAGATCACCCCGCTCGCGGAGGCGGGCTTCCACGTCGTGGTCCCCGACATGCGCGGCTACAACTCGAGCGACGCGCCTCAGGAGGTCGGCGCCTACGACCTCGACACGCTCGCGGCGGACGTGGTCGCGCTGGGCGACGCCTACGGGGCAGGCCGGTTCCACCTCGTGGGCCACGATTGGGGGGCGGTGATCGGGTGGTGGGTGGCGGCCCGGCACCCCGAGCGGATCGGGCGCGCGGTGCTGATGGACGGTCCGCATCCCGACATCTGGGCACGGCAGGTTCGGCGCCATCCGACCCAGGCGCTGCGCAGCACCTACGTGGCCTTCTTCCAGCTGCCCTGGCTGCCCGAGGCGAGCCTCGGCAGCTTCGATTTCGCGGGCCTGCGGACGATGATGCAGGGGAGCGGGGGGCCCAAAACCTTCGAGCCCGGCGCGCTCGACCGCTACGCCGAGGCATGGGCGCATCCCGGCTCGCTCACGGCGATGCTGAACTATTACCGAGCCCTGCGCGAGCGGCCGGCGCGGGGCGAGCCGGCCCGGCTGGCGCCGCCGACGCTGATCCTCTGGGCGGGCGAGGACAGCTTCCTGGAGCGTCACGTCGCCGAGGCCGGCCTCGCGCTCTGTGACGATGGCCGGCTCGAGATCGTGGAGGGCGCGAGCCACTGGCTGCATCTCGAACAGCCCGACCGCATCAACCGGCGCATCGTCGCGTTCCTGTCCGGCGAGGGATGACGCTCTCGGGCGGCGCGCCGCTTCGAGGATCGCCTGACATGGCCAGGAATGCGCCCCGCCCGGTTCGGCAGCCCCTGCCCGGTGGCGGGCGAAGGCGACGCGGCATCAGACGACGTGGAAATCCGCCGCCGTCAGGCTTGCCGTCGCCACGTTCTGCAGGGTCAGGCTGTGGGTGGCGTCGAGGCTGATCACCGTGTCGGCGCCGACCTGCGTCGCCTGGGCGAGGATGGCCGCTTCATCGGCGAATGCGTTGGACGACACTTCGACCACGTCGCGGTGGATCTCGAAATCGGCGATCCGCGCATGTCCGGCGAGGGGGCTGAACACGAAGGTGTCGGCCCCCGCTCCGCCCGAGAGCAGGTCGTCGCCGCCTCGCCCGTCGAGCCGGTCGTCGCCCGCGCCGCCTTGCAGGACATCGTCGCCGGCCGTTCCCGTCACGACGGACGCAGCGGTGCCGCCATTCGCCGGAGGCGCGGCGGCGTCCGGCTTGACCGTCAGGTCGATGGTCCCGGTCGCGGCGAGGCGGCCGTCGCTCGCCGTGAAGGTGAAGCCGTCGCTGCCGGCGTAGCCCGCGTCCGGCGCGTAGGTGTAGCGGCCGTCCGCGCCGAGGCTGAGTGTGCCGTGCACGGGTGCCGTCCCGACCGAGTAGGTGAGGGCGTCGCCATCGATGTCGGACGCGGAGACGCTGCCGGAGAGCGGCGTGCCCGCCTCGGTCGCCGCTGCGGCGCTCGAGGCCGAAGGGGCGTCGTTGACGCCATGGAGGACGAGCGTCTGCGTCTGCCGAACGCTGCCGCCCTGGCCGTCCACGATGTCGTACGCGGCCACGATGGTCCGTGTCGCCCCCTCGGCCAGGGCGTCGAAGGCCGGATCCGACGGATCGACCGCGAGCGTGCTGCCGGACAGGCTCAATCCGGCCGGCGGGGCGGCCGAGGGCTGACCGTCCACGCTGTAGCGGAGATCGGTGATGGCGAGGGCGTCGCCGTCCGCATCCCGGGCATTGAGGAGAAGGTCGAGGAGGCGGGCGGCGCTCCCCTCGTCCGCCTCGAGGGTGAGCGGGCCGGCCACCCTCGGCGCATCCTCGACCGGCCGCACCGTCAGCGTGACGGTGGCGACGTTGCCCGCGTCCGATCCGTCATTGACCCGATAGGTGAATTGGTCGGTGCCGTTGAAATCCGCGTCCGGCGTGTAGGTGTAGTGGCCCCGTGCATCGATCGCGACGTGGCCGTGGGCGGCCTCACCCACCAGCGCGACGATGAGGTCGTCCACCGAGGTGTCGGGGTCGATCGCGGAGAGCTGTCCTGCGAGAACGCCATCCTCGTCGCCCGAGGCGGCGGCGTCCGCGGCGACCGGCGCGTCGTTGCTCCCCGTGATGGTGAAGGCGATGTCCTTGTTCAGGCCGCCGACGAGACGGATCTCGACCTTCTCGGTGACGATGGCGCCGGCCTGGAGCGCGTTCGTCGCGCTGCGCGCGTTGTCGAGGGCGTAGGTCAGCGTGTTCGCTGCGGTATCGAGGAGGGTGGTGCCGTAGGTCCCGGCCTTGGCGAAGGTCGCGGGCGTGAGTTGCGTCCAGCCGGCGGTGTCGTAGGCGGGCGCATTCGCGGCGCGCACGAGCCTCACGACCGATTCGGGCACGCCCGCGGTCTCGGCGCCGGCCTCCACCAGGATCTCGCTCGGCGGCGAGGCGCCGAGGCCCGGCGGATCGAAGGCGTGCGGCAGCACGCCCGTCACGACGAGATCCGTGACGAGGGTGGTGCCGTCCGTGAAGGTGACGCTGGCCACGACCGTGTTGCTGTCGCCGAGATAGGGCTTGAGCGCGGCGAGGTTCGCGTCGATCTTGAGGCCGAGCGGCGTGGAGACGAGGTTCGCCTTGGTGATGCCGGGCACCACGCGCGCGTTCACGCTCAGCGTGAAGGCGGCGATGCTCGCCGAGGGCACCGGCGAGCCCAGAAGCGAGGCCGAGAGCGCGCTCGGCGTCGTCACCTTCTCGGCCCCGCCGGTGTTGTCGATCGGATCGAGATAGGTCAGCGAACTGTCGCCGATGCCGATGGCCGAGATCTTCGCCTTGTAGACCTCGGTCAGCGTTTTCACCTCGTCGGCGAATTTCGCGATGATGGCGGCTTGGTTGGTGGGGCTCGGATTGATGGTGACGACGCCGGTCGTCCCGCTGGCCGGCACTTGGTTCGCAGGGGTGGCGGCGTTCTGCGAGGTCGGCTCGCCGTCCGAGACGAAATAGACGAAGTTGCTGGCCGTCCTGTTCGGGTCCATCACCGCGAGCGCCGAGATGGTGCTGCGCAGGGCGTCCTCGTAGTTGGTGCCGCCGGTGGCCCGGAGGGTCTTCAGGTAGCTCGTCGCGCTGGAGACGCCGGCCGCGTCCAGCGCGAAGACCGGCTTGGCCTCGGGCGCGGACCCGTTGACCCCGAAGGTCTTCCCTGCCGAGTCGAAGGGCACGATGGCGAGCCGCGTCGAGGCCGGGTTGAAGCCCTGGGCCAGGATCTTGTTGCTGAGGGCCGTGAGCGCCTGGATCTCGGCGTCGATGCGGGTGTTGGCGGTCCCGTCTCCATTCAGGTCGCCGATGCCGTTGGCGAAGAAGGTCTGCTCGCTGCCGGACGTATCGACCACGTAGACGATGTTGATGGCGGGCTGCTGCACGGTGCCGAGGCCGATCGTGGCCGTGACCTTGGTGCTGCCGTCATTGGCGCGGGAGGCCCCGTCGAGCTGCAGGAACACGGCCTGTTTGTTGCTCGTCAGGACGGTGCTGCTCGTATCCGTCTGGTTGCCGGGCACGAAGGCGCCCGAACCCTGAACCTGCACGGTGGCGCTGGCCGTGTCGGTGCCGCCGCGCCCGTCCGAGACCGTGTAGGCGAAGCTCACCGTCGCGGTCTGGCCCGCCGCGAGGCCGGCGAAGGTGCTGCCGGGATCGAACACGGCCCGGCCGTTCTCGATCGTGACCCGGCCCTCCAGGGGCTGCGTCACCGCCGTGATGGCGAGGGCGTCGCCGTCGGGATCGCCGTCGTTGGCGAGGAGGTCGAGGACGGTGAGGCCCTCCCGTGCGGCCGTCTGCTGGTCCGCGGCGGCGACCGGCGAGTGGTTGGTGCCCGTCACCGTCACCGTGGCGGTCCGGGTGACGGCGGCGCCGGCCGAATCCGTGACCGTGTAGGTGAAGCTGTCCTGCGCGGTGATTCCCGCCGGCAGGTTCGCGAAGGCGCCGTTCGGATCGTAGCTGAACGTGCCGTCGGCATTCAGCGCGACATGCCCCCGCGTCGGCGTCGCATCGAGGCTGAGCCCGTGCGTGTCGCGTGTATCGACGTCGGTGTAGGCCGGGTGCAGGACGAGCGGCGGGCTCCCGGTCGCGGCCGTGGCGCCGGTGATGTCGAGGACGACCGGCGCGTCGTTGGTACCGGTGATCGTCACCGTCACGTCCTGGCTCGCGATACCGCCCTGGCCATCATCGACCGTGACAGTGAAGACCTCTTGGCGGGTCTCGCCGGCCGCCAGGAACTGCGCCTTGGCTTGATCGAGGACGTAGCTCCAGCCGAGCGAGCCGGTCGCGGCATCGGCCGCCTCGTCCACCGCCGTCAGGGCGAAATGGCCGAGGGCAGTCTGGCCGGGAGCCGGGACGAAGCTCGCCGTATGTCCGTCGGAAAGGTCGACATCGGTGAAGCTGATGGTGCCCGTGGCCGGGGCCGGCGCATCCTCCGTCACGCTGCCCGCCTGCGCGGCGGAGGTGATGGTCGGCGCGTCGTTCGTGCCGGTGATCGTCACCGTCACGTCCTGGCTCGCCCGACCACCGCGGCCGTCATCGACGATGACGGTGAAGATCTCCCGCCGCGTCTCGCCGGCTGCCAGGAACTGCGCCTTGGCCTGATCGAGGACGTAGCTCCAGCCGAGCGAGCCGGTCGCGGCATCGGCTGCCTCGTCCACCTCCGTCAGGGCGAAATGACCGAGCGCGGTCTGGCCAGGGGCCGGGACGAAGCTCGCCGTATGTCCGTCGACCAGATCGACATCGGCGAAGGTGATGGTGCCGGTGGCCGGTGCCGTGACGTCTTCCGTCACACTCCCCGTCTGCGTCGCGGACGTGATCGTCGGCGCGTCGTTCGTGCCGGTGATCGTGATCGTGACGTCCTGGCTGGCGGTGCCGCCCTGGCCGTCATCGACCGAGACGGTGAAGGCTTCTCGCCGCGTCTCGCCGGCTGCCAGGAACTGCGCCTGCGCCTGATCGAGCACGTAGCTCCAGCCGAGCGAGCCGGTCGCGGCATTGGCCGCCTCGTCCACCGCCGTCAGGGAGAAATAGCCGAGGGCAGTCTGGCCGGGAGCCGGGACGAAGCTCGCCGTATGTCCGTCGGAAAGGTCGACATCGGTGAAGCTGATGGTGCCCGTGGCCGGGGCCGGCGCATCCTCCGTCACGCTGCCCGCCTGCACGGCGGAGGTGATGGTCGGCGCGTCGTTCGTGCCGGTGATCGTGACCGCGACGTCCTCGCTGGCGGTGCCGCCCTGGCCGTCATCGACCGTGAGGGTGAAGCGCTCGACACGGGTCTCGCCCGCCGCGAGATACTCCACCTTCCCCGCCTCGACCGCGTAGGCCCAGCCCAGGCTCCCGTTCGCGCCCGAGCCCGTCGTGTCGCTCACGATCCGGGGGCTCAATGTGCCGAGGACGCTGCCCTGCGCCACCGCCGTGACGCTGTGGCCGTCCCTGAGGTCGAGGTCGGCGAAGCCGATGCTGCCGCCGCTGGTCAGGCTGCCCACTGGCGTCGCGAGTTCCGTCACGCCGCCCGCGACGCTGCCGCCGGTGATGGTCGGCGCGTCGTTGGTGCCGGTGATCGTCACCGTCACGTCCTGGCTCGCGGTGCCGCCGCGGCCGTCATCGACGATCACGGTGAAGACCTCTCGCCGCGTCTCGCCGGCCGCCAGGAACTGCGCCTTGGCTTGATCGAGCACGTAGCTCCAGCCGAGCGAGCCGGTCGCGGCATTGGCTGCCTCATCCACCGCCGTCAGGGCGAAGCGGCCGAGCGCGGTCTGACTGGAAGCGGCCACCACGCTCGCCGTATGCCCGTCCGAGAGGTCGGCGTCCGTGAAGCTGATGGTGCCGGTGGCCGGGACCGGCGCATCTTCCGTCACGCTGCCCGCCTGCGCGGCGGAGGTGATGGTCGGCGCGTCGTTGGTGCCTGTGAGGGTGACCTCGACCGACCGGGAGACGGTTCCGCCCTGGCCGTCGCTGAGCGTGACGGTGAAGCGCTCGATCCGCATCTCGCCGGCCGCGAGATATTCGAGCTTGCCGGCCTCGACGCTGTAGACCCACTCGACGCTGCCGCCCGTGCCGCGCCCCGTCGTGTCGGTGACGACCCGCGCCGTGAGCGCCCCCAGCACGTCGCCCGCGGGCGCCGCGGCCACGGTATGGGCATCGGTCAGGTCGAGGTCGGCGAAGCCGATGCTGCCGCTGCCCGTCAGGCTGCCCGCAGGCGTCCTGAGCTCGGCCAGGCCGGCGGCGACGCTGCCGCCCGTGATCGTCGGCGCGTCGTTGGTGCCGGTGATCACGAAGCTGACCGGCCGCGTGCTGGCGCCGCCATTCGCGTCGCTCACCGTCACGTCGTAGGTCACCGTCAGCGACTCGCCCGCCGCCAGGAAATCGGCGAGCCGGTCGGGCAGCGCGAAGGTCGCCGTCACCTGCCCGGCGGCGCCGCCCGTTGAATCCGCCGCCAGGCCGAGGCCGAGCGCGCCCGCGAGGGCCGCCTGCGTCGCAGTCGGCAGGACGCCCTTCGAGGCGGTGGCGGAGGCGAGCTTGGCCGAGAGCGTGTGCCGGTCACCGAGATCCGCGTCGGTGAAGCTCAGCGTCGTCGTGGCGCGGTCGAGGGCGTCGCTGCCCGCCGTGCCGGCCCGCTCGGAGAGCGCTGTGGGCGCCCGCAGCGAGACATTGTCGACAAGGCCGCCATAGCCGTCGTTCAGGATTTCCCGGAAGGCCAGGGTACCGCTCGGGCCGGTCGCCACCACGGCGTAGCTGTGGCGCTCGAAGGCGGTGGAGGCGGCGGTGACGCGGTCGATCACCTGCCCGTTCCAGAGCACCTCGAAGGTGTTGGTCTCGGGCCGCGTTCCGGCGCGCAGGGCGGTGTCGAAGCTGAAGACGTAGGTCTGGCCCGCCTGGGTGGCGATCGTCTGCGATACGGTGTCGAGGGCGTTGGCGTAGTCGACCTCCATGACGGCGCCGGCGGCCGGATCGACGCCGTAGGCCCAGGAGGGATAGACCTCGACGAGGCCGCCGGTATTGGCCCAGCCCTGGCCGCCGGCCGAGAAGTCGCCGTCGCGGACGAGTTCGCCCGAGGCGAGGATCGGCGCGTCGTTGGTGCCGGTGAGGGTGACCTCGACCGGCCGGACGACCGTCCCGCCCTGGCCGTCGCTGAGCGTGACGGTGAAGCGCTCGACGCGCGTCTCGCCGGCCGCGAGGTACTCGAGCTTGCCCGCCTCCACGCCGTAGGACCACGCGAAGCGTCCGCCCGCGCCCGTCCCCGTCGTGTCCGCGAGCTGGGTCACGGAGGCGCTGCCGAGCACCGTGCCCACCGGCGCGATCGTGACGCTGTGGACGTCGCGCAGATCGACATCCGCGAAGGCGATGACGGAGGCGGCGGACAGCGTGCCCGCCGGTGTTGCCTGCTCCGTGAGCCCGGCCGCGAAGCTGCCGCCGGTAATCGTCGGCGCGTCGTTGGTGCCGGTGATCGTGACCGCGACGTCCTGGCTTGCCCGTCCGCCCTGGCCGTCATCGACCGTGAGGGTGAAGCGCTCGACACGGGTCTCGCCCGCCGCGAGATACTCCACCTTCCCCGCCTCGACTGCGTAGGCCCAGCCCAGGCTCCCGCTCGCGCCCGAGCCCGTCGTGTCGGTCACGATCCGCGGGCTCAGCGTGCCGAGGACGCTGCCCTGCGCCACCGCCGTGACGCTGTGGCCGTCCCTGAGGTCGAGGTCGGCGAAGCTGATGCTGCCGCCGCTGGTCAGGCTGCCCACCGGCGTCGCGAGTTCCGTCACTCCGCCCGCGACGCTGCCGCCGGTGATGGTCGGTGCATCGTTGGTGCCGGTGATCGTGATCGTCACGTCCTGGCTCGCGGTGCCGCCGCGGCCGTCATCGACGATGACGGTGAAGACCTCTCGCCGCGTCTCGCCGGCCGCCAGGAATTGCGCCTTGGCCTGATCGAGCACGTAGCTCCAGCCGAGCGAGCCGGTCGCGGCATTGGCTGCCTCGTCCACCGCCGTGAGGGCGAAACGGCCGAGCGCGGTCTGGCCGGAAGCGGGCACCACGCTAGCCGTGTGCCCGTCCGAGAGGTCGACGTCCGTGAAGCTGATGGTGCAGGTGGCCGGGGCCGGGATGTCTTCCGTCCCGCTGCCCGCCTGCGCGGCGGACGTGATGGTCGGAGCGTCATTGGTGCCGGTCAGGGTGACTTCGACCGACCGGGAGACGGTTCCGCCCTGGCCGTCGCTGAGCGTGACGGTGAAGCGCTCGATCCGCGTCTCGCCGGCCGCGAGATACTCGAGCTTGCCGGCCTCGACGCTGTAGACCCACTCGACGCTGCCGCCCGTGCCGCGCCCCGTCGTGTCGGTGACGACCCGCGCCGTGACGGCGCCCAGCACCGGACCGATCGCCGCCGCGCTCGCCGTGTGCACGTCGCGCAGATCGACGTCGCTGAAGGTGATCGTGCCGCGATCGGTGAGGGCCGCGCCCGGAACGGCGGCCTCCGTCACCGCGCCCGCGAGCTTCGCGCCCGTCACGACGGGCCCCTCGTTGGTGCCCGTCACCGTGATGGTGACCGTGGCCGTTCCGCTGTCGCCGTCCGCGTCGGTGACGCGGTAGCTGAACGAGACCTGCGTCGCCTCGCCGGCGGCGAGATAGGCGAAATCCGGACCGGCCTGGTAGGTGAAACTGCCGTCCGGACGAAGGGCGAGGGTTCCGGCGGCGGGCTTCGAGACGAGCTCGACGGATCGCACGAGGTCGGCGACCCGGTCGTTGGCCGTGACGTTGCCGCTGACCGACCCAGCCGCCAGCACCGAATATGCGTCGTTGACCGCGAAGACGGCATCGTCGGCGAGGGAGAGGACGGTGCCGTCGACGACGAAGTCGATCGCCTCGATGTCCTCCATGCTGAGGGGGAAGGCGGTGAAGCTGAAATCCCGGGAGAGGCGGCCCTCGGCGAAATAGGCCCTCAGGCGCTCGAGATCGGCCTGGAAGGCGGCGCTCATCCACTGCTCGCGGGTCAGCAGGAGACGCAGTGTGTCGTAGCCGCCGTCGCCGTCGTAGCGGTAGGCGGTCCCGGCTTGCGAGGACGCGTTGTAGGTGAAGGTGTCGGCGCGCGACGAACCATCGATGCGGATCGTATTGGAATAGGTCATGACGCCCCCGCTCGGCTGCGCCCGCGACGCGCCGAATTGTTGTTCTGATGGAAATGGAATGTCGTTCCGGTCACGCGCATCGAGCGCGCGCGGTCAGGGCCGCACGAACAGGTTTGGCATGATCATCCCCCGTGTCGCCTGCTTGCCGCGGGGCCTCTTATCTGCGGGGCCTACGCGGTCGATCCCGCAATCGCTCTAAAGCAGCATAGCGCGTCAGCATATACCGTATTGAGTGCGGATCAACATGTCTGATCCTGGCGATCAAGCCTGTAGATCCACTCGCTGCCCGCTATAATCCCTTGCCGATATTATCGATTGTGGATAGAGGGTGATCATTATTTAGAGTTGCGTCCTCGCGCCCCAGCGGCGCCGCGTCGACGGCGTCCGGCGTCCGGCGTCCGGAGCAGGGCACGCGCGGTTTTGCTCGCGCAGTGTCGGGCGAGCGGGTCTCCGAGCGGTGTGGAGCCCGGTTCGCGCGAAGAAACGGGCTTTCATCAAGGGGTTGGAGTGATTTCCCGGATCCGCGGTTCCCGGAAAATGCCCTCGTCCTGTCCCCTCCGATCAAGCCGGCGCCGGCCGGAACTGCGAAGATCGGGCGTCCGCGCGGGCATCCGAGGCGCGGCGAAGCGAGGGACGATCATGGCCCGATTCTCCCTTCTCCTGTGCGCTCTGGGATTGGCCGGCGGTCTCGTCTCGGCCGCGCGGGCCGAGCCGGACCCGGCGGCCGCGCTGCCGGTCGGGACGGTCGCCGCCGAGCGCAGGGCCATCGATCAGGCGCTCGACTTCGTCGGGCGCGTCGAGGCGATCGGCCGGGTCGAGGTGCGCGCGCGGGTCACCGGGTTCCTCGACGCCGTCCTGTTCCGGGAGGGCGAGCCGGTGAAGGACGGGGCGGACCTGTACCGCATCGAGCCGGACCTGTTCGTGGCCGCCGTCAAGCAGGCGGAGGGTGCCCTGGAGCGCAGCAGGGCCGCCCAGACGCTGGCCGAGATCCAGCTGCACCGGGCGCAGGAACTCCTCGACCGGAATTCCGGGACGGTCGTGGCCCGCGACCAAGCCCGCGCCGCCCTCGACCAGGCCAAGGGCGCGGTCACCGGGGACGAGGCGAATCTCCAGACCGCCCAGATCAACCTCGGCTACACGCGGATCCTCGCCCCGATCACGGGCCGGATCGGCCGCACGAGCGTCACCAAGGGCAACGTCGTCGGCCCCGACAGCGGCGTGCTGACCTCGATCGTCAGCCAGGATCCGATGTACGTCACCTTCCCCGTGAGCCAGCGGGAATTCCTGCGCTACCAGCAGGGCGCCGACCGGCCCGACCGCAGCAAGGTCGGGGTGAGGATCCGGTTCCAGGACGGCTCGGATTACGGCCAGGTCGGCCGCCTCGACTTCGTGAACATCAGCGTCGACCGCGCGACCGACACCGTCGTGGTCCGCGCCGTCATGCCGAACCCGGCCGGCGCCCTGCGGGACGGGCAGCTCGTCCGGGTCGCCCTCCAGATCGGGGCGCCCGAGCAGAAGGTCGTCATCCCGCAGGCGGCCCTCATCGCCGACCAGGGCGGCGTCTACGTCTTCGCCGTGGAGGACGGGCGGGCGGTCACGAAGCGGGTCAAGCCGGGCCAGGGCGGCACCGGGGCGGACGTGGTCATCGAGGAGGGCCTCTCCGGCGGCGAGCTCGTCATCGTCGACGGCCTGCAGCGGGTGCGGCCCGGGATCCCCGTTCGGGCGAGCCCGATCGGCCCCTCCGCGAGCAGGACCTGAGCCCATGCTCTCCGCCATCTTCGTCGACCGGCCGCGCCTCGCGATCGTCATCGCGATCGTGACCTCGATCGCGGGCCTGCTGGCGCTCGTGACGATCCCGGTCGCGCAGTACCCGGACATCGTGCCCCCGCAGGTCTCCGTGACGACCACCTATCCGGGCGCCGCCGCGGACGTGGTCGAATCGACCGTTGCGCAGCCGATCGAGTCCCAGGTCGTGGGCGTCGACAAGATGATCTACATGAAGAGCGTCAGCGGCAACGACGGCAGCTACACGCTCACGGGCTCGTTCGAGCTCGGCACGGATCCGGACATCAACGCCGTCAACGTCAACAACCGGGTCCAGATCGCCCTCGCCAAGCTCCCCGAGGACGTCCGCAAGCAGGGCGTCACGGTGAAGAAGAAGTCCTCGGCCCTGCTCGGCGTGCTGGCGGTCTACTCGCCGAAGGCGACCCAGGACCCGCTCTTCATCTCGAACTACGTCACGATCAACCTGCTCGACCGGATCAAGAGCACGCCGGGCGTCGGCGACGCCACGCTCTGGGGGCCGCAGGATTACGCCATGCGGGCCTGGGTGCGCACGGACCAGCTCACCGGGCTCAACCTGACCACCGGCGACGTGATCGGCGCGATCCAGGCCCAGAACGTGCAGGCGCCGGTCGGGCGGATCGGCGCCCGCCCGATCTCGAACGAGCAGCAGCTGCAGCTCAGCATCCAGACGCAGGGGCGCCTCGCCTCGGCCGACCAGTTCCGCAACATCGTCCTGCGCACGAACCCGGACGGCTCGGTGCTGCGCCTCGGCGACGTCGCCCAGATCGAGCTCGGCGCGGCGAATCTCGACCGCGAGACGCGGCTGAACGGCAGCCCGGCGACCGTGATCGCGATCTACCAATCGCCGGGCGCGAACGCGATCACCACCCTGAAGGAGGTCGAGCGGCGGGTCGGCGAGCTCGCCAAGACCTTCCCCGAGGGGCTCGCCTGGAAGGTCACCTACGATCCCACGAGCTTCATCACGGAGACCGTCCACGAGGTCCAGAAGACGCTCGTCGAGGCCTTCATCCTCGTGGTGATCGTGGTGTTCCTGTTCCTCGGCAGCCTGCGCGCCACGCTGATCCCGACGCTGGCCGTGCCGGTGAGCCTGATCGGGACCTTCATCGTCCTGAAGGCGGTCGGCTACTCGGCGAACTCGGTGTCGCTCCTCGCCCTGGTTCTCGCGATCGGCATCGTCGTCGACGACGCGATCGTCGTCGTCGAGAACGTCGAGCGCGTCATGGAGGAGCACCCCGAGCTGACCCCGCGCGAGGCGACGAAGCAGGCGATGGCCGAGATCACGGCGCCGATCATCGCCATCACGCTCGTCCTGCTCTCCGTCTTCGTCCCCGTCGCCTTCGTGCCGGGCATCTCGGGCGAATTGTTCCGGCAATTCGCGGTCGCGGTCGCGGTCTCGATGCTGCTCTCGGCGATCAACGCGCTGACGCTCTCGCCGGCCCTGTGCGGCGTGCTGCTGCGGCCCCATCACGGCCCGCGGCGGGGCATCATGGGCTGGGTGATGCGGGGGATCGACCGGATCCGGGACGGCTACGGCGCGGCCGTGGCCCGCATCGTGCGCCTCTCGGTGATCGGCCTCGTGCTGGCCGGCGCGGCGGCCTACGGGACGGTGCAGCTCGCCCGGATCACCCCGACCGGCTTCCTGCCCGAGGACGACCAGGGCGCCTTCTTCGTCGTGGTGCAATTGCCCGAGGGCGCCGCGGTCGGGCGCACCTCCGCCATCGTGGCCCGCGCCGAGGAGATCCTGCGCCAGGAGCACGCGGTGGCGGACTACACCTCGGTGATCGGGCTCAACTTCATCGACAATTACTCGCAGGGCAACGCCGCCTTCATGGTCGTGACCCTGAAGCCCTTCGAGGAGCGCAAGGGGGCCGCGGACGGGGCCGCGGCGATCATCGCGCGCCTCGGCCAGCGCTTCCGGGAGATCCAGGGCGGCGTGGTGGTGCCGCTCGCGCCGCCGCCGATCATCGGCCTCGGCACAGGCGGCGGCTTCGCCTACGTGCTCGAGGACCTGCGGGGCGGCGATGCGAAGGAACTCGCGCAGGTGCTGCGCGGCCTCGTCGTGGCCGCGAACGAGGAGCCGAAGCTCAACCGCGTCTTCAGCACCTTCTCGGCGACGAACCCGTCGGTCTACCTCGATATCGACCGCAACAAGGTCCAGATCCTCGGCGTGCCCCTGAACAACGTGTTCCAGGCGCTGCAGGCGTCGCTTGGCGGCTACTACGTCAACGACATCAACCTGTTCGGCCGGACCTGACAGGTGCAGGTCCAGGCCGATGCGGCCGACCGGGCGCGGATCGACGACATCTACCGCATCAACGTGCGCAACAAGGACGGCCAGATGGTGCCGCTGCGCAGCCTCGCCGAGGTCCGGATCGTGGTCGGGCCGCCGGCGCTGATCCGCTACAACAACCTGCGCGCCGTCACGATCCAGGGCTCGCCCGCGCCGGGCGTCTCCTCCGGTCAGGCGCTCGCCGCGATGGAGAGCGTCGCCGCCCGCACGCTGCCGGCGGGATTTGCCGGCGAGTGGACCGACACAGCCTTCCAGGAGAAGCGGGCGGAGGGCAAGACGGCGATCATCCTCAGCTTCGCGATCCTGTTCGCCTTCCTGTTCCTCGTCGGCCTCTACGAGAGCTGGACGATCCCGGTGCCGGTGCTGCTGTCGGTCACGGTCGGCATCCTCGGCGCCTTCGTGGCGATGGTGTGGGGCCGGCTGACCCTCGACCTCTACGCGCAGATCGGCATGGTGGTGCTGATCGGGCTGGCCGCCAAGAACGGCATCCTGATCGTCGAGTTCGCCAAGGAGCAGCGGGAGCGGGGCGTGCCCGTCCGCGAGGCGGCGACCGAGGGCGCGCGCCTGCGCTTCCGCCCCGTCATGATGACGTCCTTCGCCTTCATCCTGGGCCTGCTGCCGCTCGTGATCGCGACCGGCGCCTCGCAGCTCGCGCGGCGCGACGTCGGCACGCCGGTCTTCGGCGGCATGATCGCGGCCTCCTTCCTCGGCATCTTCGTGATTCCGCCCCTCTACGTGGTCTTCCAGACCCTGCGTGAGCGGGCCTGGGCGGTGATGGGCGGCAAGGGCGCGAAGAAGGCGGCCGGACCCGGGAAGCCGGCGGGCGGCCCGGAACACCTCCCGGCCGAATGAGCCGAGCGGCCAGGCGGACGTGAAGGAGCACGGCGATGCAGGATACCGGTGAGATCATGCTGACCGACCGGCCCGAGGCGGATCCGGGCGAGGGCGAAGGCGCGGGCAAGCTGAAGCGGAAGGTCTACGAGCGGGAATTGCGCAAGCTGCAGGTCGCGCTCTGCCACATGCAGGAAGCGGTCAAGCGCGACGGCGCGCGCATCATCGTCGTCTTCGAGGGGCGGGACGCCGCCGGCAAGGGCGGCACGATCAAGGCGATCACGGAGCGGGTCAGCCCGCGCGTGTTCCGGGTCGTCGCGCTGCCGGCCCCGTCCGACCGGCAGAAGACGCAGATGTTCCTCCAGCGCTACATCGAGCATTTCCCGGCCGCCGGCGAGATCGTGATCTTCGACCGCAGCTGGTACAACCGTGCCGGCGTCGAGCGCGTGATGGGCTTCTGCAGCAAGGCCGAGTCCCGGCGCTTCCTCGATCTCTGCCCGCGCGTCGAGCACTTCATGATCGATGGCGGGATCCAGCTCATCAAGTTCTGGCTGGAGGTCGGCAAGCAGGAGCAGAAGCGTCGCTTCGAGGCGCGGATCGAGGATCCCCTGCGGCAATGGAAGCTCAGCCCGATGGATCTCGAATCCTATCGCCGCTGGTACGATTACTCGAAGGCCCGCGACGAGATGTTCGCGGCCACCGACACCGACGAGGCGCCCTGGCACGTCGTCCGCTCCGACGATAAGCGGCGGGCGCGCCTCAACTGCATCGCCCATCTCCTGAACCTCATCCCGCACAAGGCGGTGAAGCGCGAGCCCGTGACGCTGCCCAAACGCTCCAAGGACGAGGCCTACGACGACACGCTCCGGAACAGGCGCTTCGTCCCGGAGGTGTACTGACGAAGGCCGCGCCCCGGCTTGCGGCCGGATCAGGACCGGAGATCGAGGCTCGCCTTGTACTCCTCCAGGCGCCCGATCGAGACGTCGAACTGGGCGCGGATCGCGTCGTCCATCGTCCCGTCCCGCTGCGTGTGCAGGTGGAGGATCTCCTCCTCGAGCTGGTCGCGGGTGAGCTCCTCCATCGGGAGCACCCGTTCGGCCAGGATAGTGAGGCGGTTGTTGCTCATCTCCGCGAAGCCGCCGCTCACGAAGGCGCGGCGTCCCGTGCCGGTCACGTCGGTGGCGAAGACGATGCCCGGATGCAGCATGGTCAGGATCGGGGCGTGGTCCGGCAGGATCGTCATATCGCCCTCGACGCCCAGCAGCACGACGGACCGGACCTCCCCCGAGAAGACGATCCGGCCCGGTGATACGAGCTCGGCGAAGAGCGTGGCCATGGCTCAATCCCCTGCGGGTTCGGGTGGCGGAGAGGCCTCAGGCCATGATGCTGAGGCCGCCATCAACGTAGACGGTCATGCCGGTCAGGTGGGCGGCGGAGGGCGTGGTCAGGTAGGCGGCGGTGAGGCCGACATCGTCGATGTCGACGAGCTCGCCGATGGGTGCGCGCTGCACCGCCTCCGTCAGGAGCAGGTCGAAATCCTTCAGGCCGGAGGCCGCCCGGGTCTTGAGGGGGCCGGGCGAGACCGCGTGGACGCGGATCTCCTGCTTGCCGAGTTCGTAGGCGAGATAGCGGACCGCGCTCTCCAGGGCCGCCTTGACCGGTCCCATCAGGTTGTAGTTCGGCACGACCTTGTTGGCGCCGTGATAGCTCATGGTCAGGAGCGTGCCGCCCTCCGGCATCAGCGGGGCGGCGAGCCGCGCCATGCGGATGAAGGAGTGGCAGGAGACGTCCATCGCCACCTTTAAGCCCTCGGACGAGCTGTCGACGAGCCGCCCCTGCAGATCGTCCCGGGGCGCGAAGGCGATCGAGTGCAGGGCGATGTCGAGCCCGCCCCAGCGCTCGGAGATCTGTCGGAACACGCCCTCGAGATCGCCCTCCCGCTGGACGTCGCAGGGCAGGAAGAGCGGCGCTTCGAGCTCGCGCGCCAGCGGCTCGACGTAGGGCCTCGCCTTCTCGTTCAGGTAGGTCAGGGCGATGTCCGCGCCGAGCCGGCGGAACACCCGGGCGCAGCCGTAGGCGATCGAGTGCGCGTTGGCGACGCCGAGGACGAGGGCGCGCTTGCCGGCGAGGGCGTGGCCGTCGGGGATCTGCGTCATCTCTGAGCCCTCTGCGACTTGCCGTGGCCGGCCTGGCGTCGGGGCGACCGTGCTGCCACGGCCGCCGGCATCAGCTCCGGCACCGCGTCCGCTGCCAGGAGGCGCCGGAAGGCCGGCATCAGCGCCCGCTGCTCCGGCTCGAGGTCGATATTGCCCATCAGCCGCTCCAGCAGCCGGAGCAGGCGCCCCCGCTCCTCGTCCGTCCGGAGGAGCCTCGGCAGCGTCTCAAGCGCGCGCTCGGGCGCGTGCTCGACGATGCAAGCCTGCAGCCGCACGACCTGGCTCGCCTCGCCGGCCGGCAGGTCGAGCAGGCCGACATCGTGTCCGACGAGCTCGCGCATGCGCTTGAAGGTCGAGAGCCGGCGCTCGTGCCCGCCCTGCCGGGCGGCCAGCAGGGCCGCGCGGACCGCGGCCTCGGTGAAGCCGCCCGCCTCGATCCGGTCCAGGGCCTCGCGGACGAAGGGCGTGTCGCGGCCGGGCTGCGCCTCGGGCTTGGCGGCGGCCGGTTGCGCCAGGGCCGAGACGCTCATCGGGGCGTAGAGATTGTAGAACAGGTTCTCGACCGCGGCGTCGCGCAATTGCCGGTAGAGATCCCAGGAGGCGGTGACCTCGGCCGCGACAAGCCGCTCGGCCGCGACGCTCGGGCCGGCCTCGTCGCGCGGCGTGCGATGGGCCCGGGCGATGTCGGCCCACCCCTTCACGGGCGCGAGCCAGGGGTTCAGGTCCGAGAGCGCCCAGCGGCGCGCCCGGAGCGGGTGCCAGGCCCGGGCGAGGGGAGCCGCGTCCCGCGGCACGAGCGCGCCGAGCACCGGATGGACGAAGGTTTCGTAGAGCGAGGCGTTGAACTCCGAGACCTTCTCCACCGCGCCGAAGGGGACCTCGTCCTTGCGGGCGTATTTCTGGAGCGTCTGCAGATCCTCGACCCGGTGCTCGGTCAGGACCACGTCGTAGCGGCTCGCGCCGTTCGTGCGCTGCTCCTCGACCTTCATCCCGTAGAGGCCGGGGGGCAGGTGCTCGATGTATTCGAGCAGGTCGACGATCTGCGCGTGCTCCTTCCGCGCCACGCTCGCCGAGACGAAGATGCCGAGATGGCCGATGCTCCGGTGCATCAGGCCGACGATGACCTGCCCGTTCTCCTTCAGCGCCTCGGTCGTCGGATAGAGATCCGCGACCCAGTTGAAGGCCTGCTGCGGCGGGGTGATGTTGTCCCCGAGCGAGGCGAACAGGATGATCGGCGAGCGGATGGCCCGCAGGTCGAACGCGTGGCCCGCCGACCATTCCGCGTCGCCGCCGGCCAGCTTGTTGCCGACGAACAGGTTGTCGACGATCCAGCGGATCTCGTCCCGGTTCATCAGGAAGTACCCGCCCCACCAGCGCTCGAATTCCAGGTAGCGCTCGGGCTCGGTGTCGATCTTCGCGAAGAGATTGTAGCTCTTGCCGAAATAGGTGTTGGCCGGGTTCAGGGCCTCGAAATTCTCGACGAGGTAGGCCCCGTCGAAGGTGCCCCCTCCGAGGTCGCTCGCGAGCAGCGCCGTCCAGCTTCCGCCGAGCATGCCGCCCGCGTAGCGCATCGGGTTCTCGGCGTCGTTGCCGGCCCAGTAGGACATCGGGGCGCCGTTCACCACGATGGGGCCGGCGCAATCCGGATCGAGGGCGCCGACCAGCATCGCGGCCCAGCCGCCCTGGCAATTGCCGACGATGACCGGCTTGCCGCGGGTCCGATGGCGCGTGCGGACGATGCGCAGGAACTCGGCCTCCGCCTGCGCGACGTCGGAGAGCGTCTGCCCCTCGACCGGGTCGGGAAAGAAGATCACCACGTAGACCGGGTGTCCCGCCTTGAGGGATACGCCTACCTCGGAGTCCGCCTTGAAGCCGCCGATGCCGGGGCCGTGGCCGGCGCGGGGATCGATGATGACGTAGGGGCGCTTGTCGGGGTCGGTCCGCGTGCCGGGCGGGGCCTTGATCCGCACGAGCGCGTAATTCACCGGCCGCGCGAAGGTCCGCGCATCCGCCACCATCTCGTAATCGAAGGCGAGGAGCGGGGGCTTGCCCGCCTTCTCGTGCTCCAGCCAATTGTTGCCGCGCTGCCGGAGCGTGTCCCAGAACAGGAGCGAGCGCTGGGTGAAGTCGCTCCAGTAGCCGGCGGCGTCGCTCCAGGCCTGCATCGGCGTGGAGCGGCCGCGCCGCATCGAGCCAAGCGCGGTTCGCCGCGCCGAGCGCGTCGAGATAGGTCTCGGCCGCCGATGCGCAGCGGTCGCGGTAGACCTCCGCGACGCGGGTCTGGATCGCGGCGAGCGACGGCGGCGCGGCGCCCGCGGCTGCCGGGGCGGATGGGATCGTCTGGGCATCGGTCATGGTTGCCGTCCCGAACCGTGAGGATTCATTGGCGGCGGCCTTCCCAGGTGAGGAAGAAGCCGACATCGCCCGGCATGCCGTCCGGCCAGTCGACGATCATCGCCTTCAGGCCGTAGCCGGCGGGCCGCAGGCGGTCCTGCCAGAACTCGAAGGCTTGGCGTGGCCGGCCCGTCAGGGTCTGGGGCCACTCCGCCTCCGAGTTGTTGATGGCCCGCCCCGCGTCGCTGCACATCACGTTCGGGAAGCGCATCACGAGGAGCTCGTTCTTGCCCTGCTCGGCGGCGATGCGCAGCTTGTGCAGCAGCGACTTCGTGATGTCGTGCACCTTCTCGGGCGTGACCTCGACGGGCTCGGACAGGGCCTTGATCAGTTCGGTCCGCGCCTTGCCGGCACGGTCCTGGGCCTGCATGTCCTTCATGACCTTCGCGGCCTTCAACTGGGCCGTGTAGGCGCCGAGTTCGGCGGCGGACATGAAGGTCTCGTCCCCGAGTTCGTGCTCGGCCGGCTTCGTCTTCAGCGCTTCCATCTCGGGCTCCCTTCGCTCACAGGGCCGGCTGGCGCCGGGCATGATCCAGCGCGTCGCGGGTGCCGCGCGCGATCATCGATTCCTCGTCCGTCGGAATGCCCCAGGCCGCCGGTCCTGCCCCCCGCGTCAGGCGCGGGCCGCCCGCCGCGTTGGCGGCCTCGTCGAGGGCGAATCCGGCCCAGGCCGCGCCGTGCAGGACCTCGGCGCGGGTGGCGGCGTCGTTCTCGCCGATGCCGCCGGTGAAGACGACGGCGTCGAGGCCGCCGAGCGCCGCCGTCAGGGAGCCGAGTTCCCGCCCGATCCGGTAGACGAACAGGTCGATCGCGCGCCGCGCATCGGGGTCGGCGCCCGCCAGCGAGCGCAGCCTGCGCATGTCGTTCGACAGCCCGGAGACCCCGCGGAGCCCGGACTGCGTGTAGAGCACCTGCTCCGCCTCGTCGGGCGTGAGCCCCATCTCGCGCAGCATGTAGAACACCACCCCCGCATCGAGGGCGCCGCAGCGGGTGCCCATCGGCAGGCCGTCCAGGGCGGAGAAGCCCATCGTGGTCGCGACGCTCCGGCCGCGATCGAGGGCGCAGAGGCTGGCGCCGTTGCCGAGATGGGCCACCACCACGCGGGAAGAGGCGAGGGCGGGGTCGTAGGCCGCGAGCACCGAGGCGATGTAGGCGTAGGACAGGCCGTGGAAGCCGTAGCGGCGCACGCCCTTCTCGGTCATCGCATGCGGCAGGGCGAAGAGCTGCGCGATCTCCGGCTGGCCGCGGTGGAAGGCCGTGTCGAAACAGGCGATCTGCGGCAGGTCGGGGAAGCGCTGCCTGAGGATGCGGATCGGCTCGAGATTGTGCGGCTGATGGAGCGGAGCGAGGGGCACGAGGCGCTCCAGGTTCTCCAGCACCTCCGCATCCACGCGCACGGGCGCGTCGTAGGCGAGGCCGCCATGGACGACCCGATGCCCGACGGCAGCGAGCCGGAGGCCGCTGCCGTGCGCGCGCAGCCACGCGGCGACGTGCAGGAGCGCCTCCTCGTGGCCCCACCCGGGACCCTCGAAGGCGTCGTCGGCGACCGCATTCCCGGCCCCGTCCCGGATGAGCAGGTGCGCGGACCCGCCCAGGCCCTCGAACAGGCCCCGGAAGAGGCGCAGCGGCTCCTCGGCCTCGCCGAGCTCGAAGACCTGGAACTTCAGGCTCGACGAGCCGGCATTGAGGACGAGCAGGACCGGGACCATCGCCTAGACCTCCGGCATGACCCGCCGCGCGCGCTCGGCCGCGGCGACGAGGGAGGCGACCGCGCAGGAGGCGAGGCGGGTCAGCCGCGCATCGGCCCGGCTGGTCAGGATGATGGGCACCCGCGCGCCGAGCACGATGCCGGCCGCGTCCGCGCCGGCGAGGAAGGTCAGGCTCTTGGCGAGCATGTTGCCCGAGGCGAGATCGGGGACGACGAGGACGTTCGCTTGGCCCGCGACGGGCGAGCGGATCTTCTTGATCCGCGCGGCGCCGAGATCGATGGCGTTGTCGAGGGCGAGCGGCCCGTCGAGCACGGCCCCGGTGATCTGCTCCCGGTCCGCCATCTTGCAGAGGGCGGCGGCATCGAGCGTCGAGACCACCTTCGGGTTGATGGTCTCCATGGCCGACAGGATGGCGACCCGCACGGTCCCGACGCCGAGGGCGTGGGCGAGGTCGATGGCGTTCTGCACGATGTCGCGCTTGTCCTCGAGGGACGGCGCGATGTTGACGGCGGCGTCCGTGACGATCAGCGGCGTCGGGTGGCCCGGCACGTCCATGACGAAGCAGTGGCTGAGGCGCCGCGCGGTCCGCAGGCCCGCATCCCGGGCCACCACGGCCCCCATCAACTCGTCCGTGTGCAGGCTGCCCTTCATCAGCGCCTCGGCCTCTCCGGCCCGCACGAGGGCGACGGCGGCCTCGGCGGCCGCGTGGCTGTGCGGGGCCTCGCAGAGGCGCAGCGCGCCGATATCGGCGCCGAGCGCCGCCGCGGCCGCCGCGATCTTCGCCCGCGGCCCGACCAGGATCGGCTCCGCGATGGCGAGGGCGGCGGCTTCGAGCGCGGCGCCGAGCGCGGCCTCGTCGCAGGGATGCACGACCGCCACTTTCAGCCGGGGCAGCGCCTGTGCGGCGGCGATCAGGCGCTCGTACTTCTCGTGGCCGCGGGCCTCGGCCGGGGGCCGCTTGAGCGTCGAGGTCGGCACGGTGGTCTCTCCTGGGATGTCGAGGAAGGACCTCTCGCCGGCGCGCCCCGCGTCGCGGGCGATCGAGGCCGGCCCCGCCGCGCGGGCGGACCCGGTCGCATCGCGCGGCTCCGCGCTGGCGATCGAGGCTCAGTCTGCCGCGTTCGGACTGGACGGGCTTGATCGAACGGGACGGGAGGCCCATCCGCCGATCTGCGGCGTCACGTTGTCAGGATCGTACCGGCAGGACGCGCCTCTTCGCGCCCGGATGTCTCGAAGCAGAGACGAGGTCGAGCCGCAGTCATGGGCGGCCGGTACTTCGGAATACGCCGAATATCACTCGGTCGCGTGCGTACAAACAAAAGGCAGCGCCGGATGTTGACGGCAATCGACTCGATTTGCGGCAGCATCCTTGCCCGTCAACCATCGGTCCTCGCACCCCGCCGGAAGGATCGCCATGCGAAGGCGATGCGCCGAACGGATGGCCCGCTCGGGCCTATCCCCCTCGGCCCGGGCGGCGGGGCGCGGTGCGGGAGCGTGAGATGCGCAAGCCTGTCTTCCGCGCGGCCGGCGTCGCCGCCGCCGTGACGCTCAGCGGCGCCGCGCTCGGCCAGGCGGCTCCGACGCCGCTCGTGAACCGGGCGGATTCGATGATGCAGATGAGCGCCGCCTCGCTGATGCCGACCCTGCGCGGGCGCTGGCTCTACGCCGACGAGGGGCTGGTCGTCGGCCGCGTGCGGGAGGTCCGCGTCTCCGCGGACGGCAACACCCTCGTCGCCGTGGTGCTGCGTCGGCGCTGGCTCGGCGGGGGCGAGGTCGGCGTGCCCGTGCCCCGTCTTCGGCAGGTCGGCAACGACCTCAGCATGAGCGGGACGCGTGCGGCGATCCGGGCGATGCCGCCGCTCTGAGATTCAACTGCCGGTGGGTTCCGGCGCCGGTGCCGGAAGCCCCACGCCGGTCTCGATGGGTCCGGAGAGCCGCGCTGCCATGGACGACCTCGCGCATTACTCGGCCCTCGAACGCCTCCGCGACGGGGGATTGCTGGAGATCCGCGCCCTGAGGCCGGAGGATCGGGATGGGCTCCTCTGGGCCATCGACCATGCCAGCGAGCAGTCGCTCTACCGGCGCTTCTTCGGCGCGAGGCGCCACTTCAGCGACACGGAGGTCGCCGTCTTCCTCAACGTCGATTTCGAGAACCAGGTCGCGCTGGTCGCGGTGGCCGACGAAGCGGGCGAGGCCAGGATCGCCGGCGGCGGCCGCTACGTGGTGACCCGGCCCGGTCAGGCCGAGGTCGCCTTCACCGTCATCGACGCGTTCCAGGGGCGGGGCGTCGGCGCGGTGCTGATGCGGCACGTGATCGCGATCGCGCGAAGGCGCGGGCTCGGCGAGCTGATCGCCGAGGTCCTGCCCGACAACGCTCCCATGCTGAAGCTCTTCGAGAGATGCGACCTGCCGCTGAGGCGAAGGCGCGAAGGCTCCGTCATCCATGTAAGCCTTCAACTGCCCGGCGCCGCGCCGCCGTGACCCCCGGCATCCCTGGCGGATCGAAGGGCGCAAGCCTCTCTACAGGCTCTGCAGGAAGCGGCTCCGCGCCCTCTCGAAGCCGCTCGTCCATCGCAGCGTCTCGTCCCGCAGCACCCGGGCGCCCTGGCCGTAGGACGACCCGAAGGCGACCTGCCGGTCGGCATCGACGAAGCCGTTGATCGCCCGGACCGCGCGGCGGGGCATGACGTTCGGGTCATCGGCAAGGGCGTCGCAGATCATCAGCAGGGCCCGCTCTCCGCACGCACCGCCGAGACCGGCGGCGACCGACCGATCCTCGCCCTCGACGAGCGCGCAGAATGCCTCCCGCACGAAGGCCCGCTGCCTCAGATCGAGTGCCCCCGCCATCCCGCTTGCGGACATTCCTGCCTCCCTGCTTCGGCCGGCCCGCCTGCCCCGTTCGTGCTTCGACCTCCCTCGGGTCGCGGAAGGTTGCCGACGCACCGGCAGGGCAGCGTCGGGGCTCGCGCGCGATCATCCTCGCGACATGCGCACCGCCCGGCGGTGCGCTAATAGGCGCTCGAGGCCGGCCGATACCGGATGCCCGGCGGCACCTCGAACGGCGCAGGCAGCGGCAGGCGGGTGACGACCACGGGAGAGCCGGCGTCGAAGGGCAGCATCGCGGCCCCTGCGGAGATGAAGCCCGCCAGCGCACGCAGGTCGTCCGGCTGCCTCGGGTCGCGCGAGATGACATCGGCCTCCCGCTGCAGGCGCATGTTGCAGGCCCGCGAGGGCAGGCCGCCGCTCGGGGTGCAGGCGTCGTGCCGGGCACAGGCGAGATCGAGCGCGTCGACGGGCAGCAACGGCGCGTTGTTGCCCATGCCGCAATAATTGCCGTGAATGAGCGCCGCCGGCGGGCGCAGGGCGCCGTTCGTCTGCGCCAGCGCCGGCACGATCAGGCAGGAAGCGGCGATCGGAAGGAATGCGAGTCTCGGGATCATGGCGTGCGACCTCGCGAGCCTTCGGGCAAGGCCCCCCGTGGGAACGGCCGGGCGGGTCGCGAACGGTTCGGGGCTGTCCGCCCGGGGGAGGGGTGCGCCCAGATCCGGCGCACCCGGACGCCGCTCAGTAGGGGCGGCAGGTCCCGGCATAGGAGTCGTAGTAGCTGTAGGGGCCGCAGCCGCCGTAGGTCGCGCCGTAACCGGCGACCGCAGCCGCACCGACCGCCGCCGCGCCCAGGCCGTATCCGTAGGGACGGTAGCCGTAACCACCGTAGCGGCCGACCCGGGCGTATCCGCCGCGGTAACCGCCCGCCACGCCGCCGCGATAGCCACCACGATAGCCCCCGGCCATGCCACCGCGATAACCGCCGGCCATGCCGCCGCGGAACCCGCCGCCCCGGAATCCACCGCCCCGCATGCCGGCCCCGTGGAACCCCCCGCCGCCCCGGAACCCGCCGCCGCCTCCCCGGAAGCCGCGCGCGTCGGCCACGACGCTGGTGAGGATCAGGGCGCCGAAGGCGACGGATGCGATGAGCAGCGTTTTCATGAGACCATCTCCTCGCCGGAAGGGGACGTGTCGAGATGAGGCGCGACCAGCCCGCCGGTTCGGGCGGCCCCGGGATGGGCTCAGCTTCGACACCTGCGCCATTCCGACACTAGGGCTCGCCGCCAAGGGCCGCTTGATCCGACGAGACACACGGCCGGATTTCGCACGGGCTCGTCAGCCACGAGCGGCCGGTCCGCCGGTCAGCGCCACGCCGATGCGCGGCAGCCGTCAGCGCCCGTGTCGGGTTCGTCATCATGGATGCGGGAGGAGGCGGCCGCGGCAGGGGCTCACGGACTCAGGTGGCGGAGACGGAGGGATTCGAACCCTCGATACCCATTTCTGGGTATGCTCATTTAGCAAACGAGTGCCTTCAGCCGCTCGGCCACGTCTCCACGGCTCTGGCTCTAGAATTTCGCGTTCGGCCGGTCAACCCGCTTTGCCGCGGCCTCTGCGGCGCGGGCTCGGGAGCGGGCGACGGGCGTCGGCGGTCTCACACGCCCGCCGCCGCCTCGGCAAGGCGCTTGCGCTGGACCTTGCCGTTGGCGGTGCGCGGCAGCGTTTCGAGGAAGCGGATCTCGCGCGGGCATTTGTAGGCGGCCAGCCGCGCGCGGCACCAAGCGAGCAGCGCCTCCGCATCGGCCGCGGCGTCCGCGTTCAGGACTACGAAGGCGCCGATGACGCGCACGTCCGCGCGCACCGCCAATTCGGCGACGCCGACCTCGGCCACGTCGGGATGCTCGGCCAGCACGCCCTCCACCTCGTTCGGCGAGACGCGGTAGCCCATCGCGTTCATCAGGTCGTCGTTGCGGCCCTCGAACCAGAGATATCCGTCCGGATCGAGGCGCGCGAGGTCGCCGCCCGCGAACCACTCGCCGCGCAGAACGGCCGCTTCCTCCTCCGGCCGGTTCCAGTAGCCGAGCATCAGGCCCGGTTCGGAGCGGTGGATGGCGAGGAGACCGGTCTCGCCGGCCGGCAGCGGGACCGGCTCGCCCTCGACGGGGAGGATGGCGACGCGGCGCCCGGGCTGCGGGCGGCCGGGCGAGCCGGGGCGCACGGGGATGGTCGGGCCGCTCGACACGTAGGTCGAGATCTCGCTCATGCCGAGGGCCTCGTAGAGCGGCTTGCCGGTCGCCCGCTCCCAGGCGTCGAGCAGGTCCGGCGGCAGGGCCTCGCCCGCGGTCACGCCGTGGCGCAGGCTCGAGAGATCGCAGGCGGCGAGGTCGGCGTATTTCAGGATCTGCCGGTAGAGGCTCGGCACGGCCGCGAACAGCGTCGCCCGGTGCCGCGCGATGAGGCCCGGCCAGATCGCCGGGTCGCGCGGGCCGTTGTAGAGGACGGTGGTGGCGCCCACGGCCCAGGGATCGGTGATGCCGACGCCGAGCGTGTAGGTCCAGTTCATCGTGCCCGCGTGCAGCATCACGTCGGATTCGGTCAGGCCGAGCCAGTGCGGGTGCATCGGGCGGCGCCCGTAGACGGCGCGGTGAGCGTGCAGAACGCCCTTGGGACGGCTGGTGGTGCCGGAGGTGTAGACGAGGGTCGCGGGATCGTCCGCGCCCGTGTCCGCGTAGTCCGGCAGGGGCGGGCCCGCCTTCATCGCGGCGATCGAGCCGGCATCGAGGAGCAGGCGGCCGCCGAGGCTTCCCGCGTCGACGGGGCAGTCGGCGCCGGCCACGACGAGCGCGGCACCCGAATTCTCCATCAGGAAGCCGGCCTCGCCGGGGGTGAGAAGCGGGGAGGAGGGCAGGGCGACGAGGCCGGCGGCCAGGGCGCCGAAATAGACGAGGACGTAGTCCGCCTCGTTGCCCATGCGGATCATCACGCGCGCGCCGGGCTCCAGCCCGAGGCCGAGGAGGCCCGCCGCGATGCCGCGCACGGCCCGGTCGGCCTCCGCGAAGGTCAGGCTCTCGGTGCCCGCGTCCCCCACCATGACCAGGGCGGTCTTGTCCGGCCGCAGGCGCGTGTTTTCCGCGAGGCAGTAGCGCGCGGCGTTGAAGCGCTCGGGCGGGCGGGTGGAATCTGTCACGGGCGGATCCGGGCGGAGCGTTGCCGCCCCGTGATCCCTCCGGACCGGGCGCCCGTCAATCCGAACGCCGCCGGTCAGGTCCGGCGGAGTTGCGCGCCGCCGTCCCGCTCCTCCAGCCCCCGCAGCACCTTGTCGAGGGTGAGGGGATAGTCGCGGATGCGGATGCCGGTGGCATTGTGGACGGCATTCGCGATAGACGCGCCCGCACCGCAGATGCCGAGCTCGCCGAGCCCCTTGCTCTTGAGGGGGTTCGCCTTGTCGTCGAGTTCGGGCAGGAAGACCGCATCGATCGCCGGAATGTCCGCGTGGACCGGCACGTGGTACTCGGCGAGGTCGTGGTTGACGAAGGTGCCGAAGCGGCCATCGATCGCCACCTCCTCGGTCAGGGCGGCGCCGACGCCAAAGATCATGCCCCCGATCGCCTGCGAGCGGGCGGTCTTGGCGTTGAGGATCCGGCCGCCGGTGAAGACGCCGAGCATCCGGCGCAGGCGCACCTCGCCCGTATCGATGTCGACGCCGACCTCGGCGAAATGGGCGCCGTAGGAATATTGCGAGAAGCGTTTGTTGAGGTCGCCCGGCTTGATCTCGCCCGTCACCTCGATGCCCTCTCCGGCGAGGTCGGCCAGCGCCACCGAGGGACCGCCCCCGCTGATCCGCCCGTCCGCGAATGCGGCGGCCGCCGGGTCGAGCCCGGCTTTCTCCGCGAGGCGGCGGCGCAGGTCGTCACAGGCGACGTAGAGGGCCGAGCCGGCGCTGGCGGCGCCCCACGAACCGCCGGAGCCCGCCGCCTTCGGGAAGAGCGTGTCGCCGAGCTCGACTCGCACGCGGTCGACGGGCACGCCCATCATCTCGCCCGCGATCTGAGCCAGGATCGTGTAGGTGCCGGTCCCGATGTCGGTCATCGCCATGCGGACGGTGAAACTGCCGTCCCGCTCCAGGCGCAGGCTCGCGGAGGAAGGCTGCAGCGGGTTGAGGCGTGCGGCCGCCGACATGCCGAGGCCGACGAGCCATTGCCCGTCCCGGATCGATCCCGGCGCGGCGCGCTTCTCCCAGCCGAACAGGCGGGCGCCCTCGCGCATGCAGGGCACGAGCTGGCGGGTGGAGAAGGGCACCTTCTTCTCGGGGTCCTCGGAGGGCTCGTTGCGCACGCGCAACTCGATCGGGTCGAGCCCGAGCCGCTCGGCGAGTTCATCCATCGCGCACTCGAAGGCGAGCTGGCCGACCGCCTCGCCGGGCGCGCGCATGGCGGAGGAGAGCGGCAGGTCGAGATGCGCGAGCCGGTGGCGGGTGAGCCGGTTCGGCGCCGCGTAGAGGGAGCGCGTGACGTTGGCCGAAGTCTCGTAGAAATCGTCCCCCGAGGTCGTGTCCGACCAGGATTCGTGGGCGATCGCGCTCAACCGCCCCTCGGCATCGCTGCCGAGGCGGACCCGCTGAATCGTGTCGCTGCGCCGGGTCGAGCCGTGGAATTCCTGCTGCCGGGTCAGCGCCACCTTGACGGGCCGGCCGATGACGCGGGAGGCGAGGGCGGCGAAGACGGCATCCGCCTGCGGCTGCAGCTTCGCGCCGAAGCCGCCGCCGATGTATCGGCTCACGAGGCGCACGTTCTCGACCGGCAGGTCGAGCACCGAGGCCAACGAGACCTGCCCCCGGTTCAGCATCTGGTTCGCCGTGTAGAGGGTGACGCGGTCCCCGTCCCACCCGGCGATCGTCGCGTGCGGCTCCATCATCGCGTGGGTCTGCACGGGGGTCGTGTACTCGACGTCGAGCTTGACCGCCGCCGCCGCGAAGGCGCCCTCGAAATCGCCGAGGCTGGAATCGGGCGGGCTCGCGACCTGCTTCGGGACGATCGCCGCGGGCATCGCCGCGCGCAGGTCGAACCGGCCCTCCGCGCGCTCGTAATCGACGCGGACGAGCGCCGCCGCGGCCCGGGCCTGCTCGAAGGTCTCGGCGACGACGAAGGCGATCGGCTGGCCGAAATGGACGATCTCCGGCCCCTTCAGCACGGGGCCGACCTGCTCCTTCTTCTTGCCCTGGGGTGGGGCGTTCTCGTGCGTCATCACGTGGATGACGCCCGGCGCCCGGCGGGCCGCCGTGAGGTCGATCGCGCGGATGCGGCCCCTGGCGATGGCGGCCTCGACGATCATGCCGTAGGCCGGGTTCTTCAGTTCGCGGGTCTCGTAAGCGTAGGGCGCGGCGCCCGTCACCTTGAGGCGGCCCTCGATCCGGTCGATGCCGCGGCCGACGAGGCCGTCCGGCTTGGCGTCGAGGGGCGTCGGCCCGATCGGCTGGCTCATGTCCATGACAGCTTGTCCCCTCGGCTCAGGCGCGCGTCGCTTCGGCGACGACGGCGCGCAGGGTCCGCCGCGCGAGCGGGATCTTGAAGTCGTTGCCGCCCTGGCCGCGGGCGCCCCGGAGCACCGCGTCGGCCGCGTCGTCGGCACGGCCCGAGGCGACGAGGGCCGCCTCCGCGCCCTCGACCCGCCAGGGCTTGTGGGCAAGGCCGCCGAAGGCGAGCCGCGCGGCGCCGACCTTGTCCCCCTCCTTGTCGATGATCGCCGCCACCGAGACCACGGCGAAGGCGTAGGAGGCGCGGTCGCGCACCTTCCGGTAGAGGTGCACGCCCTTGACCGGCTTCGGAAGCGTCACGGCCGTGATCAGCTCGCCGGGCCGGAGGTCGGTCTCGGTCTGGGGCGTGTCGCCGGGCAGCCGGTGGAAATCCGCGATCGGGATCTTTCGCGCGGCGCCGTCCGGCGCCACCGTCTCGACCACGGCGTCGAGGGCGCGCATCGCGACGTTCATGTCGGAGGGGTTCGTGGCGATGCAGGCCTCGCTCGCGCCGAGCACGGCGTGGATGCGGTTGAAGCCACCGATCGCCGCGCAGCCGGAGCCCGGCTCGCGCTTGTTGCAGGGTTTCGTCGTGTCGTAGAAATAATAGCAGCGGGTGCGCTGGAGCAGGTTTCCGGCGGTCGTCGCCTTGTTGCGCAACTGCCCCGAGGCACCGGCCAGCAGCGCCTTCGAGAGCACCGCGTACTCGCTCCTGACGCGCGGATGCGCCGCGAGATCGGCGTTGCGCACGAGCGCGCCGATGCGCAGACCGCCGTCCGGCGTGGCCTCCACACGGCCGAGCGGCAGCCGGTTCACGTCGATCAACGTCGCGGGCGTCTCGACCTGCAATTTCATCAGGTCGAGCAGGTTCGTGCCGCCCGCGATGAAGCGGGCATTCGGGCGGTCGGCGGCGAGCCGGGCCGCCTCCTCGATGCTCGCCGGGCGCTCGTAGCGGAAAGCCTTCATCGCGCGCCCCTCAGAGCTTCGTGCCGGCGGCGTCGCGGATCGCCGCGACGATGTTCGGGTAGGCGCTGCAGCGGCAGAGATTGCCGCTCATCCGCTCCCGGATCTCCGCATCCGTCAGGGCGACCGGTTCGGTGAGATCCTCCGTGACGTGGCTCGGCCAGCCGGCCTCGACCTCGGCGAGCATCCCCGCCGCCGAGCAGATCTGGCCTGGGGTGCAATAGCCGCACTGGTACCCGTCCCGGTGCAGGAAGGCGGCCTGGAGCGGGTGCAGCTCGTCCCCGTTCGCCAAGCCCTCGATCGTCGTGATCGCGTCGCCCTCGTGCATCGCGGCGAGCGACAGGCAGGCATTGATGCGGCGCCCGTCGACGAGCACCGTGCAGGCGCCGCACTGGCCGTGATCGCAGCCCTTCTTCGTTCCGTTCAGGTCGAGATGCTCGCGCAGCGCGTCGAGGAGCGTCGTGCGGGTGTCGAGGACGAGATCGCGCGGCGTGCCGTTGATCGTCAGGCGGACCGGCATCGTCTCGGGAGCCGGATCGCCCGGGCTCGGCGCCGCGTCGGCGGGACGGACGGGAAAGCCCGCGGCCCCGAAGGCGGCCGCGGCGACGCAGCCCTCCATCATCGCCCTGCGAGTGAGGTCCGACGGCCGGTCGGTCGCGCTCCTGTCCAGACTGCTCTTGCCCGGACCGCCGTTGCCCGAGATGTCCTTGTCCGAGTTGCCCATGCGCACGATGCCCAAGCCCGCGACAGCTTCGCTACGAAGCTCGGACAACGCGGGCTCGGCGGAGATCGATCCGGGCCGGCCCACCGGCCGGGCTGCGCCGATTGCGCGCGGGCAGGCCTATGCGGGCCTCACATCTCGGCGCTGACCACCGGGCCGCCGAGGGCGGAGAGCGTGATGCGATCGGCGCCGATCTCCTCGGCCGTGTAGCCGAGCAGGAGCGCGAGCTGGTCGCGCGCCCGCCAGACACGGCTCTTCACGGTCCCGACGCGGCAATTCATCACCGCGGCGGCCTCCTCGTAGGTCAGATCCTCGATCGTCACGAGGATCAGGGCCTCGCGCATCGGGGCGGGGAGGCGGTCGAGGGCGGCGCGGGCATCCTGCAGGTCGAGATGGCCGGTCTGGCTCGGCACCGTGGCGACCCGGGCGGCGAGATCGCCCTCGCTGTCGGACACCTCGCGAGCCTGCCGCCGGTGCTCGCTGTAGAAGGCGTTGCGCATGATGGTGAAGAGCCACGCGCCGAGATTCGTGCCCGGCTCGAACCGCTCCCGGCTGCGCCACGCGCGCATCACGGTGTCCTGCACGAGATCGTCGGCGCGGGTCGGATTGCGGGTGAGCGAGACGGCGAAGCTCTGCAGGCTCGGCAGCGCGTCGACGAGCCCGTTGCGGAAGGCGCGCGCATTCCGGTCGTCCGTCTCCGCGAGCGCGTGCTGCAGCCGGGCGAGCAACTCGCCGATGCGGTCGGGAGGCGCGGCGGCCGTCACGTCCGCGTAGGCCTTCTTCAAGAGGTTCCCGAGATGGACCCGGATCGCGGCGGTCAGAGAGGCGGGGAGAAGCGCGATCGCATCCTGTTCCTTGGCGGCAGGCATCGTTCTCCGATCGACCAGGCAGACGCGTCCGGAAGAAGATCCGCACGCTTGAATCCCGATCTTGCCGGCCCGCACAAGCGTCGCCTCAACATAGGTTACCGCGCAGGCTCGATTGATGCGCAGATCGTTGCTCGAAATCCGCGCGCGCGACCCTACGCGCGAAGTGGCTGCTTCCAAGTACACGGCGATAACCGTCGCAATGCAGTGAAAGACAGTAGAGCTTGGCACTGCTTGAGGGGACTGTGCGAGATGCGGTCGAGCGCCGCCCTGGACATGGGGGCTCGCGGCGCCACCTGTGGCCCCATCGATGCCGGCGTCACGCTCCCTGCGACGCCCGGCGAACCGTCGCGCAGGCCGCGGCGTCGACGGAGTGCCCGATGCCCGTTTCCGTGCCGACCCTTCGCCTCAACGACGGCCGCGCCATGCCGCAACTCGGGTTCGGCGTCTATCAGCTCCCCGAGGCGGACGCCCCCGACATCATCGGCCGCGCCATCGGCGCCGGCTACCGCTCCATCGATACCGCCGCCATCTACGGGAACGAGCGCGGCGTCGGGCAGGCGATCCGGGAGGCCGGGGTCGGGCGGGAGGATCTGTTCGTCACGACGAAGCTCTGGAACGACAGCCAGGGCCGTGACGCGGCGCGGCGCGCCTTCGACGAGAGCCTCACCCGGCTCGGGCTGGAGCATGTGGACCTCTACCTGATCCACTGGCCCTGCCCGGAGCGGAACCTCTACCTGGAGACGTGGCGAGCGCTTGCCGCGCTGCGCGAGGAGGGGCGCGCCCTCTCGATCGGCGTCTCGAATTTCACGGTGGCCCAGCTCGAACGGATCATCGGCGAGACCGGGATCGTGCCCGCAATCAACCAGATCGAGCTTCACCCACGTTTCCAGCAGGCGGAGCTGCGCGCCTTCCACGAGGCGCACGGCATCGTGACCGAATCCTGGAGCCCGCTCGGGCAGGGCAAGGAACTCGCCGACCCCGTCCTCACCCGCATCGCAGGCGCGCATCGCCGCACACCGGCGCAGATCGTGCTGCGCTGGCACCTCGAGACCGGTCTCGTCGCGATCCCGAAGACGGCGACGCCGGCCCGCATCGCCGAGAACATCGGCGTGTTCGATTTCGCTCTCGGCGAGGAGGATCGCCGGGCCATCGCCAGCCTCGACAGGCCGGACGGGCGCATCGGCCCGAACCCCGACACCTTCGGCTGAACCGCAACCCGCGGAAACGGGCTTTTTGCGACGCACACCGAACAGTGCGTCGCAAAATTGATATGCTCAGTCTCAGCATATCTGGACATCGGGATCTGCGCCGCCTAACTTAGGCTCCGGAATGCTCAAAGTGAGCATAATGGAGGACGCCATGGCGGCGACCAGTTTCCCGCTCGCGCGCGGAGCCACGCCCGGATCGCTTCCCCTGCCGGACATCTACGCGCGGGTGAGCCATCACGTTCCCGCGATCGAGTGGCCGGCCCTGGCGTCGGACGTCGAGGCGATCCTGCGCCTGAAGCGCGAGCGCAACGCGGTCATCCTGGCGCACAATTACCAAGCGCCGGAGATCTTCCACACGGTGTCCGACATCGTGGGCGACAGCCTCGCCCTGGCGCGGGAGGCGGCGAAGGTCGACGCCGACGTGATCGTCCTCGCCGGCGTCCACTTCATGGCCGAGACGGCGAAGCTCCTGAACCCGTCGAAGACGGTGCTGATCCCCGACATGCGGGCCGGGTGCTCGCTCGCCGATTCGATCACGCCCGAGGACGTGCGCACGCTGCGCGCCCGCTATCCGGGCGTGCCGATCGTGACCTACGTGAACACCTCGGCCGCGGTGAAGGCCGAATCCGATCTCTGCTGCACGTCCGGCAACGCGGTCGACGTGATCAAGTCGCTGAACGCACCGCGCGTCCTGATGATCCCGGACGAGTTCCTGGCCCAGAACGTCCAGGCGGCGCTGCCCGAGATCGAGATCCTGACCTGGGCCGGGCATTGCGAGGTGCACGAGCGCTTCACGCCCGCCGACATCCGCGAGGTGCGCGAGAGCTATCCCGGCGTCACCGTGATCGCGCATCCGGAATGCCCGCCCGAGGTCGTGGCCGAGTCCGATTTCTCCGGCTCGACCGCGATGATGATGAACTTCGTGGAGCAGAAGCGTCCGGCTCAGGTCGTCCTGGTCACCGAGTGTTCGATGGCCGACAACATCGCCGCGGCGAACCCCGACATCGAGTTCATCAAGCCCTGCAACATGTGCCCGCACATGAAGCGGATGAGCCTGTCGAACATCCGGCGCGCGCTCGAGACGATGACCTACGAGGTCACGGTCGAGCCGGAGCTCGCCGACCGCGCTCGCGCGGCGGTCGAGCGCATGCTGGCGGTCAAGGCGCGATGAACGCTCCGGCTCGCAATCCCGCCGACCGCGTCGTCGTGGTCGGGGCGGGCGTCGCCGGCCTCGCGGTCGCGCTGCGCCTCGCGCCGCGCCCGGTGACGCTGGTGACCGCGGCCCCGCTCGGCTCCGGCACCGCCACGGGCTGGGCGCAGGGCGGCATCGCGGCGACGATCGGGGCGGATGATGCACCCCACCTGCACGCGGCCGACACGGAAGCGGCGGGCGCCGGCCTCACCGAGCCCGCTGTGGCGCGGCGGGTCGCGGAAGCCGGACCGGGGCTGATCGACTGGCTCGTCCGGATCGGCGTGCCCTTCGACCGCCAGGAGGACGGGGCGCTCGCCCTCGGCCTCGAGGCCGCCCATAGCCGGCGCCGCATCGTCCGGGCAGGTGGCGATTCGACCGGGCGTGCCGTGCTCGACGGGCTCGTCCGCGCCGCCGCGCTGACGCCGTCGATCGAGGTCGTCGTCGCGACCGTGCGCGATCTCCTGCAGGACGAGGCGGGTGCCGTCGCCGGCGTCGTCTGCGAGCGCGACGGGGCGCGGTTCCGGATCCAGGCGCGGGCCGTCGTCCTCGCGACGGGCGGCGTCGGCGGCCTCTACGCTTCGACCACGAATCCGCGTGGCGCCGTCGGGCGCGGCCTCGCGCTGGCGGCGCGGGCGGGCGCGAGCCTGCGCGATCTCGAATTCGTGCAGTTTCACCCCACCGCGATCGCGGCGGGCGGCGACCCGATGCCGCTCGCGACAGAGGCGCTGCGCGGGGAGGGCGCATGCCTGATCGACGGGCGCGGAGACCGGGTGATGGCCGGCATCGAGGGGGGCGACCTCGCGCCCCGCGACGTCGTCGCCCGCGGCATCTTCCAGGCTCTCGCGCGCGGCGAGCGGGTCTTCCTCGACGCAAGGGGCGAGCTCGGCGCGCGGATGCCGACCCGATTCCCCACCGTCGCCGCCCTCTGCGCGGCCGCCGGCATCGATCCGGCGCGCGAGCCGATCCCGGTGCGCCCCGCCGCGCATTACCACATGGGCGGCGTGCTCGTGGACGCCGCGGGCCGCAGCACGGTGCCCGGTCTCTACGCCTGCGGCGAGGTGGCCTCGACCGGGCTGCACGGGGCGAATCGGCTGGCCAGCAACTCGCTCCTCGAGGCGCTCGCCTATGCCGGCTGGATCGCGGATCGCCTCGAGGAGCCGCCGACCGGTGCCGTGCGGCCGCCGCGCGAGGCCGACGCACCCGCGCCGAGCCGCATCGCGGCCGTGCGCGCCGTGATGGAGCGGCGCGTCGGCGTCGTGCGCGATGCGGAGGGCCTTACCGAGGCCGTGGCGCGCCTCAGCGCCCTCGCCGAGACGGGATGCGGCGCCGCGCTCACCGCCCTGCTCATCGCCGAGAGTGCCCTGCGTCGGCAGGAGAGCCGGGGCGCGCATTGGCGCAGCGATCATCCCGGGATGGGGGCGGCCCGCCACAGCGAGACCCGCCTCGCCGAGGTCGAGCGCGCCCTCGAAGGCCAGCGCTTCGCGGAGATGCTGTCATGAGCGAGCCCATCCTGCCCCTGCCGCGGCTTCTGGTCGAGCCGATCGTCCGGGCCGCTCTGGTCGAGGATCTCGGCCGGGCGGGCGACATCACCACGGACGCGATCGTGCCGCCCTCCGCGCGGCTCGACGGCGTCATCGCCGCCCGCCAGGAGGGCGTCGTCGCCGGAACCGATGCAGCGGTGATCGCCTTCGGGCTGATCGATCCCGCCGTCAGCGTGAGCGTCGAGCGGGCGGACGGCGCGCGGATCCGGCCCGGCGATACGGTGATCCGCCTGTCCGGCCCGGCACGGGCGATCCTGACCGCCGAGCGGGTGGCGCTGAACCTCCTCTGCCGCCTCTCGGGCGTCGCGACCGCCACCGCCTCCCTCGCGGATTCGGCGCGCCCGCACGGCAAGGCGCGGATCGTCTGCACCCGCAAGACCACGCCCGGCCTGCGCGCCCTGGAGAAGCATGCGGTGCGGGCGGGCGGGGGCTCGAACCACCGCTTCGGCCTCGACGACGCGGTGCTGATCAAGGACAACCACGTGGCCGTGGCAGGCGGCATCGTTCCCGCGATCGAGCGGGCGCGCGCCCATGCCGGGCACCTCGTGAAGATCGAGGTGGAGGTCGACGATCTGGGTCAGCTGGCGGAGGCGCTCTCGGTCGGCGCCGACGCCGTGCTGCTCGACAACATGACGCCCGCCCAGCTCGCCGAGGCCGTCGCGATGATCGACGGGCGCGCCATCAGCGAGGCTTCGGGCCGGATCAACCGCGACACGGTCGCGGCGGTGGCGGCCTCGGGGGTCGACCTGATCTCCTGCGGCTGGATCACCCACAGCGCGCCGATCATCGACCTCGGGCTCGACGCGGCCTGAAGGCCGGCGGGAAAAGGGCGCGCCCTCCGTCGGAGGGACGCGCTCTCGAGAGTTGGCCCGCGGTCTCAGAGACGGGCAGCCGGAACTCTGGACGCTTGCCGGCCGCCGCGCGACGGGGGCTCGGGCGGGGCGGCTTTCATCGCGGGGCGGTTTGTCTCTCGCCCGCCCCGTCGCGCATCGCGCAAGAGGCGCTAGGCCAACGCCGCCCCACCACGAGCGCGCCACGCGAAAGCCACGAATCGGCGGCGTGCGGGCCCAGCGAAAAACACTCCCGCCCCTGAGGGTTAATCCCGTCTCGCGGGTAAGCGAACGGCAAAGCTGCCACAGTGTTGCCACCGAGTCACGGCGGCCCACAAGCGCTCCGGCCCACCCGTTTTCAGCTTGGCTTTGGTACGGCAGCGTTTACCCCTTGGCGACGCATGGCACGTCAACGTGCCCCTGTTTTCCAATCGCGTTCCCAGAACGATTCGCCTGCCGACGAGAGGCTTCGATGCGCCGTTTCGCCCCCGCCCTGATCGGGCTCGCCTGCGCGGCCGCCGCGTGGGCGACGCCCGCTATCGCCTATGAGATCGACCCCCTGACCCGCCAGCCGCTCGACACCGCGCTCATGGTGCGGGTGCGGCCGCAGACGCAGCAGACGGTCGCCGTGCCGACCGCCAGCGCGTCGCTGAACACCGCCGATCCGATGTCGGGCTCGGCCGTGCCGCAGATGTCTGCGATCCCGCGCGAGCAGGTCGCCTATGCGGGACCCTACGGCGCCGGCACGATCGTCGTCTCGACGGCCGAGCGGCGGCTCTACTACGTGCTCGGCGGCGGGCAGGCCCTCCGCTACGGCGTCGGCGTCGGCCGGCCCGGGTTCACCTGGGGCGGCGTGCAGACGATCACGATGAAGCGCGAGTGGCCCGATTGGCGTCCGCCGGCCCAGATGCTGAAGCGTCGTCCCGACCTGCCGCGCTACATGAAGGGCGGCATCGAGAACCCGCTCGGCGCGCGTGCCATGTATCTCGGCGGCACGATCTACCGGATCCACGGCTCGAACGAGCCGGAATCGATCGGCACGGCCGTCTCCTCGGGCTGTATCCGCATGACGAACGACGACGTCTCGGACCTCTACACCCGTGCCAATGTCGGCACGAAGGTGATCGTGCAGCGCTGAGCGCTCGGGATCATTCACGCAAAGCAGGGGCCGGCGGAGACGCCGGCCCTTCGCCGTTTCGGACCGTGCCGGAACCCGCCGGCGACCCGCGTCAGTGGCAGCCGCAGCCGCTTCCGCAACTGCCCGCCGCCGGGGCCGTCGCGGACCGGGTGCTGTCCCGGTCGAGGCCGCGGGCCGCGAGTTCGGCGAGGTAGGTCGCCCAGCGCGGCTCGTGCTCCCGGCCGAGCCGGTGGAGATAGTCCCAGCCGTAGATCCCGGTGTCGTGCATGTCGTCGAAGCGCAGCTTGACGGCGTAATTGCCGATCGCCTCCACCGCCAGGATCATCACGTTGCGCTTGCCGCCGATCACCTTGCGCTCGGCGGGCGAGTGGCCCTGCACCTCGGCCGAAGGGCTGTTCACGCGCAGGTACTCGGCGGGCAGCGCGAAGCGCGCGCCGTCGTCGAAGGCGACGTCGAGGCTGCGCCGGTCTGCGGCGAGGCGGATCTCGGTCGGCCAGATTTCCGTGCTCATCGCATCGCTCCTCGCCAGCCCGCTCGGCCGGCCCTGCGTCCACAACCCGCGCGCTTGCTCGCAAACGCGCGAGACCTCATATGCCAGGACATGTTAGGTTCGCCACGGCACGAAGCCGAAATCCCGTCCCAGCAGAGCCTCGAGTCCCGTATGTGGGGTCCCCGCACCGACGCGTCCGCACCTGCCGTCGCTCCGCTGATCGATCCGTTCCAGCGCGCCATCACCTACCTGCGCATTTCCGTGACCGATCGCTGCGACCTGCGCTGCGTCTATTGCATGGCCGAGGAGATGCAGTTCCTCCCCAAGCGGGATCTGCTGACGCTGGAGGAGCTCGACCGGGTCTGCGGCGTCTTCATCGATCGCGGCGTGCGCAAGCTGCGCATCACCGGCGGCGAGCCGCTGGTGCGGCGGGACATCATGCACCTGTTCCACCGCCTGTCGCGCCATCTCGGCACGGGTGCCCTCGACGAGCTGACGCTGACCACGAACGGCACGCAGCTCGGCCGCTTCGCCCATGAGCTCGCCGATCTCGGCGTGCGCCGCGTGAACGTCTCCCTCGACACGCTGGACCCCGACAAGTTCCGGGCGGTCACGCGGCGGGGCGATCTGAAGGTGGTTCTCGACGGCATCGCCGAGGCGCGCCGCGCCGGGATCAAGGTGAAGATCAACGCGGTGGCGCTCAAGGGCGTCAACGAGGACGAGATCGCCGACATGATCGCCTGGGCGCATGGCGACGGCATGGACATGACGCTGATCGAGGTCATGCCCCTCGGTGAGATCGAGGGGGACCGGACGGACCAGTTCCTTCCCCTGTCCGTGGCGCGGGCCCGGCTCGAATCCCGCTACACGCTCACGCCTCTGCCCGACCGCACCGGTGGCCCGGCCCGCTACGTGCGCGTCGCGGAGACGGGCGGGCGGCTCGGCTTCATCACGCCGCTCACTCACAACTTCTGCGAGAGTTGCAATCGGGTGCGCCTGACCTGCACCGGCAAACTCTACATGTGCCTCGGCCAGGAGGACGCGGCCGATCTCCGCGCGGCTCTGCGCGCCTCGCCGGAGGACGATCTCGTGACGCAGGCGATCCTCGAGGCCATCACACGCAAGCCGAAGGGGCACGACTTCGTCATCGAGCGGGCGAAGCCCGCGGTGCCGCGCCACATGAGCGTCACGGGCGGCTGACCGGGCGGCTCTCGGCTCCGCGGCGGCGGGCGGGCTTCCGCGTCGCGCCTCACTCGCTGACGATCACGCGGTTCGGCAATTCGTCGATGTCGCCCGCGCTGCGGGGGCAGGCCTCGGCAAGGATGGCGCCGACCGAGCGGACGGCACCGACGAGACCGGCCTCGATCTCGTCGCGCCGCAGCGCGACGAGGAGCGCGGCGATGGTGGCGTCCCAGGTCCCGGGTGCCACCGCGCGCAGGACACCGGCATCCGCGACGATCTCCGCGTGCTGCTCGGCGAGGGCGATGTGGATCAGTACGCCCGTCCGGCCCCGGGTGCGGGTGAGACCCCGCTGTCGGAAGGCGCGCCGCGCCGCCTCGCGGGCGCGCGCCCGCTTCGCCCGCGCAGGCACGAGGCGAAGACGCAGGGCCTCGCTCGCACCGAGCGAGAGGATCGCGAGGGCGAGGGCGGCCTGCGCCAGGGCGATCCCGGCCGCGCTCCAACCGGTCAGGGCGATCAGGGGCCAGGGTGCCGCGAGCGCGGCGATCAGCGCCGCCAGCAGGACCGGCGACCGGTAGAGCCCGGCGCGCGCGCTCACCATCACGACGATTTCGCCCGCGGTGCGGCTCTCGGCCTCGCCGACCGCCTCCGCGATGCGCGCCAGCGCCTCGGGCGAGAGCGACCGTGTCACCCTACCAGTCACCGGATGCACCTCCGCCCCCCGAGGAGCCGCCGCCGCCGGAGAATCCGCCGCCGGAATCCCCCGATACGCCGCCGCTCCAGCCTCCGCCGAACCCGCCCGGCCCCGGTCCGGGAAGGACGACGAAGCCGCCACGGCCGCGCTGCGCCCGCCCCATGCTCCAGAACAGGAGCACGATGACGAGGATGATCACGACGAAGATCACGACATCGGCAGCGCCCGTCTCGTCGTTCCGCACCTCCGCCCGCCGGTGCCACGCCTCCGCGTCGCCGGACAGGATCGACAGCATCGCGTCGACCCCCGCACCGATGCCGCCCGCGAAGTCCCCGGCCTTGAAGCGCGGGGCGATTGCCGTGGTGATGATCACCTTCGAGAGGGCATCGGTGAGCGCGCCTTCGAGGCCGTAGCCGACCTCGATGCGGACCTTGCGCTCGGTCGGCGCGACGAGAAGCAGGGCACCGTTGTTGCCCGCCTTCTGGCCGAGCGCCCAGGCACGGAAGAGGCGGTTCCCGAAATCCTCGACGGTGTAGCCCTGCAGGCTCGGCACGGTCGCGACCACGACCTGATCGGAGGTCTTGTCCTCGTAGCCCTTAAGCTTGGCCTCGAGGGCGGCACGCTCCTCGGGCTTCAGGATGCCGGCCGCGTCAACCACCCGCCCGGTGAGGGGCGGAAAGCTCGGCTCGGCAGCGAGAGCGGCCCACCCGGCAAGCGGCAGGGCTACGATCAGGAGGAGGCAGGCGGCGAGCCCGCGCGCCAGCCTCGGCACGGGTGCCTCCCTAGAACTTCACGTTCGGCGGACGCTCCGCGTTCGGCGTCGCCGTGAAGGTCTCCATCGGCTTCGCGTCGGGGTAGAGGAACGCCGCGATCCAGCGGCCGGGGATCGTGCGGACCTCGGTGTTGTAGGCCTGCACGGCCTGGATGTAGTCGCGCCTCGCCACGGCGATCCGGTTCTCGGTGCCCTCCAGCTGCGATTGCAGGGCGAGGAAGTTCTGGTTTGATTTCAGGTCCGGATAGCGCTCGACGGTGACGAGCAGGCGCCCGAGCGCGCCGGAGAGCTGGTTCTGCGCGTCCTGAAATTCCTTGAACTTCTGCGGATCGCTCACCGTCGCGGCGTCGACCTTCACGCTCGTCGCCTTCGCCCGCGCCTCGACGACGCCGGTGAGCACGTCCTTCTCCTGCTGCGCGTAGCCCTTCACCGTCTCGACGAGGTTCGGGATCAAGTCGGCCCGCCGCTGATACTGGTTCTGGACCTCGCTCCAGGCGGATTTCGCCTGCTCCTGGAGGGTCGGCACCCGGTTGATCGCGCCGCAGCCGGAGAGGCAGGTCGCGAACAGGATCGCGACGAGCGCCCCGAGGAGCCGGGCGAGAACGGGGGTGCGGGCCGGCGCCTCGCCGATCGAGCCTGACGTCATCACGGGTCTCCCTGAAGCAGTCGCGAGGCCGAGCTTGGCCTTGGCGCCCCTGCGACAGATAGGCATCGCGGAGCGCTCGAAAAGGCCGCGCGGTTTCCGCCCGGGCGGCCCGGCGCCATATCGGCGTAGATGCCCGCCGACCACCTCGTCATCCGCGTCGTCGACCTCGAGACCACCGGCGGACGCGCCGGCACCGACGGTGTCGTCGAGATCGGCTGGCAGGACGTCGAGGGGAGCGATGGGACGTGGCGGATCGGCGCGGAGCGCGGCGCCCGCTTCGTCGATCCGGAGCGGCCGATCCCGGCCCGCACGCAGGCGGTGCATCACATCCTCGACGGGGACGTGGCGGGCGCGCCGACCTGGCTCGCCGTGGCGCCGGCGGTGCTGCAGCCCCCGGGCCGCCCGCTCGCGGCGCTGGCCGCGCATCGCGCCGCCTTCGAGCGGCGCTGGTGCCGGGACGCGCTGACCGGCCGCCGCCCCTGGATCTGCACCTACAAATGCGCCCTGCGCCTGTGGCCGGACGAACCCTCGCACGCCAATCAGGCGTTGCGCTATGGCCGCCGGCCGGAGGGGCTCGACCGCAGGGCCGGGCTGCCCGCGCACCGCGCCGGCCCCGACGCCTACGTGACGGCCCACCTCCTGCGCGAGATGCTGCGCGAGGCGCCGCTCGAGACGCTGCTCGCCTGGACGCGGGAGCCCGCCCTGCTGCCGCGCGTCACCTTCGGCGAGCATCGCGGCCGGCGCTGGGACACGATGAGCGACGATTTCCTCGCCTGGGTGCTGACGCGCGGCGGCTTCGACGCGGATGTGCGCTTCACCGCCCGCCGCCAGCAGGCGTTGCGCGCCGAGCGCCCCGGCACGGAGCCGCCCGCCCGCCTGCTCTGACGGTACCCGGGTGCCGGAGGCTCGGCGCCGCGCGCGGGGGGCGGCGGCTTGAGCGGTTGACAATGCGTCGGCGGCGGTGCGCTGTGCGCCACATGGACGGAACGCCCGAAATACCGGTCGCGAAGCCGCGCGTCGCCATCACCTACTGCACGCAGTGCAACTGGCTGTTGCGGTCTGCATGGATGGCTCAGGAGCTGCTCTCGACCTTCCGGGACGATCTCGGGGAGGTGGCTCTGGTGCCCGGCACCGGGGGCGTGTTCGAGATCGCGGTGGACGAGGACGCGATCTGGGAGCGCAAGCGCGATGGCGGGTTCCCCGACGTCAAGATCCTGAAGCAGCGCGTGCGGGACCGGCTCGACCCGTCGCGCGATCTCGGCCATATCGACCGCCCATGACCGATCACCGACAGCGGCTGGTGAGCGCGCCGATCGCCTTCGGCGGGGTCTCGGCGTGAGGCCGGATCTCGACACCGCGACCCACCCGGCCGGTGCCGTCGAGGCGCGCCCGCCCTCCCGGCTGCGCCGGTTCCTCGACCGGCTGATCCATCGCGGATTCTCGACGCAGGTCTACCTCGTCGCCCTCGTCATCGCCCTGATCGGGCCGGGGCTGATCTTCACCGCGATCCTCCTGATGCGCTACGCCGCGGCCGAGCGCGCCCGCTTCGAGCAGGATGCGCGGGAGAACGTGCGCGGCATCGCCCTCTCGATCGACCGCGACACGGCCGGCCTCGTCTCCGTGCTGCAGACGCTCGCGACCTCGCCGCGCCTGAAGGACGGCGAGTTCGAGGCGTTCGACGCGCAGGCCCGCCTCGTACGGGACGCGATCGATCTCGACATCGTCCTTCGCAAGCCGGACGGGCAGCAGGTCGTCAATACCGGCCTGAAGCGCAATGCCACGCTGCACCTCTCCACGCTCCCTTTCGACCGGGAGATCGCCTCCGGCTCCCAGCGGGCGATGGTCTCCGGCTTGATTCCGGGTGCGAGTGCGGCGCTGGCTACCTACGCGGTCGCCGTGCCGGTGCTCGTCGAGGGCGAGGTGACCTACATCCTCAGCTTCAACGCGCCCGTGTCACGGCTCCAGGCGATCCTGGCGCGGGAGGTGGTCGACGGCTGGACGACGGGCATCTCCGACCGGGACACGACCATCCTGGCGAGGCTGCCGGAGAACGAGTCGCTCGTCGGCCGCCCGCGCCTGAACTCCCTGCGCGAGACCCAGACCGACACGCCGGGCGTCTGGGAGGGCAAGGACCGGGAGCAGCGGCCCGTGATCGTGGTGGAGGCGCGCTCGCGGCTGACCGGCTGGACGGTGGCGGCGAGCATCCCGCAATCCTTGGTCGACGCGCGGCTTCGGCGCTGGATCTGGGCCTTCGGGGGCTTCGGCCTGCTCGTCCTCGCCACCTCCTCGGCGCTCGCGGTCAACCTCTGGTCGCGGGTCTCGCGGCCCTTGCGCCAGCTCGCCGCCTCCGGCCCGGCCCTCGCCCGCGGCGAGGCCATTCCGCGCATCGCCTCGCCCGTCCACGAGATCCGCCTCCTCGCCGACGTGCTCGCCGACGCGTCGCTGCGCATCCGGACCCGCGAGGAGGAACGCGACCGGGCTCTGGCGGAGACGCGGCGCGGCCTCTCGGACCTGCGCGAGAGCGAGGCGCGCTTCCGCCACATGGCCGATTCCGCGCCGGCGCTGATCTGGATGACGGACGAGGCCTCGAACGTCACCTTCGCCAACATGCATTTCGACCACCTGTTCGGCATGCCGGCGGCCGAACTGGAGGACGAGGGCTGGAAGCGGATCATCTACCCGGACGATCTCGAGACTTTCTCGGCGACCTTCAATGAGGCCTTCGAGGCGCGCGCGCCCTTCCGGACGGAAGTTCGGGTGATCGACGGGGAGGGCACCGTGCGGTGGCTGCGCTGCGAGGGGGTGCCGCGCCTCAACGATGCCGGCACCTTCCTCGGCTACACGGGCTGCAACGTCGACATCACCGACGCGAAGCTCGCCGAGGAGCACCTGATCCTCCTCATCCACGAATTGAACCACCGGGTGAAGAACACGCTCGCGACCGTGCAATCGATCGCCGGTCAGTCGCTGCGGCGCCTGGAGGGCGAGGAGGCGAGCGCCGCCCGTGCCGCCTTCGAGGCGCGCCTCCTCGCCCTCGCCCGCGTGCACGACGTGCTGACCCGCGAGAGCTGGGAGGGCGCGGAGCTCGGGACCGTCGTCGCCGACGCGATCCGCCCCCTCGACGTGGCGGAAGGGCGCTCGCGCTTCAACGTCTCCGGACCGGCCCTGCGCCTGCCGCCGCGCCTCGCCCTCTCCATCGCCATGGCTCTGCACGAGCTGGGCACCAACGCCGTGAAATATGGCGCGCTCTCGCGGGAGGGCGGCACCGTGGCGATCGCGTGGTCCGTGCAGCGGGAGGAGGGGGAGACGCGGCTGTTCCTGCGCTGGACCGAGACCGGCGGACCGCCGGTGACGCAGCCGACCCGCACCGGCTTCGGCTCGCGCCTGATCGAGCGCAGCCTCGCCCGGGAACTCGCCGGGGAGGTCCAGCTCCTGTTCGCGCCGACGGGGGTCGTCTGCACCATCGAGGCGCCGGTGCCGCCGCCCGGGCTGCTCGAGCGGCGCGGCGGGGCGACCCAGGGAACGGCCGTGGCGGCGGTGGGGTAGGGAGCCTCGCGCCGTCACCCTAACCCAACGCGACCGGACCGGTGAGGCAGGCAAGTCGGGCGGCAATCAGCCCGGACGGCGCGACGGCGTCAGGCGCAGGCCCGGAGCGGGGCGTTCGAGGAGAACCTCCCGGCGGAAGCGCACGAGCCTCGCCGGCCGCCCGGCGGTGCCGCTCGTGATCCCTTCCGTCTCCTCGACGAGGCCCTGCTGGGCGACCAGGCGGCGGAAGTTCTGCTTGTGCAGCGGCGTGCCCGCCAGTGCCTCGACGGTGCGCTGAAGCTGGAACAGGGTGAAGGTCGGCGGCATCAGCTCGAACACCACCGGCCGGTACTTGATCTTGCCGCGCAGACGGCCGATCGCCGTCGCGAGCACCCGGCGATGGTCGAAGGCCATCGGCGCGCCGGTCGGGTCGCCGGGGAATGCCGCGCCGGCATTGCCCTTGGCCTCCGGGATCAGCCCCGCCTCGAAGAGAAGCTCGTAGCGCTCCAGCACGCGCTCCTCGTTCCAGGAGCCGCCGCAGAGGCCGAAGGTGAGACCGAGGCGGTCCTCGCGCAGGCGCCGCAACTTCGCGTCGGGCGCCTCCGCGGCCCAGGCGAGGAGCTTCGGCTCGATCGCGTCGAGGGCCTTCGGACGGCCGTTCCGGAAATCCTCGTAGGGCAGATAGCGATACCAGTTCCGCCAGGATGCCTCGGCGAGGCCGCCGGGCCGCACCTCGCGCACGAGGGCGAGGTAGGCGACCGACAGCGAATGCACGCCCTCCGAGCCTCCCCCCTGCCGGTCGCGGTCGCCGAAAGTGTAGAGCTGCTCGACATAGCCGAGGCGCTGGTGTGTCTGCCGTTCGACCCAGGCGCGCAGGCCGCGCTCCAGGGTGGCGTGCTCCGGCACGAGGGGGCCTGCGGGCAGGCCGTCGCTGCGGCCCTCCGCCTGTCCCGGAACCTGCACGGTCAGCGCCCGCGGCTCGCCCTCCGTCGCCGCCACGATGACCGCGACGAGGCCCACCGAGGACGGGCTGGCGACCGGCCGGGGACCGAGGCTCGCGCGCGTGTCCGCCGTCGTCATGGCAGCGGGTGACCTCCTCTGCGAGGGCGTCGGGTTCGAAGCGAGGATCGCGCCCTTGGCGAGCGGGCGCGCCGCAAGCCGTGCAGGAGGCCGCCCACCCCCGCGCGACGTCACGTTGCTTTAGCCGCAGATCGCACCCCGGCGTCAACGCGCCGACGCGATCGCGCGGGGGATGAACACCGGTGACGCTGTCCGAACGGACAGGGCCTTGCCAATGGGCGCGGCGGGCGCCTAACCCGGAATGCGGGACACACTCCGCGCAGGGGCACCACCTGATGGCGCAAAGCCTGAGACATTGCCGCGCGGCGGAACGGCGGGCATGACCGGCCCTACCGTCGATCTGCGCGTCTACGGCATCCTCGACGTGGATGTCTGCGGCGGCGCCGGCGACCGCCTTGCCGCGATGGCGGCCGAGGCCGTCGCCGGCGGCTGCACGCTTCTGCAATATCGCGAGAAGGGAATCGAGGACGCGCGCGCCGCACTCGCCCGCATCCGCGCCATCCGCGCCGCCGTCGCCGGGAGGGCACCGCTCCTCGTCAACGACCGGGTCGACCTCGCCCTCGCCGCGGAGGCGGAGGGTGTGCATCTCGGCCAGTCGGACATGCACCCGGCCGACGCGCGACGCCTCCTCGGCGCCTCGTCGATCATCGGGATCACGCTCAAGACCGGGGCGCAGGCGGACGAACTCTACCGCCTGCCGGTAGACTACGCCTGCATCGGCGGGGTCTTCGCGACGCGGAGCAAGAACAATCCCGACCCTCCGGTCGGCATCGACGGGTTCCAGCGCATCGCCTTCCGGGCGCGCCTCGCCCGCGGCAGCGCCCTTCCGGTGGGCGCGATCGCGGGGATCGACGCGAGCAACGTGGCGGCCGTCGTCGCCGCGGGAGCCGACGGCGTCGCGCTCATCTCGGCCCTGTTCGGGGCGGAATCCATCGAGGCGCGGGCCCGGGACCTTCGCGACCGGGTCGACGGCGCCCTGCGCGCCCGCGGGGCGGCGGCATGAGCACCCCGATCGCCGTCACTATCGCCGGCTCGGATTCGGGAGGCGGCGCCGGCATCCAGGCCGACCTCAAGACCTTCTCGGCGCTCGGCGCCTACGGGGCGAGCGTCGTGACGGCGCTGACCGCACAGAACACGAGCGGGGTCCAGGGCATCCACGACGTGCCGCCCGCCTTCATCGCGGCGCAGATGGAGAGCGTGTTCTCGGACCTCGCGGTCACGGCCGCCAAGATCGGGATGTTGTCCCAGGCCGCCGTGATCGAGACCGTGGCGGACGGCCTCGCGCGGCTGGCCTCTGGGATCCCGATCATCCTCGATCCCGTGATGGTCGCGACGAGCGGCGACCGGCTCATCTCGGAGGCGGCGATCGAGACCCTTCGCCGGCGCCTGCTGCCGGAGGTCGACCTGATCACGCCGAACCTCCCTGAGGCGGCGGCCCTTCTCGGCGAGCCCGTCGCGGAGAGCGAGAACGCGGCCGTGGCCCAGGGCCGGCGCCTCCTCGCCCTCGGCGCCCGAGCCGTCCTCGTGAAGGGCGGCCATGCGCGAGGGGGCGAGAGCGTCGACCATCTGCTCACCCGGGACGGGACCCTGCGCCGCCTCGCCGCTCCCCGGTTCGCGACGGAGAACACTCACGGGACGGGCTGCACCCTGTCCGCGGCGATCACGGCGGGCCTCGCACGCGGCCTCGCCCTGCCCGAGGCGGTCGTCGCGGCGAAGAGCTACGTCACCGCTGCCATCGCTGCCGCGGACAGGCTCTCGATCGGTCGCGGGCACGGGCCGGTCCACCATTTCCACGCCGTCTGGAGCTGAATCCCGCGAGCGCGCGCCCCCGGAAAAGAGGTCGGCCGGACGCGATCCGCCCATGGCCCGGTGTCGCTCGCAGCCTTGCATCCATCCGCCGATTGCGTTTGAAGTAGCGTACGATCGTTCGATGAACGGAACGATGCGGGCAGGCACGGGATGATGCACGATCAGATGGAACGGCCGGAGCGGGTGCGGCAGAGGGATCTTCTCGGCGGTGCCCAGGTCCTGTCCGGTCAGCTCGGCAAGACGATCCAGCGCCTGCGCAAGGCCTACAATCTGTCGCTCTCCGAGCTGGCCGAACAATCCGGCGTCGCGAAGTCGATCATCAGCCAGATCGAGCGCAACGAGACCAACCCGACCCTCGCTACGATCTGGCGTCTGAGCCAGGCGCTCGACGTCTCTATCGAGCGTGTGCTCGCGACCGGCGACGAGGAGCCCTTCATCGAGCGCTCGTCGCGGGCCGACACGCCGATCCTCCTCTCCGAGGACGGGAAGGTGCGGCTCGCCATCATCGGCTGGATCAAGACGATCGAGTGGCTGCAATGGTACGACGTCTCGGCCGACCCGGGCGGCGTCCTCGATTCCGACCCGCACCAGCGCGGCTCGGTGGAATCCCTGTCAGTCTCCGAGGGGGTGTTCGAGGTCGACGTCAGCGGTAGCGTCCAGCGGGCCCGCGCGGGCGAGACCCTTCGCTACCGATGCGACCGGCCGCACACCGTGCGCTGCGTCAGCGAGGTTCCGGGACGGGCCACGATGGTCGTGATCATGAAGGCCGCGGTGATGGAGTGACCGGCTAACGCCTGTCCGGAGTGTCTAGCGGCCGGAATTCACCCAGCGCACCATCTCACCGAGCACCTGCGCGAGCGCCGCGTCGAGGGCGATGGCGGCGCTGCCGGCATCGACCTTGGACACCGCCACACGCGCCTGGAAGACGCGGGCGGCCGCGACGCGCCCGGAACCCTCCGCGATCAGCTTCGCCGAGAGGTCGACGACCGCCTCGCCGGAACCCGCGGAAATGTCGAAGGCGCGGATCTCGCTGATGAGCTGATAGTCGGAGACGATCTTGTCGCCGGGGCGGCTCACGGAGCGCAGACGCCCCGAATTCTCCAAGCTCTGGATGAGCCGGGTCTGGATCAGGCGCGGCAGGCGGTCCGCCCATTGTCCGCCGCCGAGGAAGGAGAGGGCGCCGCCCGCCTCCCGCACGATGATGCGGTCCGCTTCGAAGGGCTGGATGCCCACCGGCTCCGCCACCACGATCGAGCGCGCCGACGCGGCCGGTCGCCCCGAGGCCGGCAGGGCCGCGAGGTCGAAGGTCAGGGGCGCGGAGCCGGCGCAGCCGCCGAGGACGGCCGCGAGGAGCGTCGCGCCGAGCGCGAGGGCGTAAAAACGGACGGTCATCCGGGGACCTGGACATCTCCTGACGCCGCACGGGAGCGGCGAGGGGAAACTACGGCAAAGCTGGAACCGTGCCGTGCGCGCGGGCACATCGACAGGTGGGAATCAGGAATTACCGCCCACCGTTGTATTCGGGCAACGAGGGCTTGCCGCCGAACAGGACCTGCGAGGGGTCGCGTTCCAGGCTCTTCACCGTGCGGTTGAGCGTGTTGAGCGTGCGCTGCCCGTCCGTCGAGAGCGCCTCGACCTCGCGGCGCCCGGTGCCGCTGAGGCGGTTGAAGCTCGTGGCGATGTTGGCGGTGCGCTTGTCGAGGTTCTCGGAGAGGGTCCGGAAGGCCCGCCCGGCGTCGCGGACCGACACGGCCGCCTCGCGCACCTCCGCGAAGGTGCTGGTGCCGGCCTCGCCCGAGGCGGAGCCGAGGAAGCCCTGCGCGCCCTTGAGAACGCCGTCGATGCGGTCTGCCGAGGCGTTGAGCTTGGCGGCGAGCGTGCGCGCATCGTGCAGGCCGGCCTCGATGTCGGGGCTCGCCGCGCTCAGCGCCGCCGAGAAGCGGTCGGCGTTGTCGACGACGCGGTTGAGCTTCTGCCCGTCGATCGCCTTGACGAGCCCGCCGATCGAGGGGCCGGCATCGGCGAGCGTCTTCGAGAAGGCCTCGACATTGGCGAGCGTCCGGTTGATCGCGCCCTCGTTGCCGGCCACCACCTTGTCGAGGCGCTGCAGCACGTCGTCGGCGCGCTGCGCGATCTGCTTGGCGGCGGCCAGCATGTCCTGGATGTCGGAGGAATCGGCGAAGATCGTGGGCATCTGCTCACCCGTGCCGGCCGGAAGGGGCGGCGCGTCGGCATTGCCGCCGCTCAGCGCGATCACGGAGACGCCGGTGAGCAGCGCGGAATCGAGGCGCGCGCGGGTGTCGGCGCGAAGGGGCGTCGAGGGCGCGACATTGATGAGCGCGATCACCCGGCGCGGGTCCTGAGGCAGGAGCCGAACATCGGTCACTTCGCCGACCTTGATGCCGTTGAAGGTGACGCTCGAACCCTTGGCGAGACCGCCGACGCTGCCCGAGAAGACGATGCGTACGGCCTGCGCGACCTGCCGCGAGGCGCCGCCCTGCAGCCAGAACACGAAGCCGAACCCGGCGACGATGACGGCCAGGGTGAAGGCGCCGATCAGGGCGTAATTGGCACGCGTTTCCATCGGATCAGCGGTGTCCCGGATCGGCGAGGGCGGGGCGGTGCGTCAGCGCACGCGGGCGGCGCACATCCGCGTGAGGGCACGGCGCGAACTCAGACATGCGCGGGCTCCCGCGCGGCGCCGGGCTCGCCGACGACGATCGAGCGGGCGCGCTTCCCGTGGAAGTAGGAGCGCAGCCAGGGATGGTCGGAGGCGAGCATCGCCTCGATCGGCCCCTCGGCGATGATCTGCCCGTCGCCGAGCGCGGCGATGCGGTCGCAGGCCGTGTAGAGGCTGTCGAGGTCGTGGGTCACCATGAAGACGGTCAGCCCCAGCGTCCGCTTCAGGGTGGCGACGAGCTCGTCGAACTCGCCCGCCCCGATCGGGTCGAGGCCGGAGGTCGGCTCATCGAGGAACAGGATCTCGGGGTCGAGGGCCAGCGCCCGGGCGAGCGCCGCGCGCTTGATCATGCCGCCGGAGAGCTCGGAGGGCAGCTTGTCCGCGGCGTCGGGCTTCAGCCCCACCATCTCGATCTTGAGGCGCGCGAACTCGTCGAGCAGGCGCTCGGACAGGTTCAGATGCTCGCGCATCGGCATCTGGATGTTCTGCTTGACCGTCAGTGCCGAGAACAGGGCACCCTGCTGGAACAGCACGCCCCAGCGCTGCTCGATCCGGCGGCGGCGGGCGAGGCTCATCCCCTCCGTGTCCTCGCCGAACACGGTGATCGTGCCCGAGCGCTTCGGCACGAGCCCGAGGATCGTGCGCGTCAGCACCGACTTGCCCTGGCCGGACGGCCCGACGAAGCCGAGGATCTCGCCGCGGCGAATGTCGAGGTTCAGGCCTTTCAGCACGGTGCGGTCGCCGAACCCCACGACGAGGTCGCGCACGCGGATGATGGCGTCGCCGGATCCGGTCATGGCAGGCGTGCGGTCGCTCACGTGGTTTAGAAATCGATAGCCGCGAAGAACACCGCGAAGAGTCCATCAAGCACGATGACCATGAAGATTGACTTGACGACTGAGGCGGTGACGTGGCGGCCGAGCGACTCGGCCGAGCCCTCCACCGCAAAGCCCTCGATCGTCGCGATGATCCCGATGATCAGCGCCATGAACGGCGCCTTGATCAGGCCGACCGCGACGTGGTGGAGCGAGATCGCGGCCTGAAGGCGGGACAGGAAGCCCTCCGGCGTCATGCCGCCGTAGAGCATGGCGGTCAGGCCGCCCCCCGCGAGCGCCGCGAGCGAGGCGATCAGCGCCAGCATCGGCAATCCGACCACGAGGGCGAGAATGCGCGGCACGATCAGGATCTCGATCGGGTCGAGGCCCATCACGCGCAGCGCATCGACCTCCTCGCGCATGCGCATCGAGCCGATCTCGGCCGTGAAGGCCGATCCGGACCGGCCCGCCACCATGATCGAGGTGAGGAGCACCCCGAGTTCGCGCAGGATCAGGAGGCCGATCAGGTTGACGACGAAGGTCTGCGCCCCGAACCGCTGCAGCTGGAAGATGCCCTGCTGCGCGACGATGCCGCCGACGAGGAACGAGATCAGCACGATGATCGGCACGCCGCGAAAGGCGACCTGATCGATCTGGTTGACGAAGGCGGTGCCGCGGAAGGTGCCCGGACGCGCGGCGACGCGCAGGCAGGCAACGACCACCTCGCCGAGGAAGGCGAGGCCCGTCACGACGTCGCGCCGGGCCGCGACGACGCGCCGGCCGAGATCGTCGAGGAACCCGTAGATGCGCCCGTGCCCGGGGCCGGTCGCCGGTTCAGGCTGGCGCAGGCCCATCTCCCCGAGGAGGATCCTGTGCTCGGGCGTCGCGCCGGCATAGGCGAGGCGACCGCCCGCGGCCTCGATCTCGCCCCGCGTCCGCTCCAGGACCCAGGCGCCGAGCGTGTCGAGCCGCTCGATCCGGGCGAGATCGACGAGGACAGGCTGCCCGGCGGCGGCCGCGATCCGGGCGGCGGCGGTCTCGACGGACGGCGCCTGGTCGGCGGTCCAGCGCCCGCTCAGCACGACGCGGCCGCTGCCCGCCTCATGGGTCGCGGAGGCCGCCTCGCTCAGCATGGTGCCGTCCTCGGTCCGCACGAACCGCGTCTCCCGTTCCTCATCGTTATGCTGAAGCGCCCGTTACTATACCGTCTCCGGGGCCGCCCTGCCAAACGGCCCCGCTGGGGGCAGGCGCGCCGCGCGCGCCGCGGCCGCCGCCAAGACAAGTCCGGCCAGGGCGAGCGGCGCCATCAGAGCGAAGGCGAGGGGGCCCCCGCTGCGGTAGGCGAGCCCGCTCATCAGCGTGGCGCAGGCCGCCGCGAGCGCGCTCGCGGCGCTGAGCGTGCCCTGCGCACGGCCGCGCGCGCCCTCCGGCGCGAAGGCGGAGACGGCGGCCATGGCGCCGAGCTGCGTCGCGCCGAAGGTGAGGCCGTGGAGCGCCTGCAGCGCGATCACGGGGCCGAGTTCGGTCCCGGCGACGGTCATCCCGATCGCGCGGAGAAAGGCCGCGCATCCGCCGAGGGCGAGGAGGCGGAACGGGCTGCGCCAGCCGGCCGGCGCAAAGCCGATGAGGGCAAAGAGCAGGATCTCGGCGCCGACCCCGATCGCCCAGAGGCTGCCGACCCAGGCGGTGGCGATCCCGTGGCCTGTCCAGTGAAGGCTGCCGAAGCCGTAGATCGCGGCGTGGCTCGCCTGGATCGCGGCCGCCGCCGCGATCGCGAGCCACAGGCAGGCGGGCAGGGGCGGGCGCGCCTGCGTCGCGTCGCGTGCGGCGGCTGGCGGGGTGACCGAATGGCTGGCGAGGGCGACGAGGCTCGCGCCGAGGGCGAGCCCCGTGAGGAGGAGCGGCACGGCGACCGCCTCGCCCAGCGCCCCGAGGAGTGCGCCCCCGAGGATGTTCGCCGCGAGGAAGGCCAGGGAGCCGGCCAGGCGGATCCGAGCGTAATCGAGGCGGGGCTCGCGCCGCACGGCCGCGAGCGTCAGGTAGTCGATGCTCGGCACGAGGGGGGCGGCCGCGACCGCGTTGAGGACCGTCAGCACCGCGAGCGCCGGCCAGCCGAAGGCGGAGGCCGCCGGCATCAGCCCGTAGGTGAGGGCGACGCCGAGGCTCCCGGCGGTCAGCAGCGTGCGGGCGGAGACGCCGCGGTCGATCAGGGCCATCAGCGGCGCCGTCGCGACGATCCGCGTTGCGATCGGCAGGGCCAGCAGCAAGCCGATGATCGAGGGATCGAGGCCGAGCGCGCCGAGCCAGAGCGGCATGAACGGCATCGCGATGCCGATCTCGACGAACACGACCGCGTAGAGGAGGGCGAGGCGCAGGGCGCCGGAGGGTGCGTGGATGAGCAACGGGGGATCGGGCTGAGATCGGATCGAGCGGGTGCGTAAGCACGCGTTAAACCCGGCCTGTCAAATTGCGCGGGCCTGAACGAGGGCGGGGACGCTCGCGTCCCGAGATAACCCGAGGCCGTTTTCGATGTCAGGATCCCAGTCGCTCAGCACGATCGAGCCGTCCGAGTACGAGCGCATCGAAACGGCGATGAGCGAGAGCGCGCGCGGGCGCTGGTTCCTGTCCGAGTTCGCCCGGCGGAACCGCAGCGCCGACACCGACATGCTGCTCGGCGCGATCGGCCGCCTGGAGAACGCCGTGACCGGCGAGCGCGGCCTCGACGGGGTCGGACGCCTGCGCGGCGACCTGATGGAGATGGCGAACGCGATCGCCAGAACGAAGGCCGAGATCGCCGCTCTCAGCGCCCCCGACCAGGATCAGACCCGCCTCAGCGTGGCCTCGGAGGCACTGGATGCGATCGTGCGCGCCACGGAGCGCGCCACGTCCGACATCCTCGGAGCGGCGGAGGAGGTTCAGGAGGCCGCCTGGACGCTGCGCGAGCGCGGCGCCGACGTCGCGATCTGCGACGAGCTCGACCGTCGCGCCACCCAGATCTACACCGCCTGCTCGTTTCAGGACCTGACGGCCCAGCGCACCAGCCGGATCGTGCACACGCTCCGGTATCTCGAGGAGCGGCTGATCGCGATGATCGGTATCTGGGGCGATGAAGCCCTGGAGATCCCGGCGGCACCCGGAGCGTGGAATGCGCGCCCGGAAATGGAATCGGCCGCGGTCGATCTCAGCCAGAGCGACGTCGACCGGTTCATCGACATGGAAGCCGCGGTTCCGATGGACGTGGTCCGCCCGCCCATCGCCGCGGTGCCGCTGCACGAGGACCTCGTCTTCGTCCAGACCGAGGCGGAGCCCGCCTGGGAGGAGCCCGAGACCGAGGCTGCGGCCACCGTCGATCTCGATCTCGACCTGACGCGCGCCTTCGCGCAGGCGGCTGCGCCGGAGGCGGACGTTGCGGTCCGCGAGGTGGACGAGGAATCGGAGGCGGAGCCGGAATTCGACCTGCGCCCGCCGGCGGCCCTGGTCGCGGCGGCTGCGGAGCCCGCTTGGGCGGCCGCCTCGATCGATCCGGAGCCCGACCACGCGATCACCTTCGCCGACATCGATGCGCTGAGCATCGAGCAGAAGCTGCGGCTGTTCTCCTGACAGGCGTCACGGCTGCGACTTGCGTGGGCGCGCCGGGTGCTTAAGTCCGGCGAATCCACGCATCGCGCCGCCGTCCCGCACGGTCCTTCAGGACTTCGCTCGCACCGATCATGCCCCTTCACCTGATCAAGCTCTGCGTCGGCCCGCGGTCGATCGAGGATCTCGTGGATCGGCAGGAGCGCCATCGCGGCGAGGCGCTGCGGACGGGGGCGGACCCGGCGCCCTTCCACACGACGCGGATGATCCCGAAGCGTCACGGCGAGATCGTCGGCAGCGGTTCGATCTACTGGGTGATCAAGGGCACGCTGTCCTGCCGGCAGGGCATCACCGCGATCGAGCCCTTCACGGGCACCGACGGCATCGCCCGCTGCCGCCTCGTCTTCGACCCGAAGCTCGTGCCGGTGAGCCCGCGCTCCTACCGCCCCTTCCAGGGCTGGCGCTATCTCACGGCCAAGGACGCGCCGTCCGACCTCGACGCCGCGAGCGCGGGCGATCTCGCCGAGATGCCCGAGACCCTGCGGCGAGAGTTGGTGAGCCTCGGGCTGCTCTGATCAGGTCCCGCGCCAGGATGCGAGCGGGCCATCCGCGGATGGCCCGCTTCCGCCTCACGCACCGTCGAAACGGCCGCTCGCATGGGCGAGCATCGTGTAGACCTTGCCCGTCTCCGAGGTGAGGTAGGCGTCGGCGCGCTTGGAATCGCGGTCGTTCTTCGAGACGTCGCCGAGCAGCCTCTCGAACTCGTTCACGTAACGATCGACCGTCCGCCGGAAATCGGCGTCGCTGCGATAGCGGCGCTGCAGCTCGCCGAAGGTCTGGCGTCCCTGCGGCGTGTAGAGGCCGGGGTCGAACAGGTTTGGCTCGCCGCGGCGGTAACGCTCCCACAGGTCCACCGCCGTCCGATGGTCGATCATCCGCGCGATGTCGGTCGAGATCGTCTCCAGCGTCGTCCGGCTGCGCTCGCTGCCGCCCTTGGTCGCCTCAGCCTGTACGTTGCGCGCAGGCGGCGCCTCCTCCTCGTCGATGGAAGCCCGGGTCAGGAGGTCCGAGAGCCAGCCGCGCTTGTCGGCGCCCGCCGGGGCCGGCTTGGCCGGGGTTGCGGGCCGCTGGCCGGCCGGCTCGGTGCGGGCCGGCGGCGTCGCGGTCCGGGCCGGGGCCGGTTGCGGCGCGCCCGTCGCTGCCGCGGGCGCCCGCGGGGCGGGGCCGGCCGCGGCCGGTGCCGACGAGGCGCGCACGTTCGGCGAGGCCGGACGACCCGCCTCGGCCACACGGCGCTGCTCGACGGCCTGCGGCAGAGAGACGTCGATGGAGCGGTTCGAACGCGAGACCAGGGCCGACAGCTCGTTGAGCGCCTTGATCTGGTCGGAGACGACGCGGCGCATCTCGCTCGTCGCATCCTGCGTCTCGCGCGGGATCTCCAGGACGCCCCGGCCCAGATCGGCCCGGGTCGCTTCGAGTTCCGAGCGGATGGCCGAGGCCATCTCCCGCATGCTCGCCACGGACTCGCCGAAGCGGGCCTGCGATTCCTCGAAGACGGTCCGCATCTGCTGCGAGGCGGCCTCGATGGCGCTCCGCACGGCCTCGGTGGTCCGCTCGCTCTCCGCCCCTGCGCCGGAGCGCAGGCGCTCGAACTCGCCGGTGACGGTGGCACCCGCCTGCTGCGCGGCCTTCGAGAGGTTCGCGCCGACGCTCCGGGCCCGCTCCTCGGCCGCCCGCAGGGTCTCCTCGATCATCTGGCCGAAGCGAGCCGTCTGCGCCTCGAGATCCGACGAGCGGCCCTCGATGGCGGCGAGCGCGGCCGTGACGGCGCCCTCGCGCCCGGAGAGGGTCTCGGAGAGGCGGCCCTCGACCGTCTCCAGCGTGCCTGCGGCCTCGGCAAGCGTGCGCACATGCGCGCTCGCCCGCTCGGCGAGGGCCCGCCCGTGCCGGTCGAGCGACGCCGCCAGTTCCGACGCCTCCTGCAGGGCGCCCTCCGACACCGCCTTCAGGGCGGCGACCTGCGTCGAGACGCCCTCGGTCGCGCGGCTGGTCTCCGCCGCGATCTCGGCAAGCGCGGCCTCGACCTGCTGGACCCGGCCCGCGAGCCCGGTCTCGATCGCGCCGAGGTTGTCTCCCGCGCCCGATACGAGATCCTTGAGCGCGTCGTTCGCCTGCTCGATGCGGGCGAGGACGCCGTTGAGGTCGCGCCGCAGGCGGTCGTTCGTCTCTGCGAGCCCGGCAACGGTGCGCGAGGCCCCGTCCTCGATCGCCGCGCGGAGGAGGCGGGCGGATTCGCCCGACTGGGCGACGAGTTCTTCGGTGCGGGCGCGCAGGGCCTCGACCAGCGGCGTGCCGGTCTCGGCGAGCGCCCGCTCGATCGCGTCGCCGCGCTCGGCAAGAGCGTCGGCGAGGTGAAGGACCGGGCCGTCGATCACCGCCCGCAGCCGCTCGACATTGCTGCCGAGCGTCTCGGCCACGGCCTGACCGCGATCGTCGACATGCGAGACGAGGGCCCCGCCGCGCTCCTCGATGGCGCGGACGATGCGCTCGGCGCTCTCGGCGAGGCGACGGGACAGCGCCTCGCCGCGCGAATCGACCAGGGAGCCGAGGGCCGCGGAGCGGCGCTCGAAGCCCTCCGACATCTGCCGGTTGCGCTCGTCCAAGAGGGCGGCGACGGCGGCGTTGCGCTCGTCGAGGGCCGCGCCCAGCGCCTCCGTGTGCGCGTCGGCGAGGGCCGCGTGGCTGCGCGCCCGCTCGTCGAGGGCGGCCGCCATCGCGACGATGCGTTCCTCGATCAGCGCGGCGAAGGCGTCGTGGCGGTCGTCGAAGGCGGTCGCCAGCGCATCGCCGCGAGAGGCCACGAGGGTCGCGAACGTCTTCATGCGGCTGTCGATGCGACCCGTGAAGGCCTCGCTGCGCGAATCGACCGCCTGCGTGAGGGCACTTCCCTGCGCCTCGATGGTGCGGGCGAGCGCGGCGGTGCGGCCCTCGACCAGCCCGTCGAGCTCGCGCAGACGCTCGTCGAAGAGGCCGGCCAGGGTACGGCTGCGGGCGTCGACCTGCTCGGTGAAGGCGCCGGTGCGGGTCTCGACCAGACGATCGAGCCCGTGCAGCACCTCGTCGAACAGGGCGCGCAGACCCTGAGCGCGCGCGTCGACCGTCTCGGCGAGATGCAGGCCGCGGCCCTCGACCAGCGCGTCGAGGTCGCGCAGGCGCTCGTCGAACAGGCCGCCGAGGTGGCGCGTCCGGTCGTCGAGGCTGCCCGCCGCGCGGCCGAGCGTCGTCTCGATGGTGGCGACGAGGTCGCGGCCGCGCTCGTCGAGGGCGTCGTGCAGCGGGCCGAGGCGCCCGTCGAGGCTGTCGCTGAGCGTGCGGGCGTGGCTGTCGAGGAGCATGCGCATCTCGCTCGTCCGCGCGTCGAGGAGCCCGTGCACCGTCCGGACGCCTTCGTCGAGAAGCGCCGAAATGTCCGCGGTGCGGGTGTCGAGGGTGCGGCCGAGGCGGCCCTCTCCGTCGCCGAGCATCCTGTCGGCCTCGGCGATGGTCTCGCGCAGCTTGGCGAGCACGCTGTCGCCGCGGCTCTCGATGAGCTCGGCGAGGGAGGTGCCGCCCCGGTCGAACAGGCGTGCCAGCTCGGTGACGCGGCCACCGATCGCGCCGAAGACGATGCGGCCCTTCTCGTCGAGCTCGCTCGACATCGCCGCGGTGCGCTCGTCGATGAGCTGGCCGAGGCCGTCCGCGCGCTCGGCGAAGGCGGCGCGGATCGCGTCCGCGCGAGCGGCGAGCGCCGCGTCCGCCTCTCCGGTCCGGGTCTGGATCAGGTCGATCAACTCGCGGGTACGGCTGGCGAGGTCCTCGTCCACGGAGCGCGTGCGCGCCTCGATCAGGCGGATCGCCTCGAAGGCCTGCGAGCCGAAGGTCTCATCGATGAGGCGGCTGCGCTCCTCCAGCGCCGTGCCGATGGCCTCGAGCCGGGCAAGGACGCCGGTATCGAAGCGGCTCGCGCCCTCGTCGAGGCGCTGGGCGAGGTCGCGGGTCTGGCCGTCGAGCCGCTCGCCGATCTCGGCGCTGCGGGCTGCGAGGGCGTCGCCCAGGCTGGCGGAGCGGGCCGCGATGTCCTGAGCCATGTTGTCGGCCCGGGCGTCCAGCGCCTGGATCAGGTCGCGGCTGCCCTCGGCCATGATCCGCGCCATCTCGCCGGTGCGCACGATCAGGGTCTCGTTGAGGGCCGTGGCCCGGGTGCCGAGATGGCCGTCGATATGGGTCACGAGGGTGGCGAAGGTCTCGCCGATCTCCTCCGAGCGCTTCGCCGTGCGCTCTTCGAGGGCACCCAGATGAGTCTCGACGATCTCCCGCGCCTCGCGGGCGCGCTCGGCGATGCTCTCGGCCACCGCCTTGCCCTGGACCGTGATGACGCGATCCATCTCCTCCAGGCGGCCGGTGACGACCTCGCTCAGGGAGTTCGTGTCGCGGGAGATTCGATCGGCCAGGATGTCGCCGCGCGCGATCGTCTCCTGCAGGGCCGCGAGCCGGTTGCCGAGCACCTCGTCCATGGCGCGGGCTCGGCTCTCCGCGGTCTCGGCGAAGCTCGCACCGGTCTGGTTGAGGGCGTCGGCGACCCTCGCGCCCTGGCTCGCCACCGCCAGCACGATGTCGCGGCCGGTCGTGGCGAGGCGGCCATGGGCCTCCTCCGCATGCTGCGTGATCAGGTCCGTCATGCCACGGCTGTGCGTGCCGAAGGCGGTCTCGACGTCGCCGATCCGCGAGGCGATGTCGGTGCCCAGGGCGTCGGCCGCCCGCGCGATGGCGCCCGTCGCCTCCTCGGTCCGCTCCGCGACCGCGGCCTGAAGCTCCGCCAGCGTGCGCCGCAGCGCTTCGAGCGACGTCTCGACCCGGTCGCCCATCTGCCCGTGCAGGCCCTCGGCCTGGCTCCGGAAATCCGCCAGAAGGCCGGCGGCGCGCGTCTCCAGCGCGCTCGCGCCGGTGTCGGTGGCGGTGCGCAGCGCCTCGGTCGCCTCCGTGAAGCGGGCCACGAGCGCGGCGGCGCGCTCGGCTGCGGCCCCCGTCGCCGACTCGGTGAGGTCGCGCAGATGTGCGGCGGCCTCCTCGGTGCGGGTGGCCAGGGCCTCGGCGGTGGCGGAGAGCCGGCGCTCGAAGATCTGCACCGCCTCGACCGTGCGGGCCTCCAGCTCGCCCGTGGCGCCCGCCGCCGAGCGGCGCAGAGCCTGTGCGGCTTCGGCCGTGCTCGCGCCCAGGGCGACCGTGGTCTCCTCCGCGCTGCGGCGGATCGTGTCGGCCGCCTCCGCGGAGCGCCCGCCGAGATCGGCGTTGAGGCCCTCGACGGTGGCGCGCAGGGTCGCGAGGGTGGCCTCCGCGTTGGACGCGAAGGTCGCCCCAAGGCTCGCGAAAGCCCCCTCGAGAGCCTGCGTGGCGGCGTCGGTGCGCGTGACGACGAGGCTCCCGAGGCGCTCGCCGGCGGCGGCGAGGTTGGTCTCCAGGCCCGAGCCCTGAACGGAAATCGTCTCGTGCAGGCGGTCGGCGACCGCCTCGATGCGCTCGGCGAGCTCGCCGCCGTTGCGGCCCATCGTGTCCGCGAGGCGTTCGACCGAGCCGACGAGGTCGTCGCGCAGGCCCGTGGCGCGCTGGGAGAAGCTCTCCACGATACCGCTCGCGGCGAGGGCGAGCCCGGCCTGGGTCTCGCGGCCTCGGGACTCGATCATCTCGGACACGTTCGCGCCCGCGGCCTCGATCTCCGCACGCAGGCCGGCACCGCGTCCGGCCAGATCGTCGGTGAGCGCGGTTCCGGTGGCGGCGAAATGCGCCCGCAGCCCCTCGCCGATCTCGGCGAAGCGCGCCGTGATCTCGCCGCCCGTCGACGAGAAGCGCTCGGTGAGCTCGCTGCCACGGGACAGGAAGGCACTCTCCAGCCCCTGCGCGGACCGCTCGAAGCTCTCGCGTACGGCGCCGCCCTGGCGGTCCAGCGCCTCGATGACGCCGGTCCCCGTCTCGGCCAGGGTGCGGGCCACCTGCCCGGCATTGTCGGCGAGGGTCGAGGTCAGCAGGCTGCCGGTGCGCTCGAAGGCGCGCGTCACCTCGTCGGCGCGGTTCTCCAGCGACTGGGTGAGGGCGTTTCCGACCTCGGTCAGGCTCGAACGCACGCCCTCGCTCGTGGTGACGAGGCGCTGGACGAGATCGTCGCCGCGCCCGGACACGACCTCGACGACACGGTCGCCCGCCTCGCCGAGCGCCGCCGTGATCGCGTCGCCGCGATCGCCGAGCGCACTCGTGATGGCCTCGCCCCTCTGGTCGAGAGCGCTGGTCACGCGCTCGCCCGCGCCGGTCATCGCGGTGACGATGCGCTCGGCCGCCCCCTCCAATTCCTGGCTCAGGCTCTGATGCGTGCCCGCGATCGCACCGCGCACGCGCTCGGCATTGGCGACGATCGACTCGCGCTGGGCGACCAATTCGTCGACGAGGGAGCGGATGCGGATCTCGTTGTCGGAATAGGCACGCTCCAGCGTGGCGATCTCGCCACGCACCAGGGTCTCCAACTCGCCCGCGCGGGCCAGCGCCCGCTCGACGCCGTCTCCGACGGCGGCGACCTCGCGGCGCACGGTCTGCGACATCGTGAGCACCGCGTCCGTCGAGAAGCTCTCGGGCTCGGCCAAGCGCACCGCGACCTCGCCCACCGCGCGGGCGACGAGGCGCATCTCCTGCGCGCGCACCGCCAGCATCGCGGTGATGAGGAAGAGCAGGATGGGGCCCAGCACCGCGGCGGCACCGACGGTCGCCTGCAAGGCGGTGAGGCCGAGAAGGAAACCCTTCAGCTCGCCGCCGGACTGGCTCCAGGCCAGCAGGACGAGGCTGTTGAGCCACAGGAAGGAGGCGGCGGCGGCGATCAGGTAGGGCTTGCGGGAGGGCCGCACCCGCAGGGTCTGCTGCAGGATGCCGATGTTGCGGCGGTCGTCGTTCGCGACGAGGGAGCGGTCCGGCGGCAGGAGCCCGCCCTCGCGATGCGGCCGGTTGCGGTCCGGCGGCGGCACGTCCGAGGCGAGGGGCTCGTCGAAGCTGAGGCGGGGCGGGGTCTGGCGGCCGTTCGGCTCGTCCAGCGGGTCGTTGTCGCCGACATCCGGCAGGCGCGGCTCGGAGCGCTTCTCGGCACCAGGCGTCAGGAGGTCGAGGTTCAGCGCCTGCTCGATCGCAGACAGCGCCGCCTCCGCCGGATCCTTCAGCTTTTTCTCGGTCGCCATGCAACGCCTCGCCACGCGCAGTCCCGCGCCGCCGGCCGCGTCCGGAAGCGGAGACAGAAATTCCCGTTTACCAAGGAAGTTTAGCCCTCGGCGGCGGCCCCGGATACCCGAGCCGACGGAGCGCTCGAAAAAACCTTAACGGAATGGTTACCACACGGCCGGTCGGGCCGCGCGGACCGCTTTATCCCTTGGCGCCCCAAGGCTTAAACGGTTGCCGTGGCCACGGGCGCTCCTGTGGATAGCACGAGGGCTCCCGTACGGTGCAGGACGAACCCGCCATCGACCGTGCCCATCTCGACGCGCAGACCTTCGGCGACAAGCCTCTGGCCGCGGAACTGCTCGGCCTCTTCGCAGGGCAGTGCCGCGCGCTGCTCCCCGGCATCGTGAACGCGAAGGTGTCGGCCGGCGAGCGGGCGGACCGGGCCCATACTCTGAAGGGGTCGGCGCTCGGGGTCGGCGCCGCGGCCGTGGCGGCGTCGGCCGCGCGGGTCGAGGAGGATCTGCGACGAGGTGGCGCGAGCGGGATGGCCGATCTCGAAGCGCTCGAGCGGGCGGTCGCCGCAGCGCTCGCGGAGATCGACCGCCCGCGCGCCATGTGATGCTGCCCGCACTCCCCTGCGGCAAAAGCGGTCCCGGCTTTGCGAGCGGGAACAGGGGCCGCGCTTCGGCGTAAGGGCCCAAGAATCTCTGTTCTCGGTGCGCGCGCGCTTGCAATCCGCTTCCGGCCCCGCCAAGCAGGCGCCGCCGCACGACCGTTGTCGCCCGTTGGACGAGCCTGGAGCCCGCGATGCCGAAGATCACCTATGTCGACCATGCCGGCACGGCCCGAACGGTCGAGGGCAGCGTCGGCGCGACCGTGATGGAAACGGCCTTGCGCAACAACGTGCCCGGCATCGATGCGGAATGCGGGGGCGCCTGCGCCTGCGCGACCTGCCACGTCTACGTCAACGAGCCCTGGGCGGAGGTCGTGGGGACCGCCGAGGACATGGAGCGGGACATGCTCGATTTCGCGAGCGACGTGCGCGACAATTCCCGTCTCTGCTGCCAGATCCGGATCACGTCCGAACTCGACGGGCTGAGCGTGACGACGCCCGCGCGGCAAGGTTAGCGGCAAGGTCAGGAGCCGGGCGGCAGGCTTCAGCGCACGAGGGCCCGCATCGCCCCGTCCAGCCCCTCCAACGTCAGCGGGAACATGCGTTCGGCGACAATCCGCCGGACCATCGCGATCGACTGGGTGTAGGCCCAGTTCTCGTGCGGAACCGGGTTCAGCCAGACCGCCTTCGGGAAATGGTCGAGAACCCGCTGCAGCCAGACCGCTCCGGCCTCTTCGTTCCAGTGCTCCACCGAGCCCCCCGGCATCGCGATCTCGTAGGGGCTCATCGAGGCGTCGCCGACGAAGACCACCCGGTAATCCGGCGGATAGGTCCGGATCACGTCGAGGAGCGGCGTGCGCGCATCGTGCCGGCGCGCATTCTCGGTCCACACCGCCTCGTAGGGGCAGTTGTGGAAGTAGAAGTGCGCGAAGTGCTTGAACTCGGACCGCGCGGCTGAGAACAGCTCCTCCGCAAGTTCCACATGCCAGTCCATCGAGCCGCCGACGTCGAGGAAGAGCAGCACCTTGACGGCGTTGCGCCGCTGCGGCCGCAGCTTCACGTCGAGATACCCCTGACGAGCGGTCTCGCGGATCGTACCGTCGAGGTCGAGCTCCTCCGCGGCCCCCGTCCGGGCAAAGCGGCGCAGGCGCCTCAGGGCGAGGCGCAGGTTGCGCGTGCCGAGCTCGACGCCGTCGTCGAGGTCGCGGAACTCGCGCTTGTCCCACACCTTCACGGCGCGGAAGTTGCGGTTGCCGTCCTGCCCGATGCGGATCCCCTCCGGGTTGTAGCCATAGGCACCGAAAGGCGAAGTCCCCCCGGTGCCGATCCATTTCGAGCCGCCCTGATGCCGCTCCTTCTGCTCGGCGAGGCGCTGCTTCAGGGTCTCGAACAGCTTGTCCCAGCCGAGCGCCTTCAGTTCGGCCTTCTCGGCCTCGGTGAGGTACTTCTCGGCGAGCTTGCGCAGCCACTCCTCCGGGATCGCGCTGGGCGCAGCCCCCTCCGCCAGCGTCTCCAAGCCCTTGAAGACGGTGCCGAAGACTCGATCGAACCGATCGAGGTTGCGCTCGTCCTTGACGAGGGCGGTCCGGGCAAGGAGGTAGAACTCATCCACCTGCTTGCCGGCCAGATCGCGCTCGAGGGCGCCCAGCAGCGTCAGGTACTCGCGCAAGGTGACCGGAACCTTGGCCTCGCGGAGGGCGGTGAAGAACTGCAACAGCATCGCGCGAGATCGGCGCAAGCGGGGGGCGAGGTCAAGCGGCACGCGCGATCGCGGGGTCGGAGGCAGCCGCAACCTGCTTGGACTTGATTCAAGCAGAAGTAGTATCTGACCGAATGACCGACAGATGCGCCGGCCGGACGCGAACAGGAATCCTGGGTATAAGTCCCGTTTCCTGTTGATAGGTAGTCACGAGTCTCTCGCGACCGGCACTTCATTGTCATCGAAATCAAGACGAGATCAGGCACGGTTCATGCACAGGATGTAACCTCAGCGGTCGGCTCTAGTAGGAGTGCGTCATGGCCGTCGTCTTGCGCTCCCTGAGCGATTTCAAGCGGTTCCTTGAGAGGCCCGGCGCGACGATTCAGATCGTGCAGAATACCTTCATGGACCGGCAACCCGAGGCCGCGCGCGACGCCTACCGGGCCAAGGGCATGTACGAGCCCCGGACCGTGCAGGCCCTGTCGCGCAAGGCCGCGATCTTCGCCGTGAAGGGTCATCCCACCACGGTCTGGCTCTACTGGGACAAGGGCGTGCGGCGCTGGCGCTTCTCTGGCGACACCGTCACGGTGCCCCTCGACACGGCGATCGGACCGCCCGACGCGGTGACCTACCGGTGCAGCTTCGCGCCCGGCTTCGAGCCGACGGAGAGGCGGACCCGCGCGCGACCGCCGCGCGAGGACGGCCCGCAGGCGCATCCCTGAAACCGGGCATCACGCGCGCTTGCTGACGGTGCCGGGCTCGTCCTTCGCGGGTGCCTCGCGCGCCTCGACGGTCTTGCCCACCGTCCGCCGCGCCCGGAAGGTGGGGCGCGCCTCGGATTCCTTCCGTTTCAGCATGACGCGGTACTCGTCGCGTCGCTCGTGGATCGAGGCGATGACGAGGCCCATCGGCACGCCGACATCGACGAGCACGGCCTCGGAGAGCTGAAGGGAGGCCTCGATCGTCTCGGGCACGGCATCGTCGACGCCGAGGTCGTAGAGGGCCGTGGCGTGGCGCGCGTCGCGTGCGCGGGCGACGATGGTGAGGTCGCGCCGCTCGGCGCGCGCCGCCTCGACGACGGCCTCGACGGCACGCGGATTGTCCAAGGTGACGACGAGCGCGCGTGCAGTCGCGATCTCGCAGCGCCGCAGCAATTCAGGATTGGCCGAGTCGCCGAAATAGACCGGGTTGCCGAGCCGCCGCTGCTCCGCGACGCGGGCGGCGTCCGAGTCGAGGGCGAGATACGGGATCTTGTGGCGCGCCAGCATCTCGCCGACCATCCGCCCGACGCGGCCGTAGCCCGCGATGATGACCCGGTTCTGCATCTTGTCCGGGGGCGGCTCGGCCCGGGCGCGGCCGAGCTGGGAGCCGGCCATGCGCTTGCCGGCCCGCCGCCCGATCGCGGCGAGCGCCGGGATCGCGACCATCGACACCGTGGTCACGATGAGCGCCGCTCCGCCGACGCCCTCCGGCACGAGACCCGCCGTCATCGCACCGCCGACGAGGACGAAGGCGAATTCGCCCCCGGGCGCCAGCAGCAGGGCGGCCTCCAGAGCGACGGGCCGGGTCACCTTCATCACGGGGGCGGCGACGAGCACCATGGCGGCCTTGATGACGATCAGCGCGAAAGCGAGGCCGAGGATCGTGCCCGGCGCCGCGACGAGCTGCGCCGGATCGATGTTCATGCCGACGGAGACGAAAAACACGCCGAGCAACAGCCCCTTGAACGGGTCGATCGTCGCCTCGATCGCGCGGCGGTACTCGGTCTCGGCAAGGAGCAGGCCGGCCACGAGGGCGCCGAGCGACATCGAGAGCCCGCTCGCGGCCGCGGTCAGCGCCGTCGCCACGATGGTGAGCAGGCAGGCCGCCATGAAGAGCTCGGGCGAGCGCGTCCGCGCGACGAGCTGGAACAGCGGTCGCAGGGCGAGGCGGCCCGCCACGACGATCAGCACGAGGGCGACCGCGGCCTGACCAAGCGCCAGCGCCAAGGCCCCTCCAACATTCGCGGTGTCGCTGCGCCCGAGCACTGCGATGGCGAACAGGATCGGCGCCACGGCGAGGTCTTGGAACAGCAACACCGCGAAGCTCGCGCGGCCGGCGGGCGTGTTCAGGCGCTTCTGCTCGGCCAGCACCGGCAGCACGACCGCGGTGGAGGACAGGGCGAGCGCCAGCCCGACGATCACCGCACCCGCGAGCGGCACCCGCAGGCCGTAGAGGATCGTGCCCAGGACGAGGGCGGAGGACAGAACCTGGATCGAGCCGAGGCCGAAGACGAGGCGGCGCAGCGTGCGCAGGCGCTCCCAGGACAGCTCGATCCCGATCATGAACATCAGGAAGATCACGCCGAATTCGGCGAGGTGCGAGATCTCCGTGCGGTTCGCGATCGTGACGACGGAGAGCCAATGGACCTCGTCCGCGAGGCGCCCGAGGCCGAACGGGCCGAGAAGCGCACCGGCGCCGATGAACCCGAGCACCGGGCTGATCCGCAGCCGGTGAAACAGGGGCACGACGATGCCCGCGGTGACGAGGAAGAGGATCGCTTCCTTGTAGGAGCCGGCGTGGACCTCGGGCATCGGCTGTCCGCGTGAGCCTCTCGTCGGGCGGGGTCGCGGGCCGCCTAGCAGGAGCGATGCCGCGATCATGGGAGGGCGAGGGAATGCCGGCAACCGCAAACCGCGCGTCCGCACACCGCCCCGGCGGCCATCCCACGCCTGCCGCGGTCGCGCAACAACCGGACGGCGCCTCTCAGACGCGATCAGCGAGGACATGAGGTATTTCGGCAACCACCGCACCGTTGGCGGTGGATAGCCCTGACGCAACGCAAAAACGGCACAATTCCCGCACACGCCGATCGATTAACGGAGTGTTAAGCTCAACCTTTCGTGGCGGAGCACGGAACCCGGGTGCCCATGTTCAGGCTGTCCAACTCGCCCCCGAGCCGGGACGTCCAGCGCGAGAAGCGCGACTGGATCCTCGAATCCCAGAAGTGGCGCCATGCGCGCCACGTCGAGCGGGGCTACCGCATCAAGTGGGGCTATGTCGGCATCGCCTACCTTGTCGAGGCGATGGTGATCGGCGCCTCGCTCGCGGGCGCATGGCTGTTCGCCGGCGTCTACAGTGACGGGAACGACCAGAGCTTCTACTTCATGCTGCTCGCGCCGCTCGTCTACGCGGCGGTCGAGTTGTGCCGCGTGCCGCTCGGCATCCTGGCGCGCACGCAGCGCTCCTACTTCGTGCGCGGCCTCGCCATCGTCGGCATCATCTTCGCGGCGGGCGTGACCACGAAGTCCGTCTCGCAGCTCGGCGAGATGATGTTCCATCCTCGCCTGATGGAGGCCGCGCGCACCAAGACCGCGCTGAAGGACGCCCAGGCCGACCGGGCGAGCCTCGACACCCGCATCGCCTCGGCCGATGCCCGCGTCGCGCAGTACACGAACGAGCTCGACCAGATCGAGAAGCGCTCGGCCGACAATGCCTCGCAACTCGCGGGCCTGCCGGCGCAGCGCTGCGAGAAGGTGTTCGGGACGAACAGCAAGGGCGTGCGCTACCAGAACCTGAAATGCGTCACCGATCCGCGCGTCGCGACGCTCTCGGCGAGCGTCGCGAAGGCGGGCGCCGACCGGTCTGCCCTGACGAAGGACCTGGAGGAGGCGCGCAAGGCCCGCGCCCAACTCGACCGCGGCTCGGCCGACCGGCGCGTCGCCGACGCCGAGCAGGCCTACCGGCAAGCGGTCAACCGCTCGCAGCTGCATTCCTTCACGGCGATGGTCTACGGCGTCGACCCGATCGAGGTGACGGATGCCCAGGTCCACGCCTTCCTGCGCATCTTCGTGTTCGTGCCCGCCCTCTGCGCCGCCTTCGCCTCGACGATCCTCGCCCTCTCCGCGGTGTCGGTGCGCAAGACCTTCATGGACGAGGACGACCTCGGCGCCACGGTGAATCCCGAGGCGACGAACTACATGCTGGCGCCCTTCGCGGAGGGCATCGTGCGCGAGGTCAACGCCTCGCTGCAGAAATCGGTGAAGGACGCGGTCGCTTCCGGCGCGGCGATCCCCCTCGAACGGCGTCCCGGGCCGGCGGTGAGCCCGGCCGCGGGCAGCGCGGGAGCCGGTGCATGAGCTACCTCGCCCCCGGATCACCCGAGAACGTCGCGCTCGCGCAGCACGTCAACGGTCGCCTGCGGGCGGAGGCTCGTATCGTCGCGGCCCGCGCCTTCCTGTTCCGCGCGGCGGGTGCGGGCGTGTTCTCCGCGCTTCTCGGCGTCGGCATCGGCGCCGCGGCCTACGGCTACGCCACCCTGAACCAGTTCGACACGGCGGCCGAGCGCATCGCCGCCGCGATGCAGGCCGCCCTCTCCGACGTGACCCTGAAGACCAAGGGCGAGGTCACCCTCACCGACAACACCCTGCGCGTCGAGGGCCTGCCGAAGGGCGGCGGCGGCGTGCCGACGCCGACACAGGCCCAGCTCGGCCAGGACGCGACCCCGGCCTCGAAGGCGCCGGTGAACACGACCTTCACCGTGTTCAAGCAGGTCCCCTATCTCGACGGGCAGATCGTTTCCGGCTGGAACTTCCGGGCGAACGAGGACAAGCCGTTCCAGCAATATTGCTACTTCTCCCGCCGCTCGAACGAGCCGAAGGGTCAGGTCGAGATCAAGATCGACCTGGCAATGGACGGCAAGGTGCTGCCGCAGCCGCAGAAATCGGACGTCAACCTCGGCATCCTCGCCAGCAACTGCGTCTGGCACGACGGCAAGTCGTTATAGACCGCGCCGAACGGCATCCCGCTTGCGAGCTCGGCCTCCGCCGCGTAACCGGGCGACCTCAGCCCGCAGCCGCGAGACGCCGATGCGCTTCACCGGAACCGAGTCCTACGTCGCGACGACCGACCTGACGGTCGCGGTCAACGCCGCCATCGTGCTGGAGCGGCCCCTTCTCGTGAAGGGCGAGCCCGGCACCGGCAAGACGGTGCTGGCGGAGGAGATCGCGAAGGGGCTCGGCGCCCCGCTCCTGACCTGGAACGTCAAGTCGACCACGAAGGCGCAGCAGGGCCTCTACGAGTACGACGCGGTCTCACGGCTCCGCGACTCGCAGCTCGGCGACCCGCGCGTCTCCGAGATCGGCCATTACATCCGCCGCGGCAAGCTCTGGGAGGCCTTCACGGCGCCCGAGCGCCCTGTGCTGCTGATCGACGAGATCGACAAGGCCGACATCGAATTCCCGAACGACCTCCTCACCGAGCTCGACCGGATGGAGTTCCACGTCTACGAGACCGGCGAGACGGTGCGGGCCGTGCGTCGCCCGATCGTGATCATCACCTCGAACAACGAGAAGGAGCTGCCGGACGCGTTCCTGCGCCGCTGCTTCTTCCACTACATCAAGTTCCCGGACGCGGAGACGCTCAAGCAGATCGTGGACGTGCATTATCCGGGCATCAAGCACCGCCTCGTCGAGGAGGCGCTGCGGGTGTTCCTCGAGATCCGCGAGGCGCCTGGGCTCAAGAAGAAGCCCTCCACCTCGGAACTCCTCGACTGGCTGAAGCTCCTCGTTTCGGAGGATATCGGCCCCGAGGAGCTGCGCGAGCGCGATCCGCGCCGGCTGATCCTGCCGCTGCACGGCGCGCTCCTCAAGAACGAGCAGGACGTGAGCCTGTTCGAGAAGCTCGCCTTCATGATGCGCCGGGAGGGCAGGGGCGGCTGAGAGCCCTGGCGATCCGGCTCCGGCGGCCCAGATAGGGATTTCGCCCCGCGATCCCGACGGACAGCCCGCCATGCGCATGAAGAAGCTCGGCCGCACCGGCCTCGACGTCTCCGCGATCTGTCTCGGCTGCATGACCTACGGCGTGCCCGAGCGGGGACCCCATCCCTGGACGATGGGCGAGGACGAGAGTCGCCCGCTGATCAAGCGAGCCCTCGACCTCGGCATCAACTTCTTCGACACGGCGAATTTCTACTCGGACGGGACCAGCGAGGAGATCGTCGGGCGGGCGCTGCGCGACCATGCCGACCGCGACGCGATCGTGCTGGCGACGAAGTGCTTCTTCCCGCTGAAGGACCAGCCGAACGCGGGTGGCCTCTCCCGCAAGGCGATCTTCTCGGCCATCGACGCCAGCCTGAAGCGGCTCGGGACCGACTACATCGACCTCTACCAGATCCACCGCTGGGACTACGACACGCCGATCGAGGTGACGCTGGAAGCCCTCCACGACGTGGTGAAGGCGGGCAAGGCCCGCTACATCGGCGCGTCCTCGATGTTCGCGTGGCAATTCGCCAAGGCGCTCTTCACCGCCGACCTGAGGGGCTCCACCCGTTTCGCGACGATGCAGGACCATTACAACCTCCTCCATCGCGAGGAGGAGCGCGAGATGCACCCGCTCTGCGCCGACCAGGGGGTTGCGCTGCTGCCCTGGAGCCCTCTGGCCCGCGGGCGGCTCACCCGCGATTGGGACGAGACGAGCCGCCGCCAGGATTCGGACGATTACGGCCGCACCCTCTATGGCGCCGCCGAGGAGTCCGACCGGGCGATCGTGCGCACGGTCGCCGAGATCGCGAGGGCGCGCGGCGTCAGCCGGGCGCAGGTCGCGCTCGCCTGGGTGATGAGCAAACCGGGCGTCGCTGCCCCGATCGTCGGCGCCTCGAGGCCGGCCCATCTCGACGACGCGGTGGCGGCCCTCGATCTCGTCCTCACCGACGAGGAGGTGAGGGCGCTGGAGCAGCCCTACGTGCCGCATCCCGTCGTCGGTTTCGCCTGAGGATCACGCCTTTGCGCCGCCTCATCCTCCTGCGCCACGCGAAGTCCGACCGGCCGCCGGGGCTGCGGGACCTCGACCGCCCGCTCAATCCCCGCGGCCGGCAGGCGGCCCCCCTGATGGGCCGCTATCTCGCCGATGAGGAGCTTCGGCCCGATCTCGCGCTCGTCTCACCGTCCGCGCGCACGCAGGAGACCTGGGAAGCGGTCGCGGCTGCGCTCGGAGCGGTGCGGACCGAAACCGTGCGGACGATCTACGAGGCGCCGGCCTCGGCGCTCCTCGCAGCGATCCGCAGCGCTCCGGACGAGGCCGGTCGCGTCATCCTCGTCGGGCACAATCCGGGGATGCAGGATCTCGCCGTCAAACTCGTCGGCCGCGGCGACGCGGCGGCCCGTAACCGGTTGCGGACCCAGTTTCCGACCGCCGCGGTCGCGGTGATCGATTTCGAGGCCGCCTCTTGGTCCGAGATCGGCTGGGGCGGCGGCACGCTCGAACGTTTCGTGAGGCCCAAGGACCTCGCTGGCGACCTCGACGAGTGACGCCCTCGGAAAGGCTCAGGCGCTGATCGCGGCCGGCGCCCCGTCACGCGCATCCTCCAGCGCGAGACTTCCCGGCATGAAGGCGTCGAAGGCGGCCCAGAAGTCCGCACGGATCGCGTCGCGCTCCGAGAGGATCTCGTGGCGGGCATCCGGCAGCACCAGGATGTGACCGGCCTTCAGGCGAGCGGCAAAGCGCTCCGTCTGGGCCGTGCCGCAGACAGGGTCGGCGCCCGCGGCGACGATGAGCGTCGGGACCGTGATGCGCGGCGGCACGCGCGGATCGCGCAGGCGCGCCATGGCCCGGAAGGCGCCGGCCAGCCACGCGACGGTCGGATCTCCGACAGCGCCGGCCCCGACCGCCGTCGCAGCGGCGGCGTTGCGGGCATATCGCTCGGGATCACGCGAGAGGCGGTTTCCGGGATACGGCTTCGAGGCGATGGAGACCGCGCTGCCGAAGGGCACGAAGCGAGTACCGAGCCCGAGCCGCTGCAGGGTGCGGGCGAGGACCGACACGCCGGCCGGCCAGCTGACCATCCTGATCGACAGCATCGGCGCGACGGTGACGAGGCGCGAGAAGGGGAGCCAGCCTTCGAGTGAGCCGGTGAAGGCGACGCATCCGCCCATCGAATGGGCGAGGCAGAGATGCGGGCGCGGCATCAGCGGCGTCAGGACGCTCTCCGCGACGGCAAGAAGGTCGAGCCGGTAATCGTCGAAGCGGGCGACATGCCCCTTGTGCGGATTGTCGACCTCCCGGGCCGACTCGCCCTGGCCGCGCCAATCGAAGGCGACGACGCAGAAGCCGCGGCGGCGCAGGTCGCCGATCGTCTCGTAGTACTTCTCGATGAACTCGGCGCGCCCCTGCAACAGGCAGATTGTGCCCTTCACCGTCCGGGTCGTCGGCCGCCAGGTGGCCGCGCGCAATTCGAGCCCGTCGGCGGTGCGCACGGGGACGAGGACGCCGCCGGGCGGGACGGGATTGCCGGGCGTGGAACGCAGGGTCAGCATCGGCTCAGGGCTCGTCCGGAAAAAGTGAGGGAGGCCGCAAAAATTTCGCAGTTCGGCAGCATTCGAGCTCTTGCAGCGTGGCGGGAGTGCCCCGATATCCAGTCTGCGCCGGCCATCAGGCGGCGCGATACCGGTCCGGCCCCTGGGCGGACCTTGCAGATAGCATGTTGCTTCTTGTGGAGAATATGTGATGCGTCAGTTCGATCTTGCTCCCCTCTACCGCTCGACTGTCGGCTTCGACCGTCTCTTCTCGGCCCTCGACCAGTATGTGAGCGCCGATTCGGTGCCGAGCTACCCGCCCTACAACATCGAGCGCACCGGCGAGAACGCCTACCGGATCACGGTCGCGGTCGCCGGCTTCACCGAGGCCGATCTGTCGATCGAGGTCAAGGAGAATGCGCTCACCCTGAAGGGCGACCGCAAGGCCGACGCGGTCAAGCGTGTCGAGGTGCTGCACCAGGGCATCGCCGCCCGCGGCTTCGAGCGCCGGTTCCAACTGGCCGACTACGTCCAGGTGACGGGTGCGGTGCTCGAGAACGGCCTCCTCCATATCGATCTCGTCCGCGAGATTCCGGAGGCGAAGAAGCCGCGCCAGATCCAGATCGCCACCGGCCGCCCCGCCGAGGCGCCCGCGATCGAGGGTCAGGTCCAGCAGGCCGCCTGATCGCGGCTCGTTCGGAGTTGGAGCGCCCCGGCCAGCGGCCGGGGCGTTTTCGTTGGGCGCCATCCTCAATAATCGCCGAACCAATCTCCGCGGCCCGGCTCGAAGCAGGTGTAGCCGATGAAGCAGCGCGGGTCCGTCCGCGTCGGCGCGTAGGCGGCCCGGGTGTACTCGGTCGGAGCGCAGAAATTGCGGTCGCGGACGAAGCGGTCGTAGGTCGGGCCGCCCGTGCCGAGCACGATGCCGCCGGCCCGGGCCACGATGCCTTGGGCCTGAGGGCAGGTGAGGTCGGTGGTGGATTGGCGCTGAGCCTGCGCCGCCGGACTGGCGAGCGTGACCGCGAGGGCGAGAAGGGCGAGGCGGGTCATCGGAGGTCCCTCGGGATGGACCGATGGCAACGCTCGAATGGTGGCTCAGGCTCCGGCGCCTCACAGGTCGCCGAAGGCGAGCTGCCCCTGGCTCGTGCCCTTGCGCGGTGCTGCGGGCTCCTTCGTGCCGCGGGCCGACTTCGCGGGGCGGGCGGCCTTGCGGGGGCGAGGGTCGCCCCGCATCCGGGCGATGGCCTTGTCGCGGGCGACGGCCTCGGGCGCGTGCGGATCGTCGCTGAGCCACTTGCCGCGCTTGATCACCTCGTTCACACGGCCCTGGTTCACCCCGACCTTGAAGGCGATCTCCTGCTGCGTCATGCCGGTCGAGGCGTGGAGGTCGAGGATGGCCCGGGCAAGGTCCGGCGTCATCTTCTGGCCCGTCAGGCGGCGGGCCGGCTTTACCGTGCGGGTGGCGCGGTCGCGTTTGCGCAGGCGTTCCAGCAGGGCGAGCGCCATGTTCATGCCGTGCTCGCGCAGGGCCTCCTCGAATTCCTTCAGCGTCGCCATGGGCCGCTACCTCGCGGGACGCGCCGACCGGAACGGCGCTCGCTGAATCGTGGTGCGCAGGGTCCGGCCTGACAACCCGCGCCCCGATTCATCCACCGGAAAACGCGCGGCGCTGGCTTGGCGCACGCCCCTCGGCTACACCGCGGGCGAGCGGCGCGGCACGAGGATGTATCTCAGCATGATCAGCCCCATCCTGACGGTCTCCGGCGCCGACGCCGCGCCGGGCGCGCGCTCCCTGGCGCAGGCGCTGGAGGACGGGGCGGTGCTGATGTTCCCCGATCTCGATTTCCCCTTCAGCGCCTTCGAGACCCGCTTCGTCGAGCGGCCCTTCGCCGACGGCAAGGCGAAGAACGTGAACATCCGGGGCGAGGCGGCGGTCCTCAAGGGCGCGGCGGGCTCTCCGGAGGAGCAGGAGGCGCTTCGCCAAGTCCTGATCCGCTACCGTTCCTTCGCTCAGGGCCTGATCGACCGCTTCCTGCCGGAATACACGGGCCGGATCAGCCTCGCCGGCACCTCCTACCGGCCCTTCGACGTCGACCGGCGCAAGCTGAGCTGGCGGCGCGACGACACGCGGCTCCACGTCGACGCCTTCCCCTCGAACCCGATCGGCGAGAAGCGCATCCTGCGCGTCTTCCGCAACATCAACCCGAGCGGCCAGCCACGCCGCTGGCGGGTCGGCGAGGATTTCGGGTCGATGGCGGAGAAATTCCTGCCGCGGCTGCCGGGCTACTCGCCGCTCTCCGCGCGCCTGCTCGCCACCTTGCGCATCACCAAAGCGAAGCGCTCGGAATACGACCATCTGATGCTCCACCTGCACGACGCCCTGAAGCAGGACGCGGCCTATCAGGAGACGGCGCCGCAGGCCGATGTCGCGTTCCTGCCCGGCCAGACCTGGGTGACCTTCTCGGACCTCGTCATGCACGGCGCCATGGGCGGGCAATACATGCTGGAGCAGACGGCCTACCTGCCCGTGACGGCGCAGGCCCACCCCGAGAAGAGCCCCCAGCGCATCCTCGCGGCCAAGCTCGGCCGACCTCTCCGCTGACATGTCACGCACAGGACCCGATCGATGATTCTCGAGATCGCCCAGATCGACGTGAGGCCAGGCGCGGAAGCGGCGTTCGAGGCCGGCATCCGCGAGGCCTCGGCCATCTTCCGCGCAGCCAAGGGCTGCCGCTCCTTCACGGTCCGCCGCTCCGTCGAGAAGCCGCAGCGCTACCGGCTCCTGATCGAGTGGGAGACGCTGGAGGCCCATACCGAGGACTTCACCGGCTCGCAGGCCTGGAAGGACTACCGGGCGATGGTCTCGCCGTATTTCGAGAGCCCGCCGAGCGTGGAGCACACGGAACTGACGCTGCAGGCCTTCTGACGGCGGTGCGGTGACAGACCTGCGCCGAACAGCTACGCCTGTCGCAACGACCCCGACGACACAAGCGCCCGCCACCCCATGATCCAACGTCCCCTCCGCATCGGCACCCGCGGCTCGCCGATGGCGCTTGCCCAGACGGGCATGGTCCGCGACCGCATCGTGGCGGCCAATCCGGGACTCGAGACCGAGATCGTCGTGATCACGACGGTCGCCGACAAGGTGCTCGACCGGCCGCTCTCCGAGATCGGCGGAAAGGGCCTGTTCACCAAGGAGTTGGAACAGGCTCTCTACGCGGACCAGATCGACGTCGCCGTGCACTCGATGAAGGACGTCGAGACCTGGCTGCCCGAGGGGCTCGTCATCGCCTGCATCCTGGAGCGGGACGATCCGCGCGACGCCTTCCTGTCGCCGCACGCGGCGGGCCTCGCCGATCTGCCGGCCGGCGCGCGCGTCGGCACCTCCTCGCTGCGGCGGGGCGCGCAGGTGCTGATGCACCGGCCCGATCTCAGGATCGTGCCCCTGCGGGGCAACGCCAACACCCGGATGCGCAAGCTCGAATCGGGCGAGTGCGACGCGACCCTGCTGGCGCTGGCGGGCCTTCAGCGGCTCGGCTTGGAGTCGATGGCGCGCAGCGTCCTCTCCGTGGACGAGATGCTGCCGGCGGTGGCGCAAGGTGCGCTCGGCATCGAGTGCCGCGAGGGCGATGCGGAGATCCGTGCCCTGCTGGCTCCGATCGCCTGCGCCCGCACGACGACCGAGATCGCCGCCGAGCGGGCGCTGCTCGCCGAGCTCGACGGCTCCTGCCGGACCCCGATCGCGGCGCTCGCGCGGATCGACGGCGAGACCCTGCGCCTCGACGGGCTGCTCTTCCTGGCCGACGGAAGCGCCCATTGGGGCGTCTCGCGCTCCGGGCCGATCGCCGATGCGGAGGCGATCGGCCGCGAGGCGGGCGCCGACCTGAAGGCGCAGGCCGGCGACACCTACGCGAAACACCTGAAATAGGGCGCCGCCTAGGCGACGCTCCGCTCGATCTGCTCCTCGTCGCAGATCACGCCCGCCGTGCCCTCGAACTCCGCGGCCGAGTCCGCGGCGGAACGTGCGACGGCCGGGCGGGCATGGTCGGGGGCGAAGGTCGACAGGAAGCAGCGCATGACGTGGCGCACGCCGGCATCGTTGATGCTGCGCTGGTCGTCGTCGTAGTAGCGCCCGGCATTCACGTTGCTCGCAACAAGGTCGTAGGACGGGAAATAGACGAGGCGCGGGTCGGCGATGGCGCAGGCCTCGCCCGCGCCTGCTCTTAAAACGGACTTCGAATAGTTGTTCGCGATCATCACGTGCTGGGGCAGGTAGGTCGCGATGATCGGCACCGGCGAGACCGTCACGATGACCCGCGCAGAGGGGTTCACGCTCCACAGCCGGTCGAGGAGGCCGCGCAGGTCGGCCGCGACCTCGCCCGCGGTGACGTTCACGAACTCGTAGTGATCGCGATCAAAGGTCCCGCCCGCGACCCCGGGCGCGAGCGGCAGCGCGGCCCCGTCGCTCCGGCAGCGGAAGCCCTCCGTGAGGCCGAGGGTGATCACGAAGACGTCGAGGGTCTCGAACATCCGGCGCACCGACGCGAAATGTCCCTCGCGCGCGGCGATGACCGCCTCGGGGCTTTCGAAGCCGGCCGGCTCGACGGTGGGGCGGAACGGGTCGACGAAGCGCCCGTCCTCCCGCTGCCAAGCCTTCAGCTCCGGCTCGAACAGGCCGAAGGCGCGGTCGAACAGCTGCGGAAACTGGCGCGACAGGTAGAGGTTGCCGTAGCGCGCCGTGAACAGGCCGAACTGGCGCGCCTCGGCCTCGGCCGGCCCGACCCCGTCCGGCGCGGCCTCGGTCACGTAGTAGTTGAAGCCCGCCGCGCGCAGGGCCTGCGCGACGCGCTGGGCGAAGCAGGAGCCCCCGGTGGCGACCCGGTCGTCCCGGGAGATCGCGAAGTCGGTGCGGGGCCGCGGATCGACCGCGAACGGGGCCACGCTGGCCACCGCCTTGCGCCAGAAACGCTCGGCCGGTAGATCGCTGTAGGGGTTCAACGCCATATCTCGGCCTCTTCAACTCCGCCTCGGGCGGCTGCATTCCGGCCGGCGACGGCGCCCGGACGTCCGCGATCCCACGAGCTCAGACCCGACGCATCACGTGGCCCTCTCGACCCTGCACCGGCGTGCGTTCAGAGCCGTCGGATTATCGGCACCATCCTGGGCGAAGCCGTGGCAAACCCGCCAGACGGCGACGGCTGGCCGTCAGGGGCCCAAGATCGCCGTCCTCGGCAATTGTCAAGCTCGAGCCATCGCGCAGGCGATGCGCCTCCTCGCGCCGGCGAGCGCGGTCGACCTCGTGCCGTTCGGGCGCCTGAAGCGGGATCACGGACACATCGACACGCTCGCGCGGGCCCTCGGAGCCTATGATCACGTCTTCGCGCAGCAATTCACGGCGGACCTGATCCCGGGCGGCGATATCCACGCGCTGCGCGCGGCCCGCCCCGGGATCGTCCTGTTCCCGACGATCGTGTTCACGGCCTTCCACCCCGACACGCTCTACGTTCTCGGTCGCCCGGAGCGCGGCCGTCCGCACTTCGCGCCCTCGCCGATGGGGCTCTACCACTCGGCTCTGGCTCTCGCGGCGCACCGGCTCGGCCTCACCCTGCCGCAGGCGATCACGCTGTTCCGGGAGGAGGTCTTCGCGCCGCTCGGGTACCTTGACGTCTGGGACGCGGCTTCGCGCGAACTCCTGACGAGCGCGGCCGAGATCGGATTTCCCCTCAACCGGGAGATTCTGCGCTGGGCGCGGGCCGGCTCCTTCATGCACATCATCAACCATCCGAAGGCGATGGTCGTCGAGGACATCGCCCGCCGCCTCTTGGCGGAGAGCGGTCTCGCGCCGGAACCGGTCGCGGTCGCCGATTATCTCGGCGACGAGCTGATCCGCGACGTAGTCTGGCCGGTCTACCCGGAGGTCGCCGAGACGTTCGGCTTCACGGGCTCGTACCTGTTCAAGAACAAGCCCGTGGGAGGGGCCTTCCCGGCTCTGTTCGATTTGGAGAGCTTCCTGCGCGCCAGCTTCGCGATCTACGACGCGCAGCCCGGGGACGCGCTGCATTGCGCCCGGGTCGACGCTTGGCTCGCGACGCCGGAGATCCGCGCGCTGCTCGAGGCCGCGCGGGCCTGAATCCGCCCTGTTGCCGCTGCACCACAGCCGCGCCGCGAACGGCGTCCTTTCTCCCCGGCGCCGCAGCCGCGCCCCATTCCGCGGGTGAGACCTTGCCGCCCGGACGACGCCGAAGGTGCGCGGAAACACATCCGCCGCATCCGGGGGATGTTCGATACGCACCGTCAAGGTTGACGGAACATTCGCTTAACCCGCTCGGCCTTAGAACAGAGCCATCAGGAGTGCGGAGACCGCCTCGAAGACCGCAGCCGGCCTTCGGCGCCGCCCGAGGAGAACGACCATCATGCTCAAGACCGCGCGCAACCGCGTGCTCCCGCTCGCCGCGGTGCTCGCCGCCGCGCTCAGCGTCGCAGCCTGCAGCAACGACAAGGACCTCGCCGACGCATCCGCCTTCGGGGCCGGCGCCGCGACGCCGGGCAGCGCCCAGGACTTCGTGGTGAACGTGGGCGACCGCGTCTTCTTCGAATCGGACTCGACCGACCTGACGCCCACCGCCACCGCCACGCTCGACAAGCAGGCCGCCTGGCTGCAGCGCTATCCGCGCTACACGTTCCTGATCGAGGGCCACGCGGACGAGCGCGGCACCCGCGAGTACAATTTCTCGCTCGGCGCCCGCCGCGCCCAGGCCGTGAACGACTATCTCGCCTCCCGCGGCATCGCGAGCGGGCGCATCCGCACCGTCTCCTACGGCAAGGAGCGGCCGGTCGCGGTCTGCAACGACATCTCCTGCTGGTCGCAGAACCGCCGCGCTGTCACCGTGCTCGACCGCGGTGCCGGCTCGTAGCCGCGGTCGCCGCATTTTTGCCGCCGCGCGGCGCATCTGATAGTGCGGGCGCGCCGCGGATCTCGCGGCGCACCATCGCTGCAACGATCGGCCCACGCCATGTTTCGCCGCCTCCTGCTCGCGCTCAGCCTCAGCCTGCCTCTCGCCCTCCCGGCGGCGGCGCAGGACGCTTCGGAGTTCGTGGTGCGCCTCAACCGGCTGGAGAACCAGTCGCGGATGATGGCGGGGCAGATCGAGACCCTCCAGTACGAGAACCGCCAGCTCAAGGAGCAGCTGCGCAAGTTCCAGGAGGACGTCGAGTTCCGCCTGCAGGAGGGCAAGGGCGGCGCCGGCAAGCCCGCCGGGGCCGCGCCCGTGAACGGCGCCAATCCCGGTGCGGGGAAGCCCCAGAAGCGCGGCGACGCCTTCGACCCGGACCAGAATCCCGGAAGGCCGGGCGCGCCGCAGCAGCTCGGCACCACGACGCCCGCCGCGCCCTCCGCGCCCATGGCGGTGCAGGCCGCACCCGTTGCGCCGGCGCGCCTGCCCGCGGCCGCCATCGACGCGGGCGAGGAGGCGGAGAGCGAGGGGACGGCACCGGATTACGACGCGCCGGTCGACCTGACACCGCCTTCGCGCATCGGCACCACCGGCGCCCTCCCGCCGGCCGCGCGGCCGAAGGCCAGCGTCGCGGCGACCGGCAGCGGCGACGCCAAGGGCGATTACGAGGTGGCCTACGCCTACATCCTCCAGCGCCAGTATGAGCAGGCCGAAATGAGCCTGCGCCAGTTCATCCAATCGCACCCGCGCGACGGTCTGGTGCCCGCGGCGACCTTCTGGCTCGGAGAGAGCTACCTCCAGCGCAACCGCAACCGCGAGGCGGCCGAGCAGTTCCTGAAGGTCTCGACCGACTACGCGCGCTCGCCCCAGGCCCCCGAGGCGATGCTCAAGCTCGGCGCCTCCCTTCACGCCCTCGGCGCACGCGAGCAGGCTTGCGCGACGCTCGCCGAGCTGGAGCGGAAGTTCCCGAGCGCCTCCGCCAATGTCCGCCAGGGCGTGACCCGCGAGCAGAAGCGCGCCCGCTGCGCCGCCTGAGCATGTCGCGCACCTTTGGCCGGCGCCTGCCGCGCCATGCCCCGTCACCAGCGACGCGATTCGGAAGCGCGAGCGAGGCGGCGTAGAGTTTCGTCGTGCCCGACGCCCCGTCCGATCCCCCGGCCTCACCTCGCGAGACAGATGGTCGATGCGCGCCGAGCGATCGCGCGGCGAGCCCGCACGATATGCGCGCCGACCGCGATCGCCGAGTCGCCGCGGCCCTGGAGCCGGCTCTCGCCCACGGGACGGTCGCGATCCTCGCGGTCTCGGGCGGCCCGGATTCCACGGCCCTCCTGCACGCCGCTGCCACCCTGGCGCCGGGGCGGCTGCACGTCGCCACCATCGACCACGGCCTGAGGCCGGAATCGCGCGACGAGGCGGTCGCGGTGGGCGCCGCGGCCGGCAGGCTCGGCCTGCCGCACCGCATCCTCGCCTGGGACAATGCGGCGCGGCCGGCCGCGGGCGTCCAGGCGGCGGCTCGCGCGGCCCGCTACCGGCTTCTCGCGGGTCTGGCGCGGGAGGTCGGGGCCGACCGCATCCTGACGGGCCACACCCTCGACGACCAGGCCGAGACGGTCCTGATGCGGCTGATCGCGGGAAGCGGCCTCGCCGGTCTTTCGGGGATGCGGGTCGAGCGGGACCTCGCGCCGGGCTTGCGCCTCGTCCGTCCCTTCCTCGCGATCCCCAAAGCCGATCTCGTCGCGTGGTGCGAGGCGCGGGGCATCGGCTTCCTCCGTGACCCCTCGAATGCCGACGACCGCTATGCCCGCGCCCGCCTGCGCCGCCTCCTGCCCGATCTGGCCCGCGAGGGGCTCGACGCGAGCCGCCTGGCCCGCTTCGCGGAGCGCGCGGCCCGGGACGAGGCGGCCCTGCGGCGCGCCGCCGACGAGGGCTTCGCGGCTGCGCGCGCATCCGGCGGGGCGCTCGAACTGCGCCTCGACGGAGCGGCGCTGCTCGGGCGGCCCGAGGCGGTGACGCTCCGGCTGATGGAGCGTGCCGTCGATGCGGCGGGAGGGGAGGGGCCGCACCGCCTGGAACGGCTGGAGCGGCTGACCTTCGGGACGGTGCTGCCCGCCCTCAGGGCCGCGCGGACGGCGCGAGGCACGCTTCGCGGTCTCGTCGTCACGGTGGGACGGGACGGCACGGTCACCCTCACGCGGGCTCCGCCGCGGCGGCGCGGGGCCGCGACGACCGGGGCACCCGAACCGCCTTCCGAGTTACTTGGCAAGGGGGGTCCCGCCACCTACATTGGCCCGGAGTGCGAGGATGATCCCCCCGTCATGGGCAAGGGGTCCGCGGCAGGGGGCCCGCACTCGCCAAGGATTGATCGATGAACCCGAACTTTCGGAATTTTGCCCTTTGGGTCGTCATCTTTCTCCTCGTCCTCGCGCTCGTGACCCTGTTCCAGAACCCGGGTCATCGCGGCGGCGGGAGCGAGATCGCGTATAGCCAGCTCCTGAACGACGCCGATGCCGGCAAGATCCAGTCCGTGGTCATCTCGGGCCAGGATGTCAGCGGCACGTATGTCGGCGGCGGTAACTTCACCTCCTACGCGCCGAACGATCCGAGCCTCGTCTCGAAGTTGCAGGGCAAGGGCGTGCAGATCACGGCGCGGCCCCCCTCCGACAACACGCCCTGGTTCATCCAGCTCCTCGTCAGCTGGCTGCCGATCCTCGTTTTCATCGGCGCCTGGATCTTCCTCTCGCGCCAGATGCAGTCGGGCGCGGGCCGGGCCATGGGCTTCGGCAAGTCGAAGGCCAAGCTGCTGAACGAGGCACACGGGCGCGTCTCGTTCGACGACGTGGCCGGTGTCGAGGAGGCCAAGGAGGACCTGCAGGAGATCGTCGAGTTCCTGCGCGACCCGCAGAAGTTCCAGCGGCTCGGCGGCCGCATCCCGCGCGGCGTGCTGCTCGTCGGCCCGCCCGGCACGGGCAAGACGCTGATCGCCCGCGCGGTCGCCGGCGAGGCGAACGTGCCCTTCTTCACGATCTCCGGATCGGACTTCGTCGAGATGTTCGTCGGCGTCGGCGCGTCCCGGGTGCGCGACATGTTCGAGCAGGCCAAGAAGAACGCGCCCTGCATCATCTTCATCGACGAGATCGACGCGGTCGGCCGCCATCGTGGCGCCGGCCTGGGCGGCGGCAACGACGAGCGCGAGCAGACCCTGAACCAGCTCCTCGTGGAGATGGACGGATTCGAGGCGAACGAGGGCGTGATCATCATCGCGGCCACGAACCGCCCGGACGTGCTCGACCCGGCGCTGCTGCGTCCCGGCCGGTTCGACCGTCAGATCATGGTGCCGAACCCGGACGTCACGGGCCGCGAGCGGATCCTGCGCGTGCACGTGCGCAAGGTTCCCCTGGCGCCCGACGTCGACCTCAAGACGATCGCCCGCGGCACGCCCGGCTTCTCGGGCGCGGACCTGATGAACCTCGTCAACGAGTCGGCGCTCCTCGCGGCGCGGCGCGGCAAGCGCATCGTCACGATGCACGAGTTCGAGGATGCCAAGGACAAGGTCATGATGGGCGCCGAGCGGCGCACCCTCGTGATGACCGAGGACGAGAAGCGCCTCACCGCCTACCACGAGGGCGGCCACGCCATCGTGGCGCTGAACGTGCCCGCGACCGATCCCGTCCACAAGGCGACGATCATCCCTCGCGGCCGGGCGCTCGGCATGGTCATGCAGTTGCCGGAGCGCGACAAGCTTTCGATGAGCTACGAGCAGATGACCTCCCGGCTCGCGATCATGATGGGTGGCCGCATTGCCGAGGAGATGATCTTCGGGCCCGAGAAGGTGACCTCGGGCGCGCAGTCGGACATCGAGCAGGCGACGCGGCTGGCCAAGATGATGGTCACGCGCTGGGGCTTCTCCCCCGAGCTGGGCACCGTCGCCTACGGCGACAACAACGACGAGGTCTTCCTCGGCATGTCGATGGGGCGGCAGCAGACCGTCTCCGAATCGACAGCCCAGAAGATCGACGCGGAGGTGCGTCGCCTCGTGGAGCAGGGTCTCGAGGAGGCGCGCCGCATCCTCGGCGAGCGCAAGGACGATCTCGAGGCTCTGGCGCAGGGGCTCCTCGAATACGAGACGCTCTCGGGCGAGGAGATCCGCAACCTCATCAACGGACGGCCCCCGGTGCGCGATGGCGGCGACGTTCCGCCGACGCCCGCCCGTGGCTCGCCGGTGCCGACCGCCGGGCGCGGCCGCCCCCGCGAGAACGATGGCAGCCTGGAGCCTCAGCCTCAGGCCTGAGCCTCCCCGGACCCGATGACGAGAGGGCGCCCTGTAGGGCGCCCTCTCTCGTTTCGCCCCACTTCGACCGTGTTTGCGGGTGAACGGCTCCTCCCGGAGAGTTACGATTCACTACCCCGGAATCTCGTCGCCCCGCGCCGTGCGAATGCTGGTATCGTGGCGGCCAAGATCTCTGTGGACGATCGGAGACGCAGGTGCGCAAGTATTTCGGGACGGACGGCATCCGGGGCCGCGCGAACGGCGTCATCACGCCGGAACTCGCCCTCAAGGTGGGTCAGGCCGCGGGCCTCGTGTTCCAGCGCGGCGACCACCGGCACCGTGTCGTCATCGGCAAGGACACCCGTCTCTCCGGCTACATGATCGAGACGGCCCTGGTGGCGGGCTTCACCTCCGTCGGCATGGACGTTCTGCTGCTCGGCCCGATGCCGACGCCGGCCGTCGCGATGCTGACGCGCTCCATGCGCGCCGATATCGGCGTCATGATCTCAGCCTCGCACAATCCTTTCGAGGATAACGGCATCAAGCTGTTCGGCCCGGACGGGTTCAAGCTCAGCGACGAGGTCGAGCACGCCATCGAGGCGCTGATCGACGGGGAGTTGCACAAGCGGCTCGCGCCCTCGCAAGAGCTCGGGCGGGCCAAGCGCATCGAGAGCGTGCACGCCCGCTACATCGAGTTCGCCAAGCGGACGCTGCCGCGCCACGTCACGCTCGACGGCCTGCGCGTGGTGGTCGATTGCGCCAACGGCGCGGGCTACCGCGTGGCGCCGGAGACCCTGTGGGAGCTCGGGGCCGAGGTCATCTCGATCGGCGTCGAGCCCGACGGCTTCAACATCAACCGCGACGTCGGCTCCACGGCGCCCGGCGCCCTCGTCAGCAAGGTGCGCGAATTGCGCGCCGATGTCGGCATCGCGCTGGACGGCGACGCCGACCGGGTGATCATCGTCGACGAGAAGGGCCAGGTCGTGGACGGCGACCAGTTGATGGCCGTCGTCGCCCGCTCCTGGAAGGAGGACGACCGGCTCACCCAGCCCGGCCTCGTCGCCACCATCATGTCGAATCTGGGCCTGGAGCGGTATCTCGGCGGCATCGGCCTGACGCTGGCTCGCACGGCGGTCGGCGACCGCTACGTGCTGGAGCACATGCGCGAGCACGGCTACAACCTCGGCGGCGAGCAATCCGGCCACATCATCATGTCGGATTATGCCACGACCGGCGACGGCCTCGTGGCGGCGCTCCAGCTCCTCAGCGTGGTCAAGCGGCAGGAGCGCCCGGTGAGCGAGGTCTGCCACTGCTTCGATCCGCTGCCGCAGATCCTCAAGAACGTCCGCTATCGCTCGGGCGAGCCCCTGCGCCAGGAGGCGGTGGTGACGGCGATCGAGAACGCCCGCGAGCGCCTCGGCAATGCGGGCCGTCTCGTGATCCGGCCCTCTGGCACAGAGCCGGTGATCCGCGTCATGGCCGAAGGGGACGACCGCAGCCTCGTCAACGAAGTGGTGGACGAGGTGGTCGACGCCGTGACCCGGGTCGCGGCCTGACGAGCGCGCCTCAGGCTGGCTCGTAGGCGGCGACGAGGGCGGTCGGCGCGGTGTGCCGCCACGCCGCGAGCAGCGCGCCGCGCAACGTGTCCTCCTCCGCCTCGGCGAGATCGAGATTCGTCCAGCCCCGGCGCCCCCAGGCGCCGTCGATCGGCGAGAACAGGTGGGGCTCTGCCTCGACGAGCATCGCCTGATGCGCGGGCGGCAGCCGCAGGACGGTCCGCTCCTCCTCGACCCAGAGCGTCGCGTAGATGCGGCCGCCGACCCGGAAATCGGGGTTGCCCCTATGGGCGCCCTCGATCGTCTCGGGCAGCAACAGCGCCAGCGCGCGCACGTCTTCGGGCAGCACCGGCGATGCGCCTCAGAGGCGCGGCTCGGCCGAATCCGGCCACGCGGCATCCTGAAGCTCGCGGATGTCGCCCGGAGCGGCGCCGGTATCCGAGTCGGAGACCCAATCCTCGGGTTCAGCCACGGCCTCGACCGTGTCGTCGGGATAGTGCGCCTCCAGGAAGAGGCGGGCCTCGCCCTCGGCGGCCGCGCGGACCGTGATCAGGGGTCGCTCGCCCTCGGGCGACCGGAGCCGGGCGATGAACAGGCGCGTCATGGCGTCTCGCTTCGAAATCTCGGGGCCGGCTTGAACGCGGCCGCGCATCCGGCGAGCCAACGCGCGAAGGGCCGCTTCGTCGCGCCCGCACCCGATATTCGCCCCATCCCTCCCGCCTTCGGCAGGGTCGGCAACGGTCCCGCAAGGATAAGATTTAACGTTAAGCGCGGTTTAAGACCTTTCAGCCAAAGTCCCTTCGTCATCCGAGCCGGCACAGCAAGATTCCGGCACACGTTCCAGTGAAGGAAAACTTATGGCCCGCTCCAAGCTTCAAGCCTTGGCGCGCTCCCTCACGCTCGTCGCGAGCGTCGGCGCGCCCTGCCTCGCCCAGGCCGCGGATCTGCTGCCCCCTCCGCCCCCGCCTCCGGTTGCGCCCCCCGTCGAGGTCGGCGGCGGCTGGTACCTGCGCGGTGACGTCGGCGCGAGCGCCTACGCGAACACGACGTACACGGCCTACGGCGAGACCAAGGGCGCAACGATCTACGACGAGAGCTATCGCAACACCGGGATGGGTGGCGGCGCCTTCGCCGGCGTCGGCGTCGGCTACCAGTTCAACAACTTCTTCCGCGGCGACGTGACCGGCGAATACCGGTTCTCGAACGGCATCGAGGGAACGCGCCGCTACGAGACCGAGGGCACCTACACCAACTTCAACCCGACCGGGCCGGACACGCAGGTCAACCTGCGCTCGCGGACCGACGACGATTCGAAGGCGCGCTTCGACTCCGTGGTCGTGCTGGCCAACGGCTATTTCGACCTCGGCACGTGGTATGGCGTGACGCCGTTCGTCGGCGGCGGCGTCGGCGTCGCCTTCAACACCCTGTCGGGCGCCAAGACCGATGCCCGCCGCACCGAGCCGACGATCGCCTACTGCATCGACGCCTGCGGCAACTTCCTCCCCTACGCCGTGCCGGGCGCGTACTCGACCCGTACGGACCGCTACGACTACAAGGACAAGACCACGACCAGCTTCGCCTGGGCGCTGCATGCCGGTCTCGCCTACGACGTGACCTCGAACTTCAAGGTTGAGCTGGCCTACCGCTACCTCAACCTCGGCTCGGCCAAGACAGGGCTCGGCGAGAGCTACTGCTGCTCCGGCATCGGCGGCTACAAGGTGAAGACCCTTGAGGCGCACGACGTGAAGCTCGGCGTCCGCTACCTGCTCGGCGGCTATGCCGCGGCTCCCCTGCCGCCGCTCATGGCCGATTACCAGCCGGCCCCGGGACCGCTCGTCCGCAAGTACTGAGCGCAGCTCCCCACATCGAAGTCGAACGGCGCGGATCGGATCCGCGCCGTTTTCGTTTGGGCGAGACGTGGCGAGGGCGATCGACCCGGCAATATTTGCCGATCAAAGAAATTCCTGCGCTTCGATGGCCTTGAAACAACATGGTCGCCGTCTTCGATCCAAGAGGACTGCACCATGATCTTTTACGGGAAGCGGAATTACTCCGCGTGAAACGGAGCATTAAGGTTACTGGCGTATCAATGCCTCATGGGGGCTGCAGATCGAGTCGCGTTGCTGCCCCGGGGGATGACTTCGATGCGTACCGTCACCGTCTCGGTCCTGTTGGCCCTTGGCCTGTGCGGAATCTCGGGGGCGCAGGCCGCCGATCTCGACTACGGCATATTGCGCGGGCCGGAATACGACGCGCCCGTACCGGTGATCGATTGGAGCGGCATCTATTTCGGGGCGCAGGCCGGCTACACCTCGGCAGCAATGAATTTCGGCCGCGATGTCTACAAGCCGATCGTCGGCAATGCCCTCCGTTCCACCTATTTCGAAAGCACCCTGAGTGCCTCCGATCTCCTGCTCGGCGGTTCTCGCCGCGTCGATGGGACGAGCTTCGGCGGCTTCGCGGGTATCAACTACCAGTTCGACGAGACCGTTCTCGGCCTCGAGGTCGACTACACGCGGTTTGAACAAACGGCGGCCGTCTCGGATCGGATCGGCCGCTCCTCGACGGGGACAGATGGCTGGCTCCACGGGGTGAACCTGGACGGGAAGTCGACGACGCGGATCGAGGATTACGGCACGATCCGAGGCAGAGCTGGGTACGCGTTCGGGAACTTCCTTCCCTTCGTGACGGGCGGCCTCGCGATTGGCCGAGCACAGATCTCCGACTCCGTCGGGATCCAGGCTTACGAGTACGATCAGGCAGCAGTCAGATCGAATGCTGCCCTTACGGACAAGAGCCTGGCGATACCGGTTGGCCGCACGGGATACGCTAGCTTCAACAGCCAGTATCCCGATCCGAACACGAGCCCGCCGGGCGCGACCCAATCCACCTTGAGGCCTGCCGTCGTCTACAATCAGGATAAAACCAAGGTTGTCGGCGGTGTCACACTGGGCGCGGGCCTCGAATACGCGCTCACGCAGAACATCGTCCTGCGCGGAGAGTACCAATGGGTGCTCTTCAACGATTTCGACGGGCACAAGGCCAATCTCAACACCGTGCGCGGCGGCGCGGCGGTGAAGTTCTGAGCGCACCGGATCCGCGGGAAGGGGACGTGATGGCCATGACGAGCGGATCGCCCGCACTTCGCACGCTGCTGATGATCGGCGCTCCTCTGGGCTTGGGCGCGATGCTCCTCGCCGCGTCGTGGCAGCCGGTCGCGGCCGATGGCTACCGGCCGATCGAGCGGTCCGCATCCGGGAGGCACGTCATACGCCGGCAGGGGCGCCCGCTTCCGCCCGAGATAGCCTATCGGGATCCGCGCTACCGCCCACCCGTCGTAGCCGGCCCGCCCGTGATCGTGCGCGCCTACCTGCCGCGGAACAACGCGGTGCCCATGTACAACGAGCCGCCCGCCCGCTTCCCGGAATAGCCTCAGCTGTCGAGCTCGCTGTCCCAGTACAGGTAGTCGAGCCAGGTGTGGTGGTATTGCCGGTGGTCGAATTCGGGCTGCCGATGGTGCAGCTCGTAGCGCGTCGGCCGGCGCGGCGCGTTGAGGAGCGGCATCTCGGCCTCGGACGGCGTCCGGTTCGCCTTGCGCAGGTTGCAGGGGGAGCAGGCGGCGACCACGTTCTCCCAGGTGGAGAGGCCGCCGCGCGAGCGCGGCACGACGTGGTCGAAGGTCAGGCCGCCCGCGGGCAGGCGCAACCCGCAATATTGGCAGGAAAACCCGTCCCGCAGGTAGATGTTGTAGCGCGTGAAGGCCGGTGTCCGGGCGAGCGTGACGTAATTTTTCAGGGCCACCACACTCGGAACCCGCAGCGATCGGCTCGGGGAGCGGGCCTCGACATCGTAGCTCGCCACCAGGGTGACGCGGTCGAGGAACAGGGCGGTGAAGGCGTCCTTCCAGGACCAGAGCGAGAGCGGATTGTAGGAGAGCGGCCGATAATCCGCGTTCAGGACGAGGGTTTGAAGGTCCATCATCAGCGCTACTCTCGGAACGGCTGCTGCAAGGGACAACGCGCGGGAATCGGCCGGCGCGCTGCCCCGAAGTGATGAAAGACGGCAGACCTCCTGCCGCTATGGCGACGCGATGCCTGGAGGCGGCCGGCGGGCGCGTCAGACCCGAGGTGGTCCCGGCCGGCGGGGCAAGCTCTCGGAACGGGGGACGGGACGGGCGTCGGCCGCTCGCGGCGGCCGCTATGGGCACTGACGCCCAGATTCTGGCGGGGCTGAACGCGGAACGCCGTCAGCGCCACCTCCTCGCGAAGAAACGAAAAGGCCCTGTCCATCGGCCCTGAGTGTAATATCAGCGTGACACGGTTGTGAAGGTTCGCGCTCGATCCGCGACGACGCACCCACAGGTGCCGCGCGGGAGCCCTGCGGTCGCCGCGCCGCTTCCCGGCGAGCAGGCGGGTGGGCAGGGCGGTCCTTTGCCGTTAAGGATCGGCCACAACGATCAGACCCGCCCCGCGACGCGGCCATCATGGCCCGCCGCGCGCTGCCCGCCCGCTCGGCCCCGGGGCCGCGAGGCTGTGCCCGACCGGTGACCCCGGTGCGCGGCGCGCATCGAGAAAGGACGCTCATGAGCCGAAGCCTGCCGACCCGCAGCCCGCGCCTCGCGACGCTCACCGCCGTGCTCCTCGCAGCTCTGCTCGCCGCTCCCGTCTCCGCGCCCGCACAGACATCGGCCCCCGCGCCGGCCGTTGAGCAGGCGAAGCCGCAGCCCGGGGCCAAACCCGAGCCCTCCAAGCCCGAGTCCTCCAAGCCCGACTCTTCCAAGCCCGACTCTTCGAAACCCGCGGACCCGAAAGCTGGAGAGGCGAAACCGGCCGAGGCGAAACCGGCGGAGGCCAAGCCCGCGCCGCCGAAGCCCGAGATGTCGGAGGCGCTCAAGGCCGTGCGGGCGAAGCTCGATACGGCCAAGGCCGACCTGAGCCAGCGCGAGAAGGAGCTGGGACGCCAGAATCTCACCGCCATCGACCTCGCTCGCCTGCGCGACGGCCTGACGCCCGTGGCCGACGAGATCCGCACCATCGTCGACCGGCTCGATACCCCCCTGGAAGCCGCCCGCGAGCGCCTGACCCAACTCGGGCCGAAGCCGAAGGACGTGGAGGAAAGCGCCGAGGTGATGCAGGAGCGCGTCGAGCGGGAGGCCGCGGTCGCGCGTATCGACGAGACCCAGCGCCTCGCCCGCTCGCTGCTCGTCCAGAGCGACCAGATCGTCGACCGGATCTCGAATCGGCGCCGCGAATCCTTCACCCGCGGGCTGTTCGAGCGCTCCCAGGGCCTGTTCACGCCGACCCTGTGGAGCCGGGTTGCCGCGGACATGCCCCGCGACATGCGGGCGCTGCAGAGCGCCCTCTCGGACATTCTCCTCCTGTTCGGGCGCAACGGCACGCTGGCGAACCTGCTGCTGCTCGGCATCGCCTTCGGCGTGTCGGTCGCCCTGTATTTCGGGCGTCGCAACATCGCGCCGCGCTTCGGGCGGCGCGACCAGACGAAGAACGATCCGACGCGACGCCAGAAGCTGCTCGGCGCGTGGCGGGTGATCCTGCTCGGCACGGTGCCGGCGGTGGTCGGCAGCTACGCCGTCTACTACGCCCTCGACGCCACCGACCTCCTGCCCTCCCGCCTGCTGCCGGTCGCGGGCGCGATCCTCGGCGGCCTCGCCTTCATCGCCTTCGTCGAGGCGCTCTGCGACGGCCTGCTCTCGCCGGACAAGCCGTCCTGGCGCCCGGCGCCCGTGAGCGACGCGGCCGCCGCCCGCGTCCGTCGCCTCGCGGTCGGCATCGCCACCGTGATCACGGTCACGAAGTCGATCGAGGCCCTGAATTCCGGGATCTCGGCGGCGCTCCCCATCTCCATCGCCACCCGCGGCATCGGCGCCCTCGCGATGGTCCTGATCCTCGCGATCGGCCTGCACCGCTTCGCCGACCGCGAGGAGGAGGAGGAAGCCTGCCTCGGCCCCTACGTGCCGACCCGCACCACGACCGGCGTCGGCGGCCCGGCGCGGCTGATCGGCTGGGCCGCGGTCGGCCTCATCGGCGCCGCCGATCTCGGCGGCTACGTCGCCTTCGCCGCCTTCCTCATCGACCAGCTCGTCTGGACGACGAGCCTGCTCGTGCTCCTCTACCTCCTGATCCAGAGCGCCGACACCTTCATCGGCGGCTCGCTCAGCGACGACACGCGGCTCGCGACGACGCTGCAGGCCAATACGGGGCTGCGCAAGCGCTCCCTCAACCAGATCGCGGTGCTGGCCACCGGCGCCTCGCGCGTTGTGCTGATCCTGCTCGTCGCGCTCCTCGCGCTCGCGCCCTGGGGGCTCGATTCCACCGACGTGCTGAGTTCGGTGCGCACCGCCTTCTTCGGCTTCAAGGTCGGCGACGTCACCATCTCGCTCTCCTCGATCACCTTCGGCATCGGCATCCTGATCCTCGGCGTCGTGATCACCCGCGCGGTGCAGCGCTGGCTGGAGCACACCTACCTGCCAGCCACCGACCTCGATGCCGGCCTGCGCAACTCGATCTCGACGGTCAGCGGGTATTTCGGCTTCCTGCTCGCGCTCGCGCTCGCCTTCTCGTATCTCGGCCTCAGCCTCGAGAAGCTGACCATCGTCGCCGGCGCGCTCTCGGTCGGTATCGGTTTCGGCCTGCAATCGATCGTCAACAATTTCGTCTCGGGTCTGCTGCTCCTCTGGGAGCGGCCGATTCGCGTCGGCGATCAGGTGCTGATCGGCGACAGCGAGGGCATCGTGAAGCGGATCTCGGTGCGCTCCACGGAGATCCAGACCTTCGACCGCTCGGCCGTCATCGTGCCGAACTCGAACCTGATCTCCGGCGTGGTCAAGAACCGCGTCCGCGGCGACCGGACGGGCCGCGTCACGCTCACCGTCAGCGTGCTGCGCAACCAAGACCCGGTCCGGGCGGCGGAACTCATCGTCGGCTGCGCCCGGGAGCATGCGGACGTGCTGAAGGAGCCCGAGCCCCGCGTCGTGTTCCGCAAGATCGGCGACCCGTTCCTGGAGTTCGAGCTGATCGCCATGATCTCCGACGTCAGCCTCGGCCAGAAGGTGCAGACGGACTTGAACTTTGCGGTCTTCAGAACCTTATCGGAGGCCGGCTTCATCCCGCCGCTCGGACCGGGCTCCAGCGTCGTGACGGTGCAGGGCCTCGACGGGATGCAGAACGCGCTCGGCGAGATCGCGGGCCGCTTCGTCCGGCCGGACCCCGAGCCGGAGACGGCGCGGGACGCGGCACCTTTACCCGAGGAGCCGGAACCGGTCCGGTCCGCGACGCCGCGGGACCTGAGCCGGCGAAGCGCGGGCACGGTTGGCTGAGGCAGGGACGACGGACGGGGATGAGGGGCGTGGAATTGGTGCGTGATCTTGGTTTCGTGGCGGCCATCCTCGCCACTTGCGGCCTTGCGGGCTGCGCCGGCGAGCCGCAGGCGACGTCTGCCCTGCCGAGCCTCTACTGGCCGCTCACGACCAACACCGCGCAACTCGACACGAACGCGGCCCGCGACATGATCTCGGCCTATCGACGAGGGCGTGGAGAGGCACCGCTGACCCTCGACCCGGACCTGCAGCGCCTCGCCGAGACCGAGGCCGCGGCGATGGCGGCGGCCGACCGGCCGAGCAAGGCGCAGACGGTGAAGGTCGCGGTGGAGCGCCTCGGCTACGACAAGGCGAACGCCAACCTCTCGGCCGGTTACCACACCCTCGCCGAAGCTTTCTCCGGGTGGCGCGACAGCCCGCCCCACAACGCGGTGATGCTTGACGCCAGCGCGACGCGCATGGGCATCGCCACGGCCTACGCTCCGAACTCAAAGTACAAGGTCTACTGGGCGCTGCTCGTCGCCAAGTGACGCTTCACGGACGGCGCGTCACGGCAGGCCGCGGCCGGCCGGCGTCGGTGGCGCTTCCTTCAGGAGCGTGACCGTCACGCGGCGATTGGCCGGCAGGAAGGGATTGTCCGGAAACAGCGGCTCGGTGTCGGCCTTGCCGCTGACCGAAGCGAAGCGGTCGTCGGGAACGCCCGCGCCCGCCAGGATCTCGCGCACGCTGATCGCGCGGTTCGCCGAGAGCTCCCAGGGCGGGGCAGGGGGCCGGTTGCCCGGCCGGTCGCTCGCGGTGAAGCCGGTCACGGCGATCCGGTTCGGCAATTGCCGGAGCGCGGGAGCGAGCTTCTCCAGAAGACGGCGGGTCCGGTCGTTCGGCCGGCTCGATCCCTCCGGGAACATCGAGCGCCCGTCCTGATCGACGATCGTCACGTCGAGGCCCTTGGCGGTGGGCGCGATGATGATGTTCTTCGAGATTTCGGCGACCTCGGGCATGTCCTGCAGCGCCTGCCGCAGCGAGGCCGCGGCGAGCCCGAAATTCTCGACCTCGCCCCGGTCGGAGAGGCCGCTCTCGACGGTCTGGTCGATCCGCGGCGGCGTCGTGCGGTCGCTCGCGCGCTCGGGCGGCACGTCGCGCAGGTAGCGGACCCGGTCGGCGGTCGGCAGGCCCGTCTGCTCGATGATGCCGGCGAAGCGCGATTCCTTGTTGACGCCGAAGGCGTCGCGCATCGAGCCGGCGACCGCCTGCATCTTCTTCTGATCCTGCGTCGAATACGCCGCGATCATCACGAAGAAGCTCATCAGGAGCGCCATCAGGTCGGCGAAGGTCACGAACCAGCCGTGGCCGCCATGCGCGCCGCCGCGCTTCTTCTTGGCCACCGGACAGCCCTCCTAGCGGCCCGCCGCGCTCACGCTGCGGCCTCGGCGAGTTCCTCGCGGTGATTGTGCGGCAGGTAGGCGATCAGCATCTCGCGCACGAGGGACGAACTCTTCTGGTCGCGGATCAGCAGGATGCCGTCGATGATGAGCGAGCGGGAGACGTCCTCCTCCTCGAGCTTCACGTGCAATTTGTCGGCGAGCGGCAGGGTGATCATGTTGGCGATCAGCGCCCCGTAGAGGGTGGCGAGCAGCGCCGTCGCCATGGCGGGGCCGAGCTTCGAGGGATCGGACATGTTGGCGAACATGGTCACCATGCCGAGGATGGTGCCGATCATGCCCCAGGCCGGCGCGCAATCGCCGAAGGCGCGATAGATCTTCGAGCCCTCGTCGAGATGCATCAGGAAGTTGTCGCGGTCGCGCTCCATCGTGTCGCGGATGAACTCGCGGTCGTAGCCGTCGGCGATGTAGCGGGCGCCCTGCGCCAGGAACGGGTCCGAGATCTCCATGTTCTCGAGCGCCATCGGCCCGCTCTTGCGCACCACGTCGGCGATCTTGGTGATCTCGTCGATGAGGTCGCGCGGCTTCACCGAGCGCATCGTGAAGGCGAAGCGCAGGCCCATCGGCAGGCCGTGCATGATGGTCGAGAAGGGGAACCGCATCATCGTGGCGGCGGTCGCGCCGCCGAAGATCACGATGACGGCGTGCTTGTCGAAATAGGCGGCGAAGTTGCCGCCGTCGATCATGATCAGCACGAACACGACGGCGAAGCCGCCGATCAGGCCGACACCGGTTGCGAGATCCATGACGACGATGCCTGACGGTAAGCCCGCGCCGTCCCTTCGGGACAACGTCGTCCCCATGAGTAGGGAAACGGGCTGAACGAACCGTAAAAGTGGCGACGATGGCCTTTACCGTGGCCCGTCCGTCTGGGAATGATTTCGGGCGCTCCGCGTCATGCGGCGTTCAGGCAGGATCTGCCATAAGCCACTCTACCTCGGACGGTTTCCAGCCTTCTTCCAGGCTGCGGAGCGCCGGGGCGCGCACGGCGAAGGACCGGGGTCACACCGGCCGCGTCGGGAGGTTTTCGGAGCTCGGGATGTCGATGTTTCGTCTCTACGGACGGGTGATGGGCCTTCTCGGCCCGGACAAGCGCCTCGCGATCGGCCTCGCCGTCGCGAACGTGGCCCTCGCGGTCGCGGCCTTCGCCGAGCCGCTGCTGATGGGCCGCATCATCGACCAGCTGACCCATCTGAGCCGCAACGCCGACGCGTTCGGCACGTTGGTGCCGCTGATCGGCGCCTGGGTCGCCTTCGGCTTCTTCACGATCGCGGCGGGCGTCGCCATCGCCCTGCACTCGGACCGGCTCGCCCATCGCAGCCGCCTCTCCACCATGGCGAACTACTTCGAGCACGTGCTCGACCTGCCGCTCGCCTTCCACTCGGCCAACCATTCCGGCCGCGTCCTCAAGGCGATGCTGGAGGGCACGAACGGCATGGCCTGGCTCTGGCTCGGCTTCTTCCGCGACCATTTCGCGGCCCTGGTCTCGCTCGGCGTGCTGCTGCCGCTGACGCTGTTCGTGAACTGGCAGCTCGGCTCGATCCTCGTCGTGCTGGTCGTCGTCTTCACGGGGCTGACCACCTTCGTGATGCGCCGCACGGAGGCGCTCCAGGGCGAGGTCGAGCACTATCATTCGGGCCTCGCGGCGCACGCCTCGGACGCGCTCGGGAACGTCGCGGTCATCCAGTCCTTCACCCGCGCCAAGGCGGAGAAGGAGGCGATGCACGGCATCATCCACAACCTGCTGAAGGCCCAGATCCCGGTCCTGTCCTGGTGGGCGCTCGCCGCGGTCGCGACGAAGGCCTCGGCGACCATCACCATGACGGCGATCTTCATCACCGGCATCGCCCTCTACCAGGCCGGCTCGACCACGGTCGGCGAGGTCGTCGCCTTCATGAGCCTCGCCACGATGCTGGTGGCGCGCCTCGACCACGTCGTCTCCTTCGTGAACGGGCTGTTCCAGCAGGCGCCGAAGATGGCCGAGTTCTTCGAGATCCTCGACACGGTGCCCGCCGTCCGCGACCGGCCGAACGCGCGGCCGATCGCGCGGCTCGACGGCGAGGTCAGCTTCGAGGAGGTCGGCTTCTCCTACGACGGCCGCCGCCCGGCCCTCGACGGCGTGTCCTTCACGGCGCGGGCCGGGGAGACGGTGGCGCTCGTCGGCACGACGGGCTCGGGCAAGTCGACCACGCTCGGCCTGCTGCACCGGACCTTCGACCCGGATGCGGGCGCGATCCGCATCGACGGGACCGACATCCGCGAGATCGGCCTCGCCTCCCTGCGCCACAATATCGGCGTCGTGTTCCAGGAGCCGATGCTGTTCGCCCGCTCGATCCGCGAGAACCTGCAGGTCGGCCGGCCGGACGCGACGGATTCCGAGATGCTCGACGCGCTGGAGCGGGCGCAGGCCAGCGAGTTCATCGCCCGCCAGCCCGACGGGCTCGACACCGTCATCGGCGAGCGCGGCCGTTCGCTCTCGGGCGGCGAGCGCCAGCGCCTCTCGATCGCGCGGGCGCTCCTGAAGAACCCGCCGGTCCTCATCCTCGACGAGGCGACGAGCGCCCTCGACGCGGCCACCGAGCGCAAGTTGCAGACCGCGCTGGAGGCGGTGATGGAGGGGCGCACGACCTTCGTGATCGCGCACCGCCTCGCCACGATCCGCAACGCCGACCGGATCCTCGTCTTCCACGAGGGGCGGATCGTCGAGAGCGGGAGCTTCGACGCGCTGGTGGCGGAGGGCGGGCGCTTTGCGGAGCTGGCGCGAGCCCAGTTCATGGCCGCCGAGAGCGAGCCGGCGGAGATGGCGCTCGCGGCCTGATCCCGATCACCGTGCGATCACCGTTCGGCGCCCCTCCGCGTAGATCGCGATCATCCCGGCGACCCGACACAAAACGGCCCGCCTCCCTTGTGGGAAGCAGGCCGGGCAAGGTGGAAACATCGCATGGAGCATGGGGCCAAGTCGCCGAACCGACGTTCGGTTCCCGCCCCGGCGCACGCGATCGTACGATGCGGCCGGCCGGGGCGCCCGTCCGGAGCGGGGGACGGAAGGCTCAGAGCATCGCCGCCCGCTCGTGCTTGGCCTGCATCCGGGCTTGGAGCCGCCGGCGCTTGGCGGCGATCACGGTGCCGTTGATCTCGCCGCCGAACAGGAACATGGCCGCGAGCCAGTAGAGGAAGACGAGGAACACCATCGCCGTGGCGAGGCCCCCGTAGGTGGAGGCGTAGGCCGAGGAGAAGCGGTCGAGGTAGAAGCCGAAGCCGAGGCCGGCCAGGAACCAGAGGGCGAGCGTCACCGCGACCCCCGGCAGAACCGACCAGAGCGAGCGCCGGCCGGCCGCCACGAATTTGTGGGCGATGACGAGCACCGTCATGATCAGGAAGGCCGTCACGCCGATCCGCCCGATCGCGACGGTGAGGCTGAGCGGCTCCAGCCCCGGGGCGACGTTGATGAGGTTGCGCCAGATCAGCGGCCCGAGCACCACGAGGAGCGCGAAGGCGAGCATCGCGAAGGCACCGCAGACCACGTAGCCGATCGATTCGAGGCGGGTCAGCCACCAGGGCCGCATCTCGCGCAACCCGTAGGCCCGGTTGAGGCCGACCCGCAGGCTCTCGACGCCGGAGGACGAGAAGTAGAGGGCGAGCACGGCGCCGAGGGTGAGAACGCCGCCGCGCTGCTCGGTCAGCACCCGGTGCATCTCGTTGACGATGGGCTTGGCCACCTCGCGGGGCCACGCGTCGAAGATCAGCACGCCGGCCTCGTCGGCGAGCGACTTCGTGCCGAACAGGCCGGCGACCGCCGCCAACAGGATCAGGAACGGGAACAGGGAGGTCAGCATCGAGAGCGCGATGTGGCTCGCGATGGCCCAGCCGTCATGGGCGACGAACCGCTGCGCGGCGATCCCGGCCACTTCGAAGCTGGTGCGGAGGCGTCTCACGGCGGGAAGCGGTCTCGGGAGGGCGGGCCGGTGCGGAATGCCGGCCGGATACGAAGAGCGCGGATCCGGTTCGTCAACGCGTCAGGCGGCAGGCGGCGCCGTTCGTCGGTCAGGTGACGATTTCGGGCAACGCCGCCGAAAGTCGCGCCCGGCCCGGCAGCGGCGCGAAGGGCGCGGCGAGGGCGGCCGCGCGGCGGGGTGACAGGCAGCGGGGAACGTGCGTTCTCTGCAGCATGGATGCCGAGCACGCGGAAGACTGGCCCGTCGGCGATGGGGAGATGGCCGCCCGCATCCGCGCGCACGATTGGGCGAGGACGCCGCTCGGCCCCATCCCATCCTGGTCAAGCCGCCTCAAGCTGATGGTCGAGCAGGTGCTGGCGAGCCCGCTCGTGGCGAGCCTCGTCTGCCGGCCCGACCACATCCTCATCTACAACGATCCCGCCGCCCGCCTCTACGGCGCGCACCACCCCGCCGCCCTCGGGCGGCCCCTGCCCGAGACCTGGCCCGAAGCCTACCCGGCCGTCGCCCAGCATTACGAGCGGGTCTTCGCGGGCGAGAGCGTGCACGTGCCGGCCCAGGCGCTCGCCGTGAGCGGACCGGGGCAGGTGTTCGACGCCTATCTCAGCCCCGTGCGGGACGGCGGGGGCTGCGTCGTCGCCGCCCACATGATCGGCTTCGAGATCAGTGGGCGGCTGCGGGCGGAGGCGGCCTTGCGCGCGAGCGAGGACCGGCAGGCCTTCCTGCTCAGGCTCAGCGACGCGCTGCGGCCGCTCACGGACCCGGTCGCGGCGCAGGGCGTCGCGTGCCGGCTGCTCGGCGAGCATCTCGGGGTCGACCGGGCCTGGTACGTCTCGGTGGACGAGGCGGCCGGCATCGCGCGGGTCGGGCGGGATTGGGTGCGCGACGGCGCGCCGTCTCTTTCGGGCGAGCATCCCGTCGCGCGCTTCAAGTGGTCCCTCGGCATCCTGCGCGGCGGGGCGTGCCACGCCGTGGACGATGCGCGGACCTCCCCGCTCGTCCCGGCAGAGGACCGGCCGGCGCTCGCGGCGCTCGAGATCGTCGCCTGCGCGGGGGCCCCCCTGATCAGGGATGGCGGCTTGGAGGGCGCGCTCTGCGTCGCGGGCCCCGCCACGAGGCCATGGCGCCCCGACGAGATCGAGCTTCTGCGCGAGGTGGCCGAGCGCCTCTGGGCCGCCATCCAGCGCGCGCGGGCCGAGGCGGCGCTCCGCGACAGCGAGGAGCGGTTCCGGCAATTCGCCGCCTCCTCGTCCGACGCCCTCTGGATCCGGGAGGCGGCGACGCTGGCGATGGAATATGTCAGCCCGGCCATCCGGGCGATCTACGGCGTGGAGCCGGAGGCGATCCTCGGCGATCCGAAGCGCTGGGCCGGGCTCATCGTGCCCGAGGACCGCGACGCGGCCATCGCGCATCTGGAGCAGGCCCGGCGCGGCGAGGCGGTGACGCACGAGTTCCGCATCCTGCGCCCGAGCGACGGCGCCTTCCGCTGGGTCCGCGACACCGATTTCCCGCTCCTCGACGCGGCAGGCCGCGTCCAGCGCGTCGCCGGCATCGCCGAGGACGTGACCGAGGCCAAGCAGGCCGCCGAGCACCAATCCGTGCTGCTCCTCGAATTGCAGCACCGGGTACGCAACATCCTGGTCATGATCCGCTCCATCGCCGCCCGCACCGGCGACACGGCCGGCGACGTGGGCGATTACCGCGACCTGCTCGAAGGACGCCTGCGGGCGCTCGCCCGGACGCAGGTGCTGCTGACCCGGGCCGCCAATGCCGGCGTCGATCTCGCCTCGCTGATCCGCGCCGAGGTGGAGGTTCAGGCCGCGCGCGAAGGCCAGTTCACGCTCGCGGGGGCCGGGCTGCTTCTGGCGCCGAAGGCCGCCGAGGTGCTGACGCTCGCGGTGCACGAACTGGCGACGAACGCGCTGAAATACGGCGCCTTCTCGCACGCGGCCGGGCGCCTCGCCGTCGCGTGGCGCGTCGCCCAGGCGGAGGACGGGCCCCGCCTGCTCATCGACTGGGTCGAGACGGGAGCGCCCGCGCCCCTCGCGCCGCCGCAGCGGCAGGGCTTCGGAACGACGCTCATCGAGCAGCGTATCCCCTACGAGCTGAAGGGACGGGGCCGCCTCAGCTTCGAGCCGGACGGCCTGCGCTGCCGCCTGGAATTCCCGCTGCGGCAGGGCGACAGCATCCTGGAAACGGACACCGTCGTTCTGAGCACGACGATCGCGGGGGGATCGCTGGACATGGCGGGCGAGCCGGACCTCAGCGGATGCAGGGTCCTGGTGGTCGAGGACGATTACTACATCGCGACCGACACCGAGCGCGCCCTGCGCGGGGCGGGGGGCACGGTGCTGGGGCCGGTCGGGAGCGAGGATCAGGCCCTGGGCCTGATCGCCCGCGAGGCGCCGGATTGCGCGGTGGTGGACATCAATCTCGGGGCGGGGGTCCGCTTCTCGGTGGCCGAAGCCCTGCAGGAGCGCGGCGTGCCCTTCGTGTTCGTGACGGGCTACGACGACGTGATGATTCCGGCCCGGTTCGACGCCGTCGAGCGCCTGCGCAAGCCGGTCGAGTTCCGGCAGGTCGTGCGGGCCGCGGCCCGGCTGTGCGCGGCCTGAGAAGACCCGCTGTCGCGTGCAGGCCGCCCATGGTGATGCCGGCGCGGAATCCCGCGCCGGCATCGATTCGCCCGAAGCTGACCGACCGGCTTTAGTTGTTCGGCAGCGTGAAGACGGTGAGCTGACCGCCGAGATTGGTGTAGCTCGTCAGAGCCGCGTAGCCGCCGACCGCGCCGAGACCGGCATTCGGATCGGTCAGGCCCGCCGCCAGGCCGATGCCGGCCCAGCCGCCGACACCCGACAGGATGCCGACATACTGCTTGCCCTTGTGCTGGTAGGTCATCACGTTGCCGATGATGCCCGACGGGGTCTTGAACTTGTAGAGTTCCTTGCCCGTCTTCGAGTCGACCGCCTTCAGGTAGCCTTCCAGCGTGCCGTAGAAGACCACGTCACCGGCGGTGGCGAGCGCGCCGCCCCAGGCGGAGAACTGCTCCGGGTTCGACCACTTGATCTTACCGTTCACGCCGTCCCAGGCGATGAAGTTGCCCATGCCGCCATGCGAGTTGGGGGCCGGGTACATCGACAGGGTCGCGCCGACATAGGGCTGGCCCGGGGTGTAGGACACCTTGAAGGGCTCGTAATCCATGCAGACGTGGTTAGTGGGCACGTAGAACAGCTGTGTCTTCGGCGAGTAGGCCGCGGGCTGCTGATCCTTGGTGCCGAGGGCGGCCGGGCAGATGCCCTTCGAGTTCACGTCCTCGCCGTTCTGCTCGGTCGAGTATTTCGACACGACCAGCGGGCGGCCGTAGGTGGGGGACTTCTTGTCCATGTCGACCTTGGTGGCCCAGTTCACCACCGGATCGAACTTCTCCGCCACCAGCAATTCGCCGGTCGCGCGGTCGAGGGTGTAGCCGAAGCCGTTGCGGTCGAAGTGGGTCAGCAGCGGACGCTCCTTGTCGCCGACCTTCTGGTCGGAGAGGATCATCTCGTTGACGCCGTCGAAATCCCACTCGTCGTGCGGGGTCATCTGGTAGACCCAGCGCGCCATGCCCGTATCGGCGTCGCGGCCCCAGATCGTCATCGACCAGCGGTTGTCACCCGGACGCTGCTTCGGGTTCCAGGTCGAGGGGTTGCCCGAGCCGTAATAGACGAGATTCAATTTCGGGTCGTAGGAGTACCAGCCCCAGGTGCAGCCGCCGCCGGTCTTCCACTGATCGCCTTCCCAGGTCTTCAGCGAGGAATCCTTGCCGACCGGCTTGCCGAGATGGGTCGTCTTCTCGGGATCGACCAGAAGCTGATCGTCGGGGCCGACCGAGTAGCCGCGCCAGACTTTCTTGCCGGATTTCAGGTCGTAGGCGGTGACGTGGCACTGCACGCCGAACTCGCCGCCCGAGATGCCGACGATGACCTTGTCCTTCACCGGCAGCACGGTGGCGGTGTTGGTCTCGCCCTTCTTCGGGTCGCCGTTGACGACCGACCAGTTCACCTTGCCCGACTTGGCATCGAGCGAGACGAGAGTGGTGTCGGCCTGGTGCAGCAGGATGGCGCCGTCGGCATAGGCCAGGCCACGGTTGACCGTGTCGCAGCACATGACCGGGATCACGGACGGGTCCTGCTTGGGCTCGTACTTCCAGACGATCTTGGCGTCGTGGTCGAGGTCGAGCGCGTAGACGATGTTGGGGAAGGGGGTGTGCACGTACATCATGTTGCCGACGACGAGCGGGGAGCCCTCGTGGCCACGGAGCACGCCGGTCGAGAAGGTCCAGGCGACCTGGAGGTTCTTGACGTTGCCGGCGTTGATCTGGTCGAGCTTCGAGTAACGGGTGTTGGCGTAGTCGACCGTCTGAAGCACCTGCTGGGCCGGGTCCTGGCTGCGCTTCAGCACGTCCTCATTGGCGAGCGCGGGCGTGGCGGCTGCCAGACCTGCACCGAGGGCGAGACAATGGACCGCTCTCATGATTCCTCCGTGGCATTTTCTCGACCGATCCGGCGGCACGATTGCCGCCGGGCTTCGGGGTTGCTGGAAAAGCGCGTGGCGCATCTCTCCTCGTCAGTCTTGGACCCGATCAGACGAGTCTAGAACGACGATCTCTCAATCAATAATCAGATTTGAGAAAATAGCAATAAGGGTAATATAAATATTCGTCTATTGATATCATGAAACCATAGATCTTCTCTGCCGCAGACACCGATAGTGCCGGCACGTTGATCGTCAAACTCAGCAAGACTGACGAATAAAAGCCTGATCTTTCCGCCGATGTTCTGTTGACTTGGCGGGGATGATCGTTAGGGTCACTCCTGTTTGCGACTGGATCTTACGGCTCTTCAGCTTGGACCGCTCGGGAGCTTATCGATCACGGCGAGGCTAACCGGCCTCGCCGTTTCTTTTCGTGCGTCGTTGCGCAAGTCGGGCCTTGGCGGCGCGATGTCCCGCCTCCTGCGAAGACAGTGTTGCGGCACATTCGGGGAGCATGAAATCTTTCTCAGAACGAGTCAAATGACGGGATGATTTGGCAATCACTGCCGGTCAAATCAGACGCTTGCGCCGGGTGTTTGAGCAAGACGAGGCAGAAGAATAGGAGCATAATCCGTTTCTGTGCCACCCTGGGCTCGCCGCCTCGCCGCTCCGGTCGATCGGACGAGAAGCGGGTTCCCCGCGCCGTCATGGGAGCCCTGCGCCCGCGCGGTTGCCTTGCGCGGCCGGGCATGCTGCCTGCCGCTCGCCATGCCCAGGATTTCCCCCGCATCGTCCGAGGCCGGGCGGCTGCTCGCCCCGCTCGTGCCGAGCCTGTTCGTCGTCATCTGGGCGACGGGGTTCGTCGCGGCGCGCTTCGTGGCTCCCTTCGCGGAGCCGCTGACCTTCGTGGCGATCCGCGTTACCGGGGTCGCCCTCGTGCTCGCGTCGCTCGCCCTCGTCATGCGGGCGCCCTGGCCGCAGGGACGGGCCGGCTGGCGCGACGCCCTCGTGGCCGGCGTGCTGATGCAGGGCTTCTACGTGGCCGGCGTGTTCTGGTCTGTCCATCGCGGGCTGCCGGCCGGCATCGCCGCCCTGGTCGGGAGCCTGCAGCCGCTCCTCACCGCGATGCTGGCCCGGCCCATCCTCGGCGAGTATGTGAGCCGCCGCCGCTGGCTCGGCATCGGGGCGGGCTTCGTCGGGGCCGCGCTGGTCCTCGCCCCGAAGGTCGGCGCGGCCGACGCCTCCGGCATCCCGCCCGTCGCGCTCGGGGCCTGCCTCGGGGCGATGGCCGCGATGACGCTCGGCACCCTCTGGCAGAAGCGCACGGGCGCCGGCGCCAACCTCGTCACCAACGCCGCCGTGCAATTCGTCGGCGCGGCCCTCCTCACGATCCCGATGGCGCTCGCCTTCGAGGCGGGCCGGATCGAGAACGTCCCCTCGTTCTGGCTCGGCCTGTCCTGGTCGATCCTCGTCAACTCGGTCGCGGGGATCCTGCTGCTGCTCTGGCTGATCCGGCGGGGCGCCGTGGCGGGCGTCGCCTCGCTCCTGTTCCTGGTGCCGCCCGTCTCGGCCGCGATTGCCTTCGCCCTGTTCGGCGAGACCCTCAGCCCGGTCCAGTTCGCCGGCATGGCGGTCGCCGCCGCGGGTGTCGCCGTCGCCAGCCGGGCCGAGGCGGGCCGGCCAAAAGTATAATGAATTCAGGGGCTCTCAGGCGGGGAGAGCGACATAAAACCTCTACTGTCATGGCCAACCTGCCTATAATGACCCCAAGACCTTCCTTCACGAGAGACCGCCTATGTCAGCCTCACCCGCCCTCTCGCCCGCGCCGCAGGACCTCGTCTCGCTGAGCCGCGAAGCGGCCGACGACGCGAAGAAGCTCGTCGCCGAGGCGACCCGCCGCGTCCGCAGCCGGGTCCTGTCGCCCGAGGGCAAGCTGGATTCCGCCAAGCTCGAGACCGAGCAGCACGCGACCCACGGCCTCGCCTGGCTCGCCACCTACGGCGAGGCCGTGCGCGAGCTCGCCCACTACGCCGCCAATCTGGAGGCGGCCGGCCGCCTCGGCGAGACCGAGACGCTGCTCGTGCGGATCGGCCTGGGCGAGTATCTCGACCAGATGTTCGGCGGCATCCCGATGAGCCAGGGCGAGATGGTGCGCCCGACCACCTCGCTCGGCCTCTCGGCCCGCGAGCTCGCCCAGTTCCGCACCGGCGCCATCGAGGCGATGATCGCGGACGGCAACACGCCCGAGCACCGCGCCGCGCTGGTGGCGCGGATCCGCGACGGCGGCGGCTCCGCCACGGTCGGCGATTCCGGCCTCGACGAGGACATGGAGGCGATCCGCACCGAGATGCGCCGCTTCGGCAAGGCCGAGGTGGTGGAGAAGGCGCAGGAATGGCACCGGGAGAACGCCTACATTCCGATGGAGATCATCGAGAAGATGGCCGAGCTCGGCGTCTTCGGCCTGACGATCCCCGAGGAATACGGCGGCATGGGGCTGCCCAAGATCTCGATGTGCGTCGTCTCGGAGGAGCTGTCCCGCGCCTATATCGGCGTCGGCTCGCTCGGCACCCGCACCGAGATCGCCGCCGAGCTGATCCTGTGCGGCGGCACCGAGGAGCAGAAGCATCGCTTCCTGCCCAAGCTCGCCTCCGGCGAGATCCTGCCGACTGCCGTGTTCACCGAGCCGAACACGGGCTCGGACCTCGCCTCGCTCCGCACCAAGGCGGTGAAGGACGGGGACACCTGGAAGATCTCGGGCAACAAGACCTGGATCACCCATCCGGTGCGCGCCGACATCATGACGGTGCTCGTGCGCACGAAGCCCGAGGAGAAGGGCCATCGCGGCCTCTCGATGCTGATCGCCGAGAAGCCGCGCGGCTCGGATGCGGACCCGTTCCCGGTGCAGGGCCTGTCGGGCGGCGAGATCGAGGTTCTCGGCTATCGCGGCATGAAGGAATACGAGCTCGCCTTCGAGAATTTCGAGGTGCCGGCAGGAAACCTCCTCGGCGAGGTCGAGGGCAAGGGCTTCGCCCAGCTCATGCAGACCTTCGAATCGGCCCGCATCCAGACGGCGGCGCGCGCCATCGGCGTCGCGCAATCGGCCCTCGACGTGGCCCTGCGCTACGCGGAGGAGCGGGTGCAGTTCGGCAAGGCGCTCGTGAACTTCCCGCGCGTGGCCGACAAGCTCGCCATGATGGCGGTCGAGATCAACATCGCCCGCCAGCTCACCTACTTCTCGGCCCGCGAGAAGGACGAGGGCAAGCGCTGCGACCTCGAGGCCGGCATGGCCAAGCTGCTCGGCGCCCGCGTCGCCTGGGCGGCGGCCGACAACGCCCTGCAGGTCCACGGCGGAAACGGCTTCGCGCTGGAATACACGGTCAGCCGCATCCTCTGCGACGCGCGCATCCTCTCGATCTTCGAGGGCGCGGCCGAGATCCAGGCCCAGGTCATCGCCCGCCGCCTGCTCGAGACGGTCTGAGCCGGGGCTCGCCCGGCGCGAAGCATCGACGAGACGGGGCGGCCGGGAGCAACGAATCCCGGCCGCCATGCCCATCATCGATCGGCGGCCGGGATCTTCGGCGCGAACGATCTTTCCTGCAGCATCCTGCAGGATCTCGCCTTCTCCCACCCATCGCCGGATCTATAGTTCCCTCCAGGACGGCGCGCGTCGACCGATTCGCCGCCGCGAGGGAGGGGATGATGGCGGGGCGGAAACAAAAGGCGCCGACGCGCCGGCTCGACGCCCTGCCCGACACCGTCGATTTCCGCGACGCGCTCTACGTCCCGGCGCTGATCGCGGTGAGCGCGATCTCGGATATCGAGGGTTATCGGAGGGCCGCAATCCCCGTGCTCGACCAGGGCCGCGAGGGCGCCTGCACGGGCTACGGCCTCGCCACGGTCGCGAACTACCTCCTGCAGGCGCGGGGCAAGGACCCCTCCGCCGACGAGGTTAGCGCCTGGATGCTCTACACGATGGCCAAGCGCTACGACGAGTGGCCGGGCGAGGACTACGAGGGCTCGAGCGCCCGCGGCGCCATGAAGGGATGGCACAAGCACGGGCTCTGCGCGAAGGCCCTGTGGCAGGACGCCGATCCGAACCGCACCCTCACCGAGGCGCGCTCCGCGGACGCGCTGAGGCGCCCGCTCGGCGCCTATTTCCGGGTGAACCACAAGGATCTCGTCGCGATGCACGCGGCGATCGGTGAGGTCGGGATCCTCTACGCGACGGCGAGCGTCCACGAGGGCTGGCAGCAGGTCGGGACGGGCGACGAGCGGATCGCCTACCGTCCCGGCGCCGTGCCCATCGGCGGGCACGCCTTCGCGATCGTGGGCTACAACCGCGAGGGCTTCTGGATCCAGAACAGCTGGGGGCGCGACTGGGGCGCGGACGGCCTCGCCCTCGTCACCTATGCCGACTGGTTCGCGAACGGCACCGACGTGTGGGTGGCCGCGCTCGGAGCCCCGATCGAGCTCGCCGAGGATGCCGGCCCGGCCGCGATGCTGTCCGGCGCGCCGCGCAGCTACGAGAGCCGGATCTACGCCGATCTCCGCCCGCACATCATCACGGCGAAGAACGACGGCATCCTCGACGACAAGGGGGCCTACGGGCTGACGGAGGCCGGCCTGAAGGACATCGTCGCGGAGCGGATGCCGCGGCGGATGGCCGGCTGGGCCCGCAAGCGCGTGGTGCTCTACGCCCATGGCGGGCTCGTCTCGGAGGAGGCCGCCGTCCAGACGGTGGCCAGCAACCTCGATCCGCTGCTCAAGGCGGAGGTCTACCCGCTCTCCTTCATCTGGCGCTCCGACGCGCTCTCGACGATCGGCAACATCCTGCGCGACGCGCTCGGCAGGCGGCGCAGCGAGGGGATCCTCGACGCGGCGAAGGACTTCATGCTCGACCGGATCGACGACACCCTCGAGCCGCTCGCCCGCCTGCTCGGCGGCAAGGCGCTCTGGGACGAGATGAAGGAGAACGCCACCCGCGCCACGACTCGCGCGAAGGGCGCAGCCCGGCTGACGGCGGCGCACCTCGCCGACCTGAGCAAGAGCGGAGCGATCGACGAGATCCACCTCGTCGGCCACAGCGCGGGCGCGGTCTTCCACGCCCATCTCGCGAGCCATCTGGCCGCCGAAAGCGTGCCCGTCAGGAGCCTGACGCTCTGGGCGCCGGCCTGCACCATGGCGCTCTTCGACGCGGTCTACCGGCCGCTGATCGACGCGCGGGCAATCGAGAGCTTCGATCTCTACACGCTCGACGACGCGACCGAGCAGGACGATGATTGCGCCGGCCTCTACAACAAGTCGCTGCTCTACCTCGTGCGCGCCGCGTTCGAGGAGCGGGCGGGGATCTTCGGCGGAACGCCGCTCCTCGGCCTGGAGCGGGACGCGCGGTCCATCCCCGCCGCGTTCTGGCGGCCGAAACGGACCGCCTGGCACTTGGCGCCGGGGCCCGACAGCAAGGCCCTGCATCACGGCGACTTCGACAATGACCCCGCCACGCTCCTGTCGACGCTCCGCCGGATCACGGAGCAACCTCAGCCGGTGGCCGTCGTCGAGGCGGCGCGCGCGGGCCGAACCCGCTCCAGAGCGGCCAACCGGCAGATCCGGCGAAGGCTCGACCTCGTGCCTGCGCGCTGAGGCAGCCTACTTCGTGATCTTCACGGAGATCGGATCGCTCGACGGGAACGTCTCCTCCAGCGCCTCGTCCAGGCGCTCGCTCATCGCCTCCTGGCGGTTCTCGGGATTCTTCGCGTCGCCGGGCTTCGCGCTGCCCTGCTGGAAGCCGGGCTTGTCCTGCCCCTCGGGGGGCTTCGTCGTGGTCTCGGCCATCTTGGCACTCCTCTGACGCGGGAGGCACCGGGGCCGGTGCCGATACGCGTCAACGCAGGGGGCGGACGGGTGTTTCCGCTTCCGCGGTCGGGCTCCGTCGACCGATCCCGCGAAACGGCGGGGGCGCGGGCGCCCCCTGCGGATCAGCCTTCCGCCGCGCCCCGCTTGCCGAAGGGTAGGGTGAGCGCGGCACCCGGAACGGGACGCGCGGCGCGGGCGGTGGCGGCCTCGCGCATCACCGCGTCGTAGACGAGCATCAGCCGGTCGAGATGCGCGTCGAGGGTGAGGGGCGACGACCAGTAGCGGTCATGCGCGGCGCGGCCCATCCTCTCGGCGAGCTCGTCGTCGGCGAGGCGACGCAGATGCGCGGCCAGCGCGTCCGGATCGCCGGAGCGGAACCAGAAGCCGGTCTCGCCGTCCTCCACCGCCTCGCGGCCGGCGCAGGCGTCGCTGACGATCACGCCCGTGCCGCAGGCGAGCGCCTCGTGGACGGTGAGGGGCTGCCCCTCGTACCAGACGCTCGGGAAGACGAGGGCGCGGGCCTCGCGCAGCAGCGCCTGCACCGAGGCGGAATCCTGCCAGCCGAGCATCACCGCCTCGGGATAGCGCGCGGCGAGCATCCCCGCCTGCTCCCCGTCGCCGGCGAAGACGGGGCGGATGCCGGCACGCCGCGCGGCTTCCGCGAAGATCGGCGCGCCCTTCTCCGTCGAGATCCGGCCGACGAAGAGGAACGCGCCGCCGGCCTTCGGCCGCGGCGGGGCCTCGGGCACCGGGATCGGATTCGGCACGCGGTGGAAGGTCGTGGCGCGGGGCAGGTGCTGGGCGGCGGCCCGCTCCTGCAGGTCACTGATCGTGATCACGTGGCGGAACAGATCCGGCAGGCGGGCGACGGTCTCGAGCCCGAGATGCCGCACCACGCGCAGGAGCTTGCGCGGGTAGGAGCGGGCGTCGCAATTCGTGGTCAGGCAGTCCCGCGACATCGGCGTGCGATGGCAGATGCGGGCCGCCGGATACTCGTAGAACCCGCCATTCGGGCATACGAGAAAGAACTCGTGCATCGTGTAGAGGAGGGGCAGCCCGCTCGCGCGCAGAGCCGTCCCGATCGAGGGCGAGAGCGCCTTGGCGAAGGCGTGAACGTGCACGATCGTGTCGCGCGGGTCGACGCGCTCCAGTTCCGCGGCGAGGCGCCGTGCGGCCGTGCGGTTCCAGATGGCCTGGACGGCGAAGGCGAGCTTGCTCGGCGCGGTCGCGATGTCGTGCTGGTCGAGGCAGACGACGCGGATGCCGGCCTGCGCGAGGCGCGGGTCGGCCGGCCCCACGGCCGCGAAGAGGGTCACCCGGTGGCCGCGGCCGGCCAGCCCGAGCGCCGAATCGATCGCGACCTTGGCTTGGCCGCCGTTCACGAAGGCGTGGTCGGCGACGAGTACGACGTGCAAGGCAACACCATCCCGGCGCCGGAAACTGTCCTCCATTTACCGGACGGCAGTTGATTGCGCGTAAACCCCGGACCTCCGCCCGAAGAATTCGCGCCGCGGATTCTCGCGTTCCGAGCGCGCCATGCACGTCGTCATCCTGGCGGAATTCGCCGTTCCGAGCGGCGGGGCCGAGAAGGTCGCGCTCGAATCGGCGCGGGGACTGGCCGAGCGCGGGCTCGACGTGACCTTCATCCAGGGCGCCGCCGGCCCCGTCGACCCGATCCTCGACCATCCCCGGCTCCGGCACGTCGCCCTCGGCCTGCCCGACATCTGGAGCCGGCCGGCCCTGTCGGCGGCGGCGTCCGGCATCTGGCACGGCCGGGCGGCGCAACGCCTCTCCGCCGCCCTCGCGGGCCTGCCGCGGGCCGATTGCCTGCACCTCCACCAATGGACGCGCTCGCTCTCGCCGAGCGTCTTCCCCGTGCTGCTCGGGGCGGGTGTGCCCGTCGTCGTCACGCTGCACGACTACTTCCTCGCCTGCCCGAACGGCGTCTACTACCGCTTCGACCGGGCCGAACCCTGCGCGCTGCGGCCGCTCTCCGGGGCCTGCCTCGCCGCGCCCTGCGACGCCCGGAGCCGGGCGCACAAGCTGGTGCGGGTGGCCCGCACCGGCGCCCTTCGCGCGGCCGCCGGGACCGGCAGGCTCCACCTCGTCCATGTCTGCGACGCGACGCGCTCCCGGACTGAGGGGATGCTGCGGGGCCTCGCGGCTGCCCACCACCGGATCGACAACCCCGTCGGGGTCGCGCGCGGCGCGCCGGCACGGCCCGAGCGAGGTGACGCGATCGTCTATGTGGGCCGCATGACCGAGGAGAAGGGCGCCGACCTCGTGGCGGACGCCGCCGAAGCGGCCGGGTTGCCCGCGCTCTTCATCGGCTCGGGTCCGCTGGCGGAATCGTTGCGCGGGCGCCCCGGACTCGAGATCCTCGGCTGGCGGAGCCCGGCGGAGGTTCAGGCGATCCTGCGGGCGCGAGCCCGCGCCGTGGCCGCCCCCTCCCGCTGGCTGGAGACGGGGCCGCTCACGATCTACGAGGCGCTCGCCGCCGGAATCCCGGTCGTCGCCTCCGAGCGGTCCGGAGCCTCCGAGAAGGTCCGCCACGGCCAGACCGGTTTCGTCGTCGCGCCCGAGCCCGGCGCGCTCGCCGCCGCCTTCGCGGTCCTGCGCGACGACGCCCTGGTCGAGGATCTCGGCCGGGAGGCCCACGCGCGGTACTGGGCCGCCTCCATGGACCTCGGCGCCCATTGTGCGGCGCTCACCGACTTGTACCGGAGCCTCGCCCGCGCGGATTTGGTTGCACCGCAACAGAGAGGCGCGGCCGTGGCCGCCTCTCGCTCCGCGCCCGGGGAATAATCGGCGGGGCGCATAGGGGCCGCGAGGCTATAATCCGCTCCTACCTCCGCGCGGGAGGAAGGATTTTGACCTCTTCGTACCGTCGCTGACAATTCCGTGACCTGAATTCAAGATACGGGTCCGGGCTGCATCCGCGATTTGACGCGTGGCCGTGCCCATTCTAAGCTCTCTGCCTGCGTCGCGCTCAGCTTCTAGAGAGTTGAGAGAGTTCGACCGATGACAGATGCCGCTCCGCCGGCCTGTTGACTTCTTTGCTGCAATGCAACATAAGTCCGGTCGTTGATCGCGGCCCGAAGCGCCGCATCGGACGCAAGACCTGCGAGGAGACGATATGACGACCCAGACCTTCGAGATTCCGAGCGAGCTGCGCGACTTCGCCGAGAAGTCCGTCGATCAGGCGCGTACCGCGGTCGGCACGCTGATCAGCAACTCCGTCAAGGCGGCCGATCAGGTCCAGTCTTCGTCGCAGACGTTCCAGTCCACCCTTCAGGCCGCCGTCGCCAAGGGCTTCGACCACGCCCAGAGCAACGCGAACGCGACCTTCGACTTCGCGCAGAAGCTCGTGCGCACCAAGGACCTCCGCGAGGCCTTCGAGCTGCAATCCGAGTTCGTCCGCAGCCAGTTCGCCGCCCTTCAGGCCCAGGCGAAGGATTTCGGCGCCCTCGCGCAGAACGCCGCCCGCTGATCGGGCCCGGCCCGGCCCCACGGGGCCGGGCCTCGTACCCCGCCGGCCGAACCCGGCGCGGGACCATCGTGAATCGCCTCGACGAGGCCCCGTTTGAGGTCGGCCGGGGGCTGACATCGGCCCGCCGCGCCGCCACCGTGCGCGATCGGGACCGAGGGGTGTTGAGGAGACCAAGCCATGGTGAAACGGCCTACACATCAGCCGTCCCGCACGGCCGGGCGGCGCGCGCCGCGCGCGTTGGCGAGCGCGACATCGAACAAGGACGCGGTGAAATCCGCCCTGCCGAAGGCCGCACCCGGCCCGGCTTCCGCGCTAAAGCCCGCGCCGCAGGCGGCGAAGCCCGCGCCTGAAGTGGCGAAGCCCGCCCCCGCGAAGGCGCCCCCCGCACCGGCTCCCAAGGCTTCGGCCGCCCCCAAGGCTCCGGCTGCGAAGCCGGTCGAGAAGGCCGTCGAGAAGGTCGCCCAGGCGAGCTCCGCCGTGCAGAAGCCGGCCGAGATCAAGCCCGCCGCCAAGTTCGATCCCAAGACCGAATCGAAGCCCGAGACGAAGCTGCTCGACAGCGTGTCGCCGGCCTCGCTGACGAAGCCCGCCCAGAGCCCGGCTCCCGTCGCGGTCGCCCAGAAGGCGGTCGAGGCCGCGGTCGAGGTCGCCAAGGCGGCGCCCGCCGCCACGGCCAAGGCGGCCGAGACGGTGCGGACGGAAGTCCGGAACGCGGCCGAGAAGGCCGCCGAGACCGCCCCGCGCGCCGCGAAGCTGCCCTTCGAGCTCCTGAGCGTCAGCCTCTCGACGCCGTCGATCGACGTCAGCGGCATCAACGCGACGGTGCTCGCCTTCATCCGCAACGAGAGCGCGGCGGCGCTCAGCCACCTTCAGGCCCTCGGCACGGCGAAGTCGCCGGCGGACCTGATCCGGCTTCAGGTGGCCGAGCTGCAGCGCGTCGCCGACGCCTCGCTCACCTGCTGGAACGACGTCGCCCGCAAGGCGAGCCGGATCGTCGAGCGCCCGAAGGCGTGAGGCCGGCCGAGGGCGGAAACGTCCTGAAGAGACCCCGGGCGCCGGTGAGGCGCGCCCGGGACGTCGGCGCGAAGGTGCGACGCCGACTCTCGCGCGCCGCAATCGGCAGCGCTACATAGCTCCCGGACAACCGCCCTGCGCCCGTGCCGTCCCGTGGACGTCCGGTCGATGCGGGTGCGGATGCCGATCCGTGCCATTCGGGAGCCCTGCATGATCCGTTCGCCCCTTCCGCTCGCCCTCGCCGGCGCGGTCGCGCTCGTCCTCGCGGGGATGCCCGCCTCCGCGCAGATGATGAAGACGCCGGAGGCCGCGCCCGCGAAGGGGGCGCCGCAGACCCGCGGCGAGGTCCAGCTCTCCTTCGCGCCGGTGGTGAAGCGGGCCGCGCCCTCGGTGGTGAATGTCTACGCCTCCCACGTCGACAAGCGCCCGCAGGCGCGCGCCAACGCCATGGACGAGTTCATGCGCCGGTTCTTCGGCGAGCCGGGGCGCGGCGGGCGCGGCATGCCGGGCGAGCGGGCCCAGCGCTCCCTCGGCTCCGGGGTGATCGTGGACGATGCGGGCCTCGTCATCACGAACAACCACGTCATCGACAACATGAACGAGGTGCGCATCGCGCTCGCCGACCGGCGCGAGTTCGAGGCGACGATCGTGCTGCGCGACCCGCGCACCGACCTCGCGGTCGTGAAGATCAAGAACCCGGGCAGCGCCCTCGTCTCGATGCCCTTCGGCGATTCGGAGACCCTCGAGGTCGGCGATTTCGTGATGGCGATCGGCAACCCGTTCGGCGTGGGCCAGACGGTCACGCAGGGGATCGTCTCGGCGCTCGCCCGCACGCAGGTCGGCTCCTCGGACTACCAGTTCTTCATCCAGACGGATGCGGCGATCAACCCGGGCAATTCGGGCGGCGCGCTCGTCGATCTGCAGGGCCGCCTCGTCGGCATCAACACGGCGATCTACTCGCAATCCGGCGGCAGCCACGGCATCGGCTTCGCCATCCCCGCCGGGATGGTGAAGGCGGTGGTCGACGCGGCCAAGGGCGGCGACAGCACGGTGCGCCGCCCCTGGCTCGGCGCCCGGGTGCAGAGCGTGACGACCGACATCGCCGAGAGCATGGGCCTCGACCGGCCGACCGGCGTCCTCGTCGCGAGCCTCCAGGCCAAGAGCCCGGCGGAGGAGGCCGGCCTCAAGCGCGGCGACCTGATCCTCTCCGTGGACGGCCAGAACGTCGACGACCCGGAAGCCTTCGGCTACCGCTTCGCCCTCAAGGGCATCTCCGGCCAGACCAAGTTCGGCGTGCTGCGCGGCACGGGGCGCACGGCGGTGACGGTGAAGCTCGGGCCCGCACCCGAGACGCGGCCGCGCGACGTCCTGAAGGTGCGCACCCGCTCGCCCTTCCTCGGCGCGACGCTCGTGAACACCTCGCCCGCCGTGGCCGAGGAGCTTCAGGTCGAGCTGCCCGGCGAGGGCGTCGCGGTCCAGGCCGTCGAGGACGGCTCGGTCGCGAGCCGCGCCGGCCTGCAGAAGGGCGACCTGATCGTCGCCATCAACGGCGTGCCGATCTCGACCACGAAGGACCTCGAGCGCGTGACCCGCAACACGCTGAACATGTGGGAGGTCTCGATCAACCGCGGCGGCGAGGTGCTGACCTCGGTGTTCGGGGGGTAGCGCGGCGGTTGCGGGCGGCGAGCGGCGTGACTAGGGTCTGGCGCATGCGGCTCCTTCGCGCCCTGGCCCGTCTCGTCCTCGCCCTCGCGCTCGTGACCGCAGCGGGCGCGCATGCGCCGTCCTCCGCCGCCCCTGCGGACGCGGCCCATCGGCATCCGGACCACCACGCCACGGCCCACGCCACGGCCGCCGGGATCGACTGCGCGGCGCAGGGTCACCACAGCCGCGGGGACAAGCATCCCGCGCCCGGCGACGATGGCTGCCGCACGGCCTGCTGCTTCGTGGCCGGGTACCTGCCGGGCCGCCCGGAGGCGAGCGAGGCCGCGTTCTTCCGCACCCTGCGCTTCGCGATCGTCGCGCAGCCGATGTCGGGCCGGCACTCCGCACCCGATCCTGAGATTCCGAAACGCGCGGCCTGAGGGCCGGGGCCGCGGCCCCGGCACCCCCGCCCACGCTGGCGCAGCACGCCTTTCGCTTCTTCAGGAGATTCTCATGCACCCCGTCTCGGGTCGTCGCTTCGCGACGCGTCGCCTCACGTCCCACACACTCTTGATCCCGGCGCTGGCGGCCGGGCTGAGCCTCGCCGCGCTGCCGGGCGCCTCCGCCCAGCACGAGGGCCATCACGGCCATCGGGAGCCCGGCGACGGCAGGCCAGCCGTCGCCAAGCACGCCCCGCCGCGCCCCGCCGCGGCCGCGCACCACGCGGGGCACGGCCCCACGGCGTCCGACACGCCGGCCGTGTCCGAGTTCAAGGCCGCGCATGCGGGCATGATGCGCGGCATGGCCGTGCCGTATACCGGCGACCCGGACGCCGATTTCCGCATCCAGATGATCCCGCACCATCAGGGCGCCATCGACATGGCCCGCGTCGCGCTGCGCCACGCCAAGGATCCGTGGACGCGCCAGCTGGCCGAGGCCGTGATCGTGGAGCAGCAGCGGGAGATCGCCGAGATGCAGGCGTGGCTCACCCGGCGCGGCCTCCCGATTTCCCGGGGCGGGCAGCCGACGCACGTCCTCGGCCCCGATTCCTACCGGTCCCACACGGAGGAAGCCGGCACCCGGGACGAGGCGCGGGGGCAATCCTGGGCGCCGGGAGCCGGCGTGCCCGCCGCGAACTGACCCGTCTCGCCGGCCGCTGGCGCGTCGTCCACGATCCCTCGATCGTGGCCGACGCGTCGGCCTCCCAGGAGGGCGCATCGTCTTCCTGGCGGGAAGACATCCGCGCCGCATGACAACGCGCTAGCCCCAGGGGCCGCCCCGGCCGGTCCAGTGTGCGTCCCGAAAGCCGCCCGCGCGGGCCGGGGCGCCGCCGACCTCGCCGGCGAGGCGGTGCAGGGCCGCGACGCGTTTCGCGGTCGCCGGGTGCGTCGAGAACAGCGTGTCGAGGCCGCGGCCGGACAGCGGGTTCACGATGAAGAGCGGCGCCGTGGCCGGATGGCTCTCGGCCGACGGGCTCGGCACCTGCGCGACGCCGGCCTCGATCCGCTGCAGCGCGGAGGCGAGCCAGAGCGGGTTGCCGCAGATCAGGCCGCCCTCCCGGTCGGCCGCGTATTCCCGCGAGCGGCTGATCGCGAACTGGACGATCATCGCCGCGATGGGCGCGAGCAGGGTGGTGCCGATCAGGACGAGAGGGTTCGGCCGTGCCTCGCCCCGGCCTCCGAACAGGAAGCCGAATTGCGCGAGCGTCGCGATGGCGCCGGCAAGCGTCGCCGAGACCGTCATGGTGAGCGTGTCGCGGTTTCGGATATGGGCAAGCTCGTGCGCCATCACGCCCGCCACCTCCTCGCGGCTCAGCGCCGAGAGCAGGCCGGTCGTCGCCGCGACGGCCGCGTTGCGCGGGTTGCGGCCGGTGGCGAAGGCGTTCGGCTGCGGGCTGTCGATCAGGTAGACCCGCGGCATCGGCAGGCCGGCGCGGGACGCGAGATCCCGCACCAGCGCGAACAGGTCCGGCGCGGTCCGGGCGTCGACCTCGCGGGCGTCGTGCGCGGCGAGCGCGAGGCTGTCGGAGCGCCAATAGGCGTAGAGGTTCGTCAGCGCGGCGATGCCGAGAGCCACCGCCATGCCGCGCCCGCCACCGAGCAGGAGGCCGACGGCGCCGAACAGGGCCGTCAGGCCGGCGAGCAGCAGGGCGGTCTTGAGGACGTTCATCGGTCGGACCCTCCGGGAGACGGATTCTTCAGGTGGGAGCGGCCGGCGCCCCCGCAAAGGCCCCGCTTCGGCGGGTGCCCTGTCCGACGAAGACGTCCGGGGAGAGCGGCCCCGCCGGCCTTGCGGAGGAGGGCGCCCGGGGTGTTCATGGCACGATGTCAGACCTCTTCGCCACGGCCGGGATCGAGACCGACACCAACGGCTCCGACGCCCCGCGGCCGCTCGCCGACCGCCTGCGCCCGAAGACGCTCGGCGATGTCGTCGGGCAGGAGCACCTCACCGGCCCGGACGGGGCGCTGACGCGGCTCCTGCGCTCGAACAGCCTCGGTTCCCTCGTGTTCTGGGGTCCGCCCGGCACCGGCAAGACGACGGTGGCGCGGCTGCTCGCCCGCGAGACGAGCCTGCATTTCGAGCAGATCTCCGCGATCTTCTCGGGCCTCCCCGACCTGCGGAAGGTCTTCGACGCCGCCCGCAAGCGGCGGGCGACGGGGCAGGGGACCCTGCTCTTCGTCGACGAGATCCACCGCTTCAACCGGGCGCAGCTCGACGCCTTCCTCCCCGTGATGGAGGACGGCACGGTGACGCTCGTCGGCGCCACCACCGAGAACCCCTCCTTCGAGCTCAACGCCGCGCTCCTCTCGCGGGCGCGGGTTCTCCTGTTCCGGGCCCTCGACGAGGCGGCGATCGCCAAGCTCCTCGTGCGTGCCGAGACCCTGACCGGCCGGGCGCTGCCCCTCGACGAGGAGGCGCGCGGGGTGCTGGTGCGGATGGCGGACGGCGACGGGCGCGCGGCGCTGACGCTCGCCGAGGAGGTCTGGCGCTCGGCCAAGCCCGACGAGACGATCGACGCCGAGACGCTGCAGGCGATCATCCAGCGCCGCGCGCCGATCTACGACAAGGCGCAGGAGGGCCATTACAACCTCATCAGCGCCCTGCATAAGACCGTGCGCGGCTCGGACCCGGACGCCGCCCTCTACTATCTCTGCCGCATGCTGGACGGGGGCGAGGACGGGCTCTTCATCGCGCGCCGCCTCGTCCGGATGGCGGTGGAGGATATCGGCCTCGCCGACCCGCAGGCCCTCGTCGTCGCCAACGCCGCCAAGGACGCCTACGACTTCCTCGGCAGCCCCGAGGGCGAACTGGCCCTGGCACAGGCGACGATCTACCTCGCCTGCGCGCCGAAATCGAACGCCGTCTACACCGCCTACAAGGCGGCGACGCGGGTCGCCAAGGAGAACGGCTCGCTGGCCCCGCCCCGCACCATCCTCAATGCGCCGACGAACCTGATGCGCAAGCTCGGCTACGGCGAGGGCTACCGCTACGACCACGACGAGCCGGATGCCTTCTCGGGCCAGGATTACTGGCCGGACCGGCTCGGTCGCCAGCATTTCTACGCGCCGACCGACCGCGGCCTGGAGAGCCGCTACGCCGACCGCCTCGCCCATTGGGAGCGCCTGCGCCGCGAGCGCCGGGGCGAGGGGTGATCGAGGTTCTCTGGAAGGGGCTCGTCGGCGGCCTCGTGACGATCGCGATCGTGCTCGCCTCGCGCCGGGGCAACGTGCTGCCCGGCATCCTGCCGCTGGCGCCGACCTTCGCGATCATCGCGCTGCTAGCGGTCGGCGCGAAGGGCGACGCTGCCGGATTCCGCGAAGCCTGTCTGGCGGGCGCGAAGACGATCCCCGCCTACCTCGTGTTCCTCGCCGCCGCCTGGTGGCTCGGCGACCGGCTCGACTACCGCCTCGCCATCCTCGGGGCGCTCTCCGCGTGGCTCGCCGTCGCCGCCATGATCTTCTGGCTGCCGCGCTGGCTCTGATCTTGCTGATCCGTCCTCGACGACGGGGCGTCGGGCGCTAGCTTGCCGTGGGCGCGGAGCAGGAAGATCCTGATGCGGTGCTCGATTCTCGTGTTTCTCCTGTCGGCGGGTCCGGCGCTCGCCCTCGACGCGGGGATGACGCCGCCGCCCGAGACGCCGCCTCGCGGCTCGCGCCTCTACGGGAGCGATTTCAGCACCTTCGTCGAGGAGACCTACGCCCCGCCCCCGTCGAACGAGGGGGTGCGTCCGCGGGTCGACGGCCGGATTGAGTTCCCGATCGAGCCCCGCGGCGAGGAGCGGGGCCGCCGCTCGGGCCGGCCGTAGACGCGCGGCCGCCGAGCCGCTAGGTCAGCCGCCCCTTCCCCAGCGCGATCCTCAACCCGGAGATCCTTCTCTGATGGCGGCCTGCGGCCTCGATTTCGGCACCTCGAACACCACCCTCGGCCGTTGGCACGACGGCGGCCCCCGCCTCCTGCCCCTGGAGGACGGGCAGGTCACCATCCCGAGCGCGATCTTCTTCGCGCCGGGCCGCGAGGCGGTGATCGGGCGCGCCGCCATGACGGCCTACGTGGAGGGCGTGCCGGGCCGGCTGATGCGCAGCCTCAAATCGGTGCTCGGCTCCTCGCTCCTCGAGGAGACGACGCAGGTCGGGCGCGAGCGGCTGCGCTTCCGCGACGTCATCGCGCGCTACCTCGCCGGCGTGAAGGCGCGGGCGGAGGCCGAGGCCGGCGCGGCCTTCGACACGGTGGTGCACGGCCGGCCGGTGCATTTCGTGGACGACGATCCCGACGGCGACCGCAAGGCCGAGGCGGCGCTTCGCGCCATCGCGGAATCGATCGGCTTCCGGCACGTCTCCTTTCAGTACGAGCCGATCGCCGCCGCCCTCGATTACGAGCAGGGGATCGCGCGCGAGGAACTCGCCCTCATCGCCGATATCGGCGGCGGCACCTCGGATTTCTCGATCGTGCGGCTCTCCCCCGGGCGCCATCGCGGCGCGGACCGGGCCGAGGACATCCTGGCTAATGACGGCGTGCGGATCGGCGGCACCGATTTCGACCGGATGCTCAGCCTCGGCACGGTGATGCCGCTCCTCGGCCTCGGCAGCCCGATGCGGCGCGGCGACCTCGCGGTGCCCAACGCCTATTTCCACGACCTCGCCACGTGGTCGAGCATCAACCGCCTCTACAACCCGAAGACCCTGCGGGAGATCGAGGAGACCCGGCGGGATGCGGGCCGGCCCGAACTCCTCGGCCGGTTGCACGCCGTCGTCGAGGCGGAGCGCGGCCACAGCCTCGCGATGGCGGTGGAGGGCGCCAAGATCGAGACCTCCGAGAGCGGCGGGGCGCGGCTCGAACTCGGCTGGGTGGAGAGCGGGCTCGCGGCCGAGATCGACCGGGACGGGCTCGTGCGCCACACGGGCGATCTCGCCCGGCGCATCGCGGAGCGGGTGGGGCGGTGCCTGCGCCAGGCGGGCGTCGGCGCGGAGGCGATCGACGCGCTCTTCCTCACCGGCGGCTCGACCGGCCTGCCGCATGTCCGCGCGGCGCTGACATCCTGCCTGCCGCAAGCCCGCGTCGTGGAGGGCGACACGTTCGGCTCGGTCGGGACCGGGCTCACGCTGGAGGCGGCGCGCCGGGCGCGCTGAAGGCGTCGTTTGTCGCAGCCGCGGGCGGGTGCTAGATCAGCGCGCCCCGCGGCGCTCAGGCCGCGCGGGGAGACTCTGCGTCAGAGCAATGAGACGGGGCGAGGCCGGCTGACGCCGTCGCCCGAGCGGCAGGACCATGACAGGAAAGCCTCCCCATCGCGGCGGCCCGAAGGGCGGAAGGCCCGGAGGCTCGGGCAAGCCGCGCGCGACCGACAAACCGCGCGCAAGCGGCAAGCCTCGCTTCGGCGCGTCGAAGCGGCCGGAGCGCGAGCGCACCGGCCCGCGGGCCAGCGCCCTCGACGCCGCCCAGCGCGCCGCCAGCCTGCGCGGCGACGACCGGGCTGAACGCTCGCCCTGGGATGCCGGCGAGGGAGCGGCCGAGCCCGCCGGCCGGACGCGCGCGCCCCGGGCCAGGCCCGAGCCCGCCCGCGAAGCCCGCGCCGAGGCGCGCCCGCAGCCCGGCCGCGAACGCGGCCCGCGCCGCGAGCCCTCGCGCGAGGCGGCGCCGACCGAGGGGCCGACCCGGCGCCAGCAGCGGGAAGCGGCGAGCGCGACGCTCGCGAGCGGCGTGCAGACCCTCACCGTCGAGACGGACGAGGCGGGCATGCGCATCGACCGCTTCCTCACCGCGCGCTTTCCCCAATTGCCCTTCACCCGCGTGCAGAGCATCGTCCGCAAGGGCGAATTGCGCGTCGACGGCAAGCGCGCGAAGCCCGGCGACCGGCTGGAGCCCGGCATGAGCGTGCGCGTGCCGCCGCTCAAGCTCGATCAGCCGGGCGAGCGGCCCCGCAGCCCGGTCCGCGACCGGGACGACGCCGCCTTCCTGCGTTCGCTCATCCTCTACGAGGACGCGGACATGATGGTGCTGAACAAGCCCTTCGGCCTCGCCGTCCAGGGCGGCTCGGGCACCGTGCGCCACGTCGACGGGCTGCTCGAGGCGCTGACGGAGCCCGGCGGGCAGAAGCCGCGCCTCGTCCACCGCCTCGACAAGGACACGGCGGGCTGCCTCATCGTCGCCAAGACCCGCCTCGCGGCCGCGACGCTCGCCAAGAGCTTCCGCTCGCGCGCGGCCCGCAAGGTCTACTGGGCGCTCACCGCCGGCGTGCCGCGGATGCGCCAGGGCCGCGTCTCGACCTACCTCGCCAAGGAGGAGCCGACCGACGCCGACGCCCGCATGCGCATCGCCAAGCACGGCGAGGAGGGGGCGAGCCACGCGCTCACCTACTACGCGGTGATCGACCAAGCGGCGCAGAAGGTGTCCTGGCTCTCCTTCAAGCCGGTGACGGGGCGCACGCACCAGTTGCGCGCGCACGCGGCCCATATCGGGCATCCCATCATCGGCGACCCGAAATATTTCGACGTGGAGAACTGGGCGCTGCCGGGCGGCATCCAGAACCGCCTGCACCTGCTGGCCCGCCGGATCGTGATCCCGCATCCGCGCACGGGCAGGCCGATCGACGTGACGGCGCCCCTGCCGACCCACATGGCGCAGAGCTGGAACCTGCTCGGCTTCGATGCCGCCCGCTACGACCCGATCGTCGAGGCGCCGGAGGAGTGAGGGCGGCACGGCCGCTTGCGACGACGGCGCCGTCGAGGCCGTCACCGTACCGCCTTGGCAATTGGGGCGAGGACCTTATTCTCTCGCTCGGCCGCGCGGCGTCCCGCGACGCGTCGGCCGGTGTCGTCCGTTTCCCGGAGAGGCCGTGAGCATCATCGATTGGAAGCCTGCGACCGCCGGGCGCCTCGCCGGTCTCGGCCTGCTCGGGCTGGCCCTGGCGGCGTGGCCGGCCTGCGCGGCGCAGCCGACCGTTCAGCCGCCGGCATCGGCGCCCGCGCGCAGCGCGGCACCCGCACCCGCCGCGGCGCCGGGCGCCCAGGCCCCTCAGGGCGCTCAGACTCAGCAAGGCGGCCAGACTCCGCGGGTGGGCGAGCGGCGGCGGCGCAATTCCTACGCCTCCTGCAACCGCACCTCGAACCAGAGGGGCCTGCGCGGCGGCGCGCGGCGGCGCTTCCTGATCCGCTGCCGCCTCGGCTACGAGCGCAAGAACCAGAACCAGGGCGCGCCCGCCCAGACCCAGCAGCCGGCGCCGCAGGCCCCGGCGGCCCAGCCGCCGGCGCGTCGGCCATGAGGAGGCCGGCCGCGACGCGGCCGCGCCGCCGACCGTGAAGCTCGTCGTCTTCGACGTCGACGGGACGCTGGTCGACAGCCAGCACCTCATCGTCGCGGCCCAGGGCGCGGCCTTCGCCGAGCACGGCCTGACGCCGCCGAGCCGCGCCGAGGCGCTCTCCGTCGTCGGCCTCTCGCTGCCGCAGGCGTTCCGGCGCCTCGTCGGCGACGACGGGCCGATCGCGGCCCTTTCCGAGAGCTACAAGCGCGCCTTCAACGCCCTGCGGCTCGACCCCGAGCACGAGGAGCCGCTGTTTCCCGGCATGGCGGAGCTGCTCGTGCGCCTGCGCGCCCGGGACGACATCCGGCTCGGTATCGCCACGGGCAAGTCGCGCCGCGGCGTGAACCATCTGATCGCGGCGCATGGCTGGGAGGGGTGGTTCTCCACCACGCAGACCGCCGACGACGCGCCCTCGAAGCCCGACCCGGCCATGCTGCGCCAAGCCATGGCGGAGGCCGACGTGCCGCCCGAGCGCACCGTGATGATCGGCGACACCAGCTTCGACATGGCGATGGCGGTGGCGGCCGGCGCGGCCGCGATCGGCGTCGCCTGGGGCTACCATCCGGCCGGCGCCCTCTACGGGGCCGGCGCCGTCACGGTGGTCGAGAGCGCGACCGCGCTCGGCGATCTCTTCTCCGGACCCCTCTCGGAGCCGGAGCGGGGCACGATCGCGGAGGAGATCGCCCGGGGCGGCTGACCGGCCTCGCGCGGGCTCGCGCGATGCACTATCTCCGCTGCCATGAGCGACCCGAACAACGACGACGTCACCCGCGACTGGCTCGGCGAGCCCTCCGACGCGCCCGCACCGGACCCGATGCGCGCCGCGCGCGGCCCAGCCAAGCCCCTGCCGAAGCGGTTCTACCGCGAGGCCGGGATCGCCGAGGCGGAGGGCGGCTTCCGCCTGACGCTCGACGGGCGCCCCGCCAACACGCCCGCCCGCAACCCCCTCAGCGTCCCGAGCCGGGACCTCGCCGAGGCGATCGCCGCCGAGTGGCAGGCGCAGGACGAGATCATCGATCCGGCCCGGATGCCCGTGACGCGGCTCGTCAACACCGCGATCGACGGGGTGGCCCCACGCCGCGACGCGGTGATCGACGATCTCGCGGCCTATGCGGGCACGGATCTCCTCGCCTACCGGGCGGAATCCCCGGAGCGCCTCGTGGCGGCGCAGGGCGCGGCCTGGGACCCCGTGCTCGACTGGGCCCGCGAGGCGCTCGGCGCCCGCCTCATCCTCAGCGAGGGCGTCATGCACGTCACCCAGCCAGAGGAAACCGTGGCCGCGCTCCGCGGGGCGATCCATGCGGCGCAGGGGCCGTTCCGGCTCGCGGCGCTCCACACCATGACGACGCTCACCGGCTCCCTCCTCCTCGCCCTCGCAGTGCTGAACGGCCGCCTCACTCCGGAGGAGGCCTGGGCGGCCGCGCATGTCGACGAGAGCTATCAGGCGAGCGTCTGGGGCCGGGACGCCGAGGCCGAGGCGCGGCTGAGCGCGCGGCGCGCCGAGTTCGACGCGGCGGCGAGGGTGGCGGCGCTGGCCGAATAGGGGCGTTTTCGCCGACGAAACTCTCGTGCTAAGGGGCCTGATCCCGTGAACCGCCAAGCCTGCGCGGTTCAGTGGAATTCTGTATTCAGTTCAGCCCGAGGCCGTCACGACATGAAGGATATTCTCGAAAAGCTCGAGGAACGGCGCGCGCAGGCCCGCCTCGGCGGCGGCGAGAACCGCGTCGTCGCCCAGCACAAGCGCGGCAAGCTGACGGCGCGCGAGCGCATCGAGCTCCTCCTCGACCACGGGTCGTTCGAGGAGTTCGACATGTTCGTGCAGCACCGCTCGAACGATTTCGGGATGGAGAAGCAGAAGATCCCCGGCGACGGCGTGGTGACCGGCTGGGGCACCATCAACGGCCGCACGGTCTTCCTGTTCTCGAAGGACTTCACCGTCTTCGGCGGCTCGCTCTCGGAGGCGCACGCCGAGAAGATCGTCAAGGTGCAGGACATGGCGCTCAAGATGCGCGCCCCGATCATCGGCATCTTCGATGCCGGCGGCGCCCGCATCCAGGAGGGCGTCGCGGCGCTCGGCGGCTACGGCGAGGTGTTCAAACGCAACGTGATGGCCTCGGGCGTGATCCCGCAGATCTCGGTGATCATGGGGCCGTGCGCGGGCGGCGACGTCTACTCGCCGGCCATGACCGACTTCATCTTCATGGTCCGCGACACGAGCTACATGTTCGTCACCGGCCCGGACGTCGTGAAGACGGTGACCAACGAGGTCGTTACGGCGGAGGAGCTCGGCGGCGCCAAGGTTCACACCACGAAATCCTCGATCGCCGACGGCTCGTTCGAGAACGACGTCGAGGCGATCCTGCAGATCCGCCGCCTGCTCGACTTCCTGCCCGCCAACAACATCGACGGCGTGCCGGAGATCGAGAGCTTCGACGACGTCAACCGCCTCGACAAGTCCCTCGACACGCTGATCCCGGACAACCCGAACAAGCCCTACGACATGGGCGAGCTGATCCGCCGCGTCGCCGACGAGGGCGATTTCTTCGAGATCCAGGCGACCTACGCGCGCAACATCATCACCGGCTTCGGCCGCATCGAGGGCCGCACCGTCGGCTTCGTGGCGAACCAGCCCCTGGTGCTGGCGGGCGTGCTCGATTCGGACGCCTCGCGGAAGGCCGCCCGCTTCGTGCGCTACTGCGACGCCTTCTCGATACCGATCGTCACCTTCGTGGACGTGCCGGGCTTCCTGCCGGGCACCGCGCAGGAATATGGCGGCCTGATCAAGCACGGCGCGAAGCTCCTGTTCGCCTACAGCCAGGCGACCGTGCCGCTCGTCACCATCATCACCCGCAAGGCCTTCGGCGGCGCCTACGACGTCATGGCCTCGAAGCATGTCGGCGCCGACCTCAACTACGCGTGGCCGACGGCGCAGATCGCGGTGATGGGCGCGAAGGGCGCAGTCGAGATCATCTTCCGCAGCGAGATCGGCGATGCGGACAAGATCGCGGCGCGCACCGGCGAGTACGAGGACCGCTTCCTCTCGCCCTTCGTGGCGGCGGAGCGGGGCTACATCGACGAGGTGATCATGCCCCACTCGACGCGCAAGCGCATCGCGCGGGCGCTCGGCATGCTGCGCACCAAGAAGATGGAGCAGCCCTGGAAGAAGCACGACAACATCCCGCTCTGAGACGCGAGCGGGCCGATAGCCCGCTCAGCGCGGCGCGAAGATCGTGATGTTGGAGTTGATCTGGTAGGCGGCCGTCGGCTCCGTGTTGACGAAGCGCAGCCGGATCGGGCTCTCGCCGAGCGCCGCGCCGAAGCTCGGCGTGACGGGGATCGGGAAACAGCGGTCGAGGGCCGCGAAGGCGGCCTTCTCGTACGCGTCCTTCGCGTCCTGGTCGCCGACGAGGCGCCGCGCGGTCACGAGCGGCGTCCCGCGGATCGCGCCGGTCTTGTCGAGGCCGAAGCGGAAGGCGATGGTCGAGCCCTCGGTCGCGTCCGGCACCTGCCAGCACTGCGCGAGCGCAGCGCGCAGCATCGACCAGTTGTTGACGGGATCGCGCGTCTCGCGCTCCTCCCGGGGCTTCTCGGCGCCCTCGGGCGACTGCGCCCGTGCGCCGGGCGCGGCGGCGAGAAGGGCGAGGGCTGCGGCAGCGATCAGCTGCGATCGGTCGATTCGATCACGGCGCATAGGGTGAGCGGGCCCTTCTCCCCGGTGCTGACGGAACAGGTCACGCGCACGCCGCCCGCATCGACGTTGCTGTGCCGCAGGCGGCTCGCGGCGTCGCGGGCCCGGTGGGCCGCCGCCTCGATCACGCCGGCCTCGATCCCCGTCACCGCATGACCCGCGCGCCCGAACAGGGCGTAGTAGGCATCGGGCGGCGTCTCGCCCCGGAACTGCGCGCCGACGGAGGAGGGATAGGAGCCGCCGCAGGCAAGCGTCAGCGTCGTGTCGGGGGCCACCGTGAAGGTGGCGTAGTCGAGGCTGCGAAGGCCGACCTCGGCCCGCGTCTCCGCGGTCACGCGGCCGATCAGGTCGCCGCACGAATCGGCGAGGGCGGGGCCGGACACGGCGAGGAAGAGGATCGTGAGGAGCGCGCGCATGCCCTCATGCTAGCGCATTTCGCGGCCCGACAGGCAGAGGGCGGATGAGGCGTGTCGCCGCCTCAGGCCGCGCCGCGCGAGCCTGCTGCCAAGGCGGGCGCCGCGCCGAGTTCGAGGAGCACGATCTCGGGCGGGACGCCGAGCCGCACGGGCACGCGGCTCACCCCGAATCCCCCCGACACGATCATGTGGCGGCCGCCGTGCTGGACATGGCCGTAGGCGAAGTCGTTGCCGTGCACGGAGGGGAGCACCGGCGAGTAGCCGAACAGGCGGATCTGGCCTCCATGCGTGTGGCCGGCGAGGGTGAGGGAGACGCGCTCCGGCACGTCGAGGAAGATGTCGGGCTCGTGCACCATCAGGAGCACGGGCGCGTCGTCGGTGACCTTGGCCAAGGTGCCGGGCAGGTCGTCGCGCCCCCGCGAATCGCCCCAGAGCACGTAGGGCTCCTGGTCGCCGATCCCCGCGATCCAGAACGGGTGCCCGTCCTTCGTCAGGCGAAGGACCTCGTTCTCCATCACCGGGATGCCGACGGCCTCGAGTGCGCGCCACGCCTCGCAGGTCGGGCTGCGCCGCATCTGCGCCTCGTGGTCGTCCCACCAATCGTGGTTGCCGAGGATGGCGTGCACCCCGAGGGGCGCCTTCAGGCCCGCGACGACGCGCGCGAAGTCCGCGAGCGGCACCTTGCGGCGCGCGACGCGGCCGGCCGGGTAGTCCCCGAGCATCAGGATGAGGTCGGGGGCGAGCGCGTTCGTCGTGTCGACGATCTCCGCGACGCGGTCGAGCGGCATGTAGGGCTCGCAGACATGGAAATCGGCGAGCACCGCGACGCGCAGGGAGAGACCCGGCGTCCAGCGGGGCAAAGCGGGCGCGTAGCGGGTGACGACGAGGCGATAGAGCGGCTCGATCCCGAAGGCGTAGACGCCGGTCGACCCGACGAGCGCGGTCGCGCCCCCGAGACCGGCCAGGAACTGCCGGCGGCTCGGCAGGATCAGCATGCGACGTCCCTCGCGCGAGGCCCGGGCCATGGGCGCCCGGGACGAGGGCCGAGCCTGTGCCAGCCGATTCAGACCGTTTGACGGCGCGCGAGCCGCGCGCCGGTCACGCGATCAGGCGAGCGGCGCGTCCTCGTGCAGCAGTTCCAGAATGCCGCGGCGCTCGGTGCGCTGCGAGGCCTTCTGCGCGGCGGGTCCCTTCATGCGTACGGCGGCGGCGAGGGCGGGAAGAGCGAGGGGACGGAAGCTCTCTGCGTCCTGACCCTTGTCCGTCTGGCGGCGTCCGGTCTCGGCTGCCGCGATCGGGGTCTCGCTGGAGGGGAACATGGTTGGCGTCCTGTCTGAGCACTCGTGAAGGCGGTTGCGTCACCGTTCTGGGAGGTGATCGCGACCGCGCCTGGGCACCTTTGCGGCGGCCGCGGGACGATCCGCGGGCGGCCACAGCGCCATAGAGGAGCAGTCAAACTGAATGACACCTTAAGGAAAAGCCGATCTTTGGCATCACTCCCAAAGAGAAGCTTTCAGCTTCTTCTGAATACAAAACACACATTGCTGGGAGGCCGGGTGGAGCGGCGGCCCGGTTCAGACCCGCTCCAGCGGCGCGGCTTCGAGCCCCTCGGCGGCGATCCAGGCCGCGGTCCGGTCGAGCGCCCGGGTGAGGCGGTCGAACAGGGCGTCGACCTCCTCGGCGGTGATCACGAGTGGCGGGCAGACGGCGATGCGGTCGCCCGCGAGGAAACGCACGATCAGCCCCTCGCCCTGCGCGAAGGCGACGCAGCGCGCCGCGACCCCGGCCTTCATGTCGTATTGCCGTTTCGAGACCTTGTCCGCGACGATCTCGAGCCCGCCGATCAGGCCCATGCCCCGCGCCTCGCCGACGAGCGGATGCTCGGCGAGGCCCGAGAGCCGGGCCTGGAAATGCGGCGCCTTCTCCTGGACGCCCTCGATGATGCGGTCGCGCCGGTAGATCTCGATCGTCTTGAGCGCGACCGCGCAGGCGACGGGGTGGCCCGAATAGGTGGTGCCGTGGCCGAAGGTGCCGATCTTGCTGCTCTCGGCGAGCATCGCCCGATAGAGGGGCTCGTCGATCGAGACGCCGCCGAGGGGCAGATAGCCGGAGGTCACGGCCTTGGCGAAGGAGAGGGTGTTCGGGCGCAGGCCCAGGGCCTCAGAGCCGAACCACGTGCCCAGGCGCCCGAACCCGCAGATCACCTCGTCGGCGACGAGGCGGACGTCGTGCCGCTCCAGCACCGGCTGGATCGCCTGGAAATAGCCCTCGGGCGGAACGATGGCGCCGCCCGCGCCCATCACCGGCTCGGCGACGAAGGCGGCGACCGTCTCGGGGCCCTCCCGCTCGATCAGCGCGTCCAGCTCGGCCGCGAGGCGGGCGGAGAAATCCGTCTCGCTCTCGCCGGGCTCCGCGCCCCGGTAATGGTGCGGGCAGCGGGCGTGGATGAAGCCCGGCAGAGGCAGATCCCAATCGGCGTGATTGGCGGGCAGGCCGGTCATCGAGGCGGTGGCGACGGTGACGCCGTGATAGCCCCGGACATGCGAGATGATCTTCTTCTTGGCGGGCCGCCCGAGGGCGTTGTTCATGTACCAGAGCAGCTTGACCTGGGTGTCGTTGGCCTCCGAGCCCGACGAGGTGAAGAACACCTTCGAGGTCGGCACCGGCATCAGCTCCTTCAGCGTCTCGGCGAGTTCGATCGCCGGATCGTGGCTGCGCCCGGAGAAGAGATGCGAGAAGGGCAGGCGCGAGAGCTGCTCGGTCGCCGCCTCGACGAGTTCCTCGTTCGAGTAGCCGAGGGCCGTGCACCACAGGCCCGCCATGCCCTCGATGTAGGGGCGCCCGTCCGTGTCGTAGACGTAGACCCCGTGGCCCCGCTCTAGGACGAGCGGACCGGTCTCGCGGAAGGTCGCGAGATTCGTGTAGGGGTGCACGAGAGTTTCGACGTCGCGGGCCGCGAGGTTCGAGCGCATGGGGGGATCCGGAAGCGGGCGGGCGTTTCTGCCACACTACCGGCCCGTTGGCCCATCATAAACCCGAGACCGGCGCGACGCCCCGACGCCCCACGGATTCCGAGAGATGCTCGATCCCGCCACCATCGTTGCCGCGCCGGCCGCCGGCCGCGCCTGCGGGACCTGCACCCTGTGCTGCAAGGTCTACGATGTGCCGGCCGTCGAGAGCGTTGCCGGGCAATGGTGCCGGCACACGCGGCAGGGGCGGGGCTGCGCCATCCACGAGACCCGGCCGGATCATTGCCGCGCCTTCCACTGCCTCTGGATGACGGAAGCGTGGCTCGGACCCGAGTGGAAGCCCGAGCGGGCCAAGATGGTCCTCAGCCTCGACCCGGTGTCGCGCCACATGAACGTGCAGGTCGATCCCGGCCAGCCGAACGCGTGGCGGCGCGAGCCCTATTACGGGCAGCTGAAGCGATGGGCGGTCGCCTCTCTGCCCCGCAAGCGGCACGTCCTCGTCCATCTGAACAAGGTCACGACCGTGGTGCTGCCCGACCGCGACGTGCCCCTCGGCGAGTTCGGTCCGCAGGACAGGCTCGTGATCCGCGAGCGACCGGGCCCGGGCGGTCCCGCCTTCGAGGTCGAGAAGGTCCGCGCCGCCTGACCGAAGGTTGCAGCAAAGGTCGACCGCACGCTGAAGTCGTGCCGAATCGCACCGCTTAACCCTCGAGCAACCATACCGCGCGATACAGGAGGTCCGGCCATCCTGCGCCCGAAATGGGTCGCGACGATTGCCGGGCGTGGCTTTCCGGTACGGGTCGGTTCGGCGTGGCGACAAGACGAGTTCGACGCAGATCGAGCCTGCACTGGCTCGGGACGGCGGTCACGCCCTGGCTGGCCGGTCTCGGCCTGCTCGTGTCCTTCACGGCGACGGCGGGCACCCAGAGCACGATCGGTTCGAGCCTCCTGCCCGAGCGCGACGCCCGCTTCGCGCCGGCTCTGCCCGGCGGCACGCTCCTCATCGGCGGGTCGGGCCTGCACGACGGCACCGGCCATCTCCTCTCGATCGCCCGCGCGGACGCGTCGCTCGCGCCGATGCGGATCGGCGACGACCCGCTCCGGGCGGACATGAAGGCGCAGGCCCGAGTGTTCCCGGTGGTGCAGCGGGGGGGCAAGGGACCCGCCGCCCTGGCGCCGGGCGCGAGCTTCGAGCGCAGCGCCGCCGCCTTGCGCGACACCGGAACCTCGCTCGTCTTCGCGAACCTCACGAGTTCCGTGGCCGGGGTGCTGAGCCCCGGCTCTGCTACCTGGAATCCCGAACTCGAACCGGATCCCGGTTTCGTGCCCGTCCCCGACCTCGGCCTGACGACGGGTGCGGGCAGCGCCGCCTCGACGGGCGAGGCGGTGGCCGACGCGACGCCCCCCGAGCGGCACGACGGCTCGACCCCGGCGATCCCGCGCGCGGTCGCACTCTCCTCGACGACCCCGGCGCCCGCCGACGCGACCCCGATCGAGGTTGCGGCCGCGAGTCTCGCGCTGCCCGGCTTCAGCTTCCGGGCGGACCGGCCGGAGCCCGGCAGGAGCGAGGCGGCCCCCGATTCCGCGCGGCACCGCTACGCCGACCTGATCGTGCCCGAGGCGATGGACAAGGAGCAGCGCTGCCTCGCCGAGGCCGTCTATTTCGAGGCCCGCAGCGAGCCCGAGGAGGGCCAGGCCGCGGTGGCCCAGGTGGTGCTCAACCGCGTCAAGAGCGGGCTCTATCCCGGCAACGTCTGCGGCGTCGTCTACCAGAACCGGCACCGCTACATGGGCTGCCAGTTCTCCTTCGCCTGCGAGGGCAAGTCGCTGCGCATCACCGATGCCGGCGCCTGGCAGAACGCCACCCGCATCGCCCGCTCCGTGATCGACGGCCGGACCTATCTCAGCGAGGTCGGCAACGCGACGCACTATCACGCCGACTACGTGAAGCCCGGCTGGTCGCGCCGCCTCAAGAAGATGGACGTCATCGGGCGGCACATCTTCTACCAGCTCAAGCGCGGCCAGACCTGAGCGGAGCGCTGTTCTGAATTGGCACCGTTAAGCATAACAGGTGCCGAAGAGAGGATGCTGATTTACTTAGGTAGATTGACGCCTGCGTAGTCCTAAGCGAGGGTTAATTTTACCCTATCACGCGATAGAACTTGCTTGTCCTGCAACTTGACGGCCTCCTGCACGTCGAGAGGTGCGCACGCCAGCGTACCATCCCGCCGTACAGCGTATCTCCGAGGAAGCCGTCATGACCGCGCCGGTCACCCGTCTCACGTCCCTGCTCGTCGCCCTCGCCGGCACGCTCTTCGCCGCTCCGGCAGAGGCCGGAGGCTGCTACGGCAGCGAGTGCTACCGACGCGTGACGACCCCTGCGGTCTACGACACGGTCTCGGAGCAGGTGCTGGTCCGGCCGCCGCGGACGATCTACCGGACGACGCCGCCCGTCTTCGACACCGTGTCCGAGCGCGTCCTGGTCGCCCCCGGGGGCCGTGTCTGGCAGACGCGGCGCGGACCCTACGGAGATTTGATCGGCTGCTGGGTGACGACGCCGCCGCAATACGCCGTCCGCCAGCGCCGGGTCCTGGTGCAGCCGCCGCAATCGATCCCCGAGACGATCCCCCCCGAATACGCCAGCGTGTCGCGCCGCGTCCTCGTCCAGCCGGCCCGCGCGGGCTGGGTTCCGGTCGGCGGCGGCTACGGGCCCGGCCCGGCCTACGGGCCCGGCATCGGCGGGCCGCTCGTCGGCTCGATCCCGGACGCCTTCGGCATCACCGGCGCGAGCTCGGCCGATATCGGCGTCGGGCTCGGCTTCTCCTCGGGCAGCATCTACGACGGCTATTGAGGCCGGGCTTGAATCGTCCCCGCGCCGCCACAGGTCATCGGCACCGGGTGGAGGCGCGGGACTCATGGCGACGTTCAAGGCTTGGGTGGTCGAGAAGGGCGAGGGCGGGCAGAGCCTGACCTTCAAGGATTTCGACGATGCCGATCTCATGGAGGGCGACGTCACTGTCCGCGTGACGCACTCGACCCTGAACTACAAGGACGGGCTCGCCATGACCGGCAAATCGCCGGTCGTGCGCCGCTTCCCGATGATCCCCGGCATCGATTTCGCGGGCGTCGTCGAGACCTCCGAGCATCCCGACTACAAGGCAGGCGACGCCGTGGTGCTCACCGGCTGGGGCGTCGGCGAGACGCATCTCGGCGCCTATGCCGAGCGGGCACGGGTCAAGGGCGATTGGCTGGTCCCGCTGCCGGACGGCCTCAGCCCGGCCCAGGCCATGGCGATCGGCACCGCGGGCTACACCGCCATGCTCTGCCTGATGGCCCTCGATCATCAGGGCCTGACGCCGGAGCAGGGGCCGGCGATCGTCACCGGCGCCTCGGGCGGCGTCGGCTCGGTCGCCGTGGCGCTGATGGCGCGCGCCGGATGGCATGTCATCGCCTCGACGGGTCGCGACAGCGAGGCCGAGTATCTTCGCCGCCTCGGCGCGGCCGAGATCCTCGACCGGGCGGAGCTTTCCGGCACGCCGAAGCCGCTCGCCAAGGAGCGCTGGGCCGCGGGAATCGACGCCGTCGGCTCGACGACGCTCGCCAACGTCCTCGCGATGACGAAGGCGGACGGGGCGGTCGCCGCCTGCGGCCTCGCGCAAGGCATGGACCTGCCGACTTCGGTCGCGCCCTTCATCCTGCGCGGCGTCTCGCTTCTGGGCATCAACAGCGTGACCACGCCGCAGCCGAAGCGCCGCAAGGCCTGGGAGCGTCTTGCCCGGGAACTCGACCTCGACACGCTGGCCGCGATGACCACCACGGTCGGGCTTCGCGACGTCGCCGGGCTCGCCGACGAGATCCTCGCCGGCCGGACGCGCGGGCGGACAGTGGTCGAGGTCTCCTGACGGCTGCCCCGGACGGAACGGCGGCGCGCGGAACCTGTACCGTTGCCGGCGCATTGCTTTTTGCATGAGCATCGCATTCGTTCGTGAGCGGGAAGGCGGAGAGGCCTTCGAGGATCTGCCGGACCGGCCGATCTCGCCGCACCCCAATTTCGTGACCCCTCAGGGCCTCGCGCAGATCGATGCCGAGGTGAAGCGCCTGCAGGCCGAGGCCGGAAAGCTCAGCCCCGAGGACAAGGCGGACAGCGCCCGCGTCTCGCGCGATCTCCGCTACTGGACCGCGCGGCTCAACTCGGCCCAGCTCGTCGAGAAGGTCGCGGGCGACACCGTGCATTTCGGCTCGACGGTCTCGATCGAGCGCGAGGACGGCTCGAAGCAGACCTTCCACATCGTCGGCGAGGACGAGGCGGACCCGAACAAGGGCTCGCTCTCCTACGTGGCGCCGCTCGCCCGCGCGCTAACGGGCAAGAGCGTCGGCGACGTCGTCGAGGTGAACGGCCACGAGGCGGAGATCCTCGAGATCAGGTGATCGGCCGCGCACCCGCGAAGAGCGGGCGCATCGGCGCGACCTCCTCGGCCATGAAATTCATGAAGGCCCGCACCCGCGGCGCGTGGCGCAGGTCTGGATGCGTGAGGAGCCACAGGGTGCTGGCAAGCTCCGGCTCGGGTGGAGCGAGGCGGGCCAGGGCCGGGGTGGCATCCCCCTGCATGCAGGGCAGCGGCGCGATGCCGATGCCGGATTCGACCGCCTCCGCGAGCCCGAGGACCGTGTTGAGCTGAAGCCGAACCCGGTCCTTCCCGGCGCGCGCCTGCACGAACCGAAAATGACGGCCGCCTCCGACACCCTCGCTCGGCGCCACCCAGTCACGCCCCTCGATCTCGCGGCTCGCATCAGCGCGGCCGTAGATCGCCCAGGCGATGTCGGCGAGCCGGCGCCCGACGAGGGTCGGCGGCGGCCCGTCGGTCGCGCGAAGCGCCACGTCCGCGTCGCGGCGCGAGAGATTCAGGGCCTCCTCCGACACGACGACGTCCAGCCGGATCTGCGGGTACCGGTCGCAGAAGCGGCCGAGCAGCGGCATCATCACGCTCGACAGGAAGCTCGCCGCCGCGGTGACGCGCAATTCGCCGGCCGGCGCCTGCGCCCGGCCCGCGATCTCGCGGGAGAACGTGGCGACGTCCGTCTCCATCCGCGCGGCGGCGCGGACCATCGCCTCGCCCGCCGCGGTCGGGACGTAGCCGGAGCGATGCCGCTCGAAGAGCCGCGCGTCGAGGCTCGCCTCGATCGCGGCGAGGCGGCGGAAGGCCGTCGAGTGATTGATCGCGAGCGCCTCCGCCGCCAGGGTCAGCCCGCCGCGCTCGGCGATCGCCTTGACGAGGCGAAAATCGTCCCAGTGCAGGGCCATGAGCGACGGTTCCAACGATCTTGCAAACCTGCAAAGATGATCTTGCAGGACAGGGCATTTCGGCAAGGCCGGAAAGCACGATATCGGTGGCACCCGAGGCTGGGCGCGGGCCATTCCGGCTGCGCGAACGGATCCGTTCCCGAAACGTGGAGATGCCGCGATGGCGAAGGTTCTGGTGCTTTACTACTCGTCCTGGGGCCATGTGGAGCAGCTCGCTCTCGCGGCCGCCGAGGGCGCGCGCGAGGCGGGTGCCGAGGTCAGCGTGAAGCGCGTGCCCGAGCTGGTGCCCGAGGAGGTCGCCAAGCAGTACCATTACAAGCTCGACCAGTCGGCGCCGATCGCGGACCCGAACGAGCTCGGCGAGTACGACGCGATCATCTTCGGCACGCCCACCCGCTACGGCAACATGGCCGCGCAGATGAAGCAGTTCATCGACCAGACGGGGGGTCTCTGGGCGGCGGGCAAGCTCGTCGGCAAGGTCGGTTCCGTCTTCACGTCGACGGCGTCCCAGCACGGCGGACAGGAGACCACGCTGACCAGCTTCCACACCGTGCTCCTGCATCACGGCATGGTGATCGTCGGCCTGCCCTATGCCTTCCCGGGGCTCAACGGCGTCGAGACGGTGAAGGGCGGCACGCCCTACGGGGCGACGACGATCGCGGACGGCGATGGCAGCCGCCAGCCGAGCCAAGTCGAACTCGACGGAGCGCGCTTCCAGGGTCGGCACGTGGCGCAGATCGCCGCCAAGCTCGCGGCCTAGCGCGGGGCGCAGGATCGCGCGCAAGAAAAAAGGCTCGGATTGCTCCGAGCCTTGAAAGGAAAAAGGCCATTGGGGGCTGAACTGGCCTTCGTGACCCATCAACGGGCCGCCCCCCGGGTTGGTTCCGCGTCTCACAGAAAAATTTCTAACGAGGGGCTGCGGCACGCCGGAGCCGGTCGTTGATGGCCTCGCCGAGGCCCGACATCGGCACCGGCGCGACCGCGATCACGGACGCGCCCGAGGCATCGAGATCCCGCAGGGCCGCGAACAGGTGCGCCGCCGCCTCGGCCGGGTCGCCCTGCGGGCTGAGGTTGAACGTGGCGCGCGCCTCAACGCATCCCGGCGGCGTATCCGGTCCGAACAGCAGCGCCGCCTCGCCGGGCTCGATCCGCTCGGCGTCGAGGCGCACCCGCGCTCGCGGCGCGTAGTGCGAGGCCAGAAGCCCGGGACCGACAGGGCGCTCGGCCGCATCCGCCTCCGCATCGAGGATGTCGGTGCCGAGCACCGCCCGGATCGCCTCGCGCGGCAGGCCGCCGGGCCGAAGCAGGCGCGGCGGGCCACCGAGGCAGGCGATCACCGTCGATTCGAGGCCGACCGGCGTCGCGCCGCCGTCGAGCACGGCGGCCACGCGGCCGTCGAGATCGCCGAGCACGTGCGCGGCGCTCGTCGGGCTGACGCGGCCGGAGCGGTTGGCCGACGGCGCGGCCACCGGGCGGCCGACGCGGGCGAGGAGATCCTGCGCCAGCGCGCTTCTCGGAACCCGGAGCGCGAGGCTCGGCAGGCCGGCCCGGGCGAGATCGCAGACCGATGTGCGCGCGTGCGCCGGCACGACGAGCGTGAGCGGGCCCGGCCAGAACGCCTCCGCGAGCCGCGAGGCGGCCGCATCGAAGCGCCCCTCTGCGCGGGCCGCCGCCGCGTCCGGCAGATGGGCGATGAGCGGGTTGAAGCGGGGACGCTCCTTGGCCGCGAAGATCCGCGCCACGGCGCTTGGGTCGGTCGCGTCGGCTCCGAGCCCGTAGACCGTCTCGGTCGGGAAGGCGACGAGCTCGCCCCCGGCCAGGAGACGCGCGGCCTCGGCCAGGCCCGACGCGTCGGCACCCAGGCGGCGCGTGGCGATACGGCCCTCGACAGGCATTGACCCGAGATCGTTCATATATAAACTATCTCCGACCGTGACGGGAGACGCCGTTCGGGCGTATGTCGGCGGGGCGACGCGTGCGGGCCTATTCCCGGCCGGGCATTGCCGTCAAACGCCGAGACCGTCAGGGACAGCGCCGCCGAAGACGGCGCGGGAGGGGAGTACCATGAGCTACCGCGCACCCGTCGCCGAGCTGGCCTTCACCCTGCGCCACGTGGCGGGTCTCGAGGCGGCGCTGGCCGGTTCCGGGCAGGGCGATCTGACGCTGGAGGATGCGCGGGCCGTGCTGGAAGAGGCGGGCCGCCTCGCGGGGTCCGTCCTGGCTCCCCTGAACCGCGTCGGCGACCGCCACGGCACGCTGCTCGCCGACGGCGTCGTGACCACGCCGCCGGGCTGGCGGGAAGCCTACCGCACCTTCGTGGAGGGCGGCTGGAACGGGCTCAGTGCGCCGGAGAGCCACGGAGGGCAAGGTCTTCCGCACCTCCTGAACGCGGCCTGCACCGAGATGTGGAACGGCGCCAACCTCGCCTTCAGCCTGTGCCCGCTGCTGACCGCGGGCGGCATCGAGGCGGTGGAGAAGCACGGCTCCGATGCCTTGAAGGCCGGCTATCTCGAGAAGCTCGTCTCCGGCGAGTGGACCGCGACCATGAACCTGACCGAGCCGCAGGCGGGCTCCGACCTCGCCCTGCTGCGGACCCGCGCCGAGCCGAACGGCGACGGCAGCTACCGGATCACCGGCGCCAAGATCTACATCACCTACGGCGAGCACGACCTCACCGAGAACATCGTCCACCTCGTGCTGGCCCGCCTCAAGGACGCGCCGGCGGGCACGCGGGGCATCTCGCTCTTCCTCGTGCCGAAGGTGCTGCCGGACGGGAGCCGCAACGACCTGCGCTGCTCCGGCATCGAGCACAAGCTCGGCATCCACGCCTCGCCGACCTGCTCCATGGCCTTCGGCGACGGCGGCGGGGCCACGGGCTGGCTGATCGGCGAGGAGAACCGGGGCCTCGCCTGCATGTTCACCATGATGAACAGCGCCCGCCTCGGCGTCGGCCTGCAGGGCGTGGCCGTGGCCGAGGCCGCGACCCAGAAGGCACTCGCCTACGCGCAGGAGCGGCGGCAGGGCCGGGCGCCGGGCGCGGGCGAGGGCGAGGGCGGCGCGAGCCCCATCATCGAGCACGCGGACGTGCAGCGCATGCTTCTCACCATGAAGGCCGGGACGGCGGCCGCGCGCGGCATCTGCTACCTGACCGCGGCGGCGCTCGACGCCGCGCGCGGGCCGGAGGGGCAGGCCGCCTACGACCGCGCCTCGCTGCTGACGCCGGTCGCGAAGGCCTTCTCCACCGACATCGCCAACGAGGTGACCTCGCTCGGCGTGCAGGTCCATGGCGGCATGGGCTTCGTCGAGGAGACGGGGGCCGCCCAGCTGATGCGCGACGCCCGCATCCTCGCCATCTACGAGGGCACCAACGGCATCCAGGGGCTCGACCTCGTCGGCCGCAAGCTGCCGCTCAACGGGGGCGCCACGGTGCGGGCGCAGATCGCGTCGATGCGCGAGGTCGCCGAGGGGGTGCTCCGGGACAACAGCCCCGCCTTCGGCCACACGGCGGCGCGGCTGCGGGCCGCGATCGAGAGCCTCGACCGGGCGACGAGCTTCGCGCTGAGGGCGCTCGCCTCGAACCGGCCGGAGGAGGCCCTGGCGGGCGCGACCCCGTATCTGCGCCTGTTCGGACTGGCGCAGGGCGGGACCTGCCTCGCCAAGGCGGCGCTCGCGGCGAGCGCGGCGATCCGGGACGGCGAGACCGACCCGGCGCATGCCGCGCGGATCGCGCTGGCGCGGTTCTTCGCCGAGAACCTCGCGACGGCGGCGGGCGGGCTGGAGCAGACGATCCTCGACGGCGGCGGCTTCGTCCACGAAGCCAGGATTGCGCTGGCGAGCTGAGTTCAACGAACGCGGGAAGAGCCGGATGAGCGAGTTCATCGGAATCGAGGATCACGGACCCGTCCGAGCGATCACGATTCGACGCCTGGAAAAGAAGAACGCGATCATCGGCCCGATGTACGACGCCATGCGCGAGGCGCTGGTCTCGGCGGATGCTGAGGGCTCGGGAATCGGCGCCGTGCTCTTCTCGGGAAGCGCGGGCGTGTTCACGGCCGGCAACGATCTCGCCGACTTCCTGGCGATGGCCGGCGGCCCCTTCTCCGAATCGCCGCCCCTGCGCTTCATCCGGCAGCTCGCCCGCACCCGCACGCCGATGGTGGCGGCGGTGGACGGGATTGCGGTGGGCATCGGCACGACGCTGACGCTCCATTGCGACCTCGTCTACGCGAGCCCGTCCGCGCGCTTCCGCATGCCCTTCGTCGAGCTCGGCCTCGTGCCGGAGGCGGCATCGAGCTACCTGCTGCCGCGCCGGGTCGGCCACTTGCGCGCGACCGAGATGCTGATCCTGTCGGAGGCCTACGACGCGGACACCGCGGTTGGGCTCGGGCTCGCCAACGCAGTGATCCCGGCCGACATGCTGGCCGAGCACGCGTTGGCGCAGGCAAGGCGCCTCGCCGCCCTGCCGCGCGGTGCGGTGGCGGCGACGCGGCGCCTGATCCGCGGCGATCAGGCGGCGGTCGAGGCGGCGCTGGAGGCCGAGGCGGTGGCCTTCGACGCGCAGCTCCGCTCCGAGGAGGCGCAGGGCGCGCTGCGCGCCTTTTTCGCGCGCGGCGCCGCGAAGGCGAAGACGGACACCGCCGCGTGAGCGTGCCCGACCTCCGCGGCCGGGTCTGCCTCGTCGCGGGGGCCTCGCGGGGCGTCGGGCGCGGCATCGCGCGGGGGCTCGGGGAGGCCGGCGCCACCGTGATCGTCACGGCCCGCTCCAGCGAGACCGGGGCACGCACGGAGATGCGGCCGGAGGCGGTGGAGGACACGGCGCGCGAGGTCGACGCGGCCGGGGGCCAGGGCCACCACTATCTCTGCGACCACACCAGCGAGCGCGCCGTCGACGAGCTGATCCGCTGGACGCTGCGCCGCTTCGGGCGGATCGACGTCGCGGTGTCGAGCGTCTGGGGCGGCAACGAGGGCTTCGACGGAACCCGCTACCCGGACGGGACGGGCTGGGGCACGCCGTTCTGGCGCCGCTCGGCCGAGCCGTTCGGCCGCTTCCTCGAAGGCGGCCCCTACGCCGCCCTGCTGCTGGCGCGGGCGGTCGCGCCCGCCATGGTCTCGGCGAAGGGCGGGCTGATCGCGCTCGTCTCCTTCGACACCCAGGACGGCTATCTCGGCGACGTCTTCTACGACCTCGCCAAGGCGGCCACCAACCGGCTGGCGCTCGCCTTCGCGGAGGAATTGCAGCCCCACGGCGTCACGGCGCTCGGCCTGTCGCCCGGCTACGTGCGCACCGAGCGGGTGCGCGACCTCGGCCAGGAGGAGCGCGCGACCGAGAGCCCGCTCTACGCAGGCCGCGCCCTCGCGGCCCTCGCGGCCGACCCGAGCGTCGCGGAGCGGGCCGGGCAGATCCTGCACGCGGGCGATCTCGCCCAGGTTTACGGCTTCACCGACGCGGACGGCGCCCGGCCGCCGCGCTTCCGAGTCGGGCAACAGGACTGAGGGCGGCGCGGGGCTCCCGGTCGACGGGAGCCTCGGGAGCGCCGCGAGATCCGGGGAGGGTTCGATGGTCGCATCACTGAAGGGCAAGACCCTGTTCATCACCGGCGCTTCGCGGGGCATCGGCCTCGCGATCGGCCTGCGCGCGGCGCGCGACGGGGCGAACGTCGCGATCGCGGCCAAGACCGACACGCCGCACCCGAAGCTTGAGGGCACGATCCACACCGCCGCCGCCGAGATCGAGGCGGCGGGCGGCCGGGCGCTGCCCCTCGTCGTCGACGTGCGGGAGGAGGAGAGCGTGGCGGCGGCGATCACCCGCACCGCGGAGACCTTCGGCGGCATCGACATCGTGGTGAACAACGCGAGCGCGATCTCGCTGACGCGCACGCCGCAGACCGAGATGAAGCGCTTCGACCTGATGCATCAGATCAACACCCGCGGCACCTACATGGTCTCGAAATACGCGATCCCGCACCTGGAGAAGGCCGAGAACCCGCACATCCTGATGCTGTCGCCGCCCCTCGACATGCAGGAGAAATGGTTCGCCCCCCACCTCGCCTACACGATGGCGAAGTTCGGCATGTCGCTCTGCGTGCTCGGCCTCTCGGGAGAGCTTCGCCGGGCCGGCATCGCCGTCAACGCGCTCTGGCCCCGCACCACGATCGCGACGGCCGCGGTCAACAACCTGCTCGGCGGCGAGGCCCTGATGCAGGCGAGCCGGACACCCGAGATCATGGCGGATGCGGCCCATACCCTGTTCCTGATGCCGTCCCGCGAGGTGACGGGCCGCTTCCTGATCGACGACAGCTTCCTGGCCGAGAGCGGCGTCACGGACTTTTCAAAATACCGCGTCACACCCGGCGTACCCCTTGCGCCGGACTTCTTCGTGCCGGATGCGAGCGTACCGCCACCGAACGCGTTCGCCTGAGAGACCTCGTGATCTTCATCCACCAGCCGGCGGCCGGCGCCGGCCAGATCCTGCTTGAGCGGCGCGCCCTCGACCTTCAGGACCCGATCCCCGACGACACGGTCTGGCTCGACATGATCCGCCCGACCCGCGAGGAGGACCTCAAGGTCGAGGCCTTCATGGGCATCCAGGTGCCGACCCGCGAGGAGATGAAGGACATCGAGCCCTCGGAACTCCTCTACGTGGAGGAGGGCGCCCGCTACATGACGGGCCGCGTGCTCAGCAAGGTCAGCGATTCGGAGGATCCGGGGCTTGCCGGCATCACCTTCATCCTGCGCGAGAACCGCCTCGTCACCGTGCGCTACGAGGAGCCGCAGGCGTTCCGGATGTACACGCAGCGCGCCGGGCGCACGACGGGCAACGGCCCGGCCGGCATCACTTCGGGCGAGACCATCCTCGCGGGGCTGATCGAGGCCGTGATCGACCGGGCGGCCGACGTGCTCCAGCTCCAGGGCGAGCGGATCGACCGGCTCTCGGGCAAGATCTTCGAGGTGCAGGACGACCCGAGCGTGCGCAACACCGCGCTGCAGGACACGCTGCGCGCGCTCGGGCGCCACGGCGATCTCATCTCCAAGCAGCGCGAGAGCCTCGTCTCGATGGAGCGCATCCTGCTCGCGCTCTCGGCGACCTACCGCACCAACAAGGCGCCGCGCGAATTGCGCGAGGACGTGCGCTCGACCCTGCGCGACCTGCAATCGCTGGAGGAGCACGCGACCTTTCTCTCGACCAAGATCCAGTTCCTCCTCGACGCGACGCTCGGCCTCGTGAACCTGGAGCAGAACAACATCATCAAGCTGTTCTCGGTCATGGCGGTGGTGTTCATGCCGCCGACCCTGATCGCGTCCATCTACGGCATGAACTTCAAGGCGATGCCGGAGCTCGAATGGCCCTTCGGCTACCCGATGGCGGTGCTGATGATGGTGGTGGCCGCCGTGCTGCCTTACGTGTTCTTTCGGTGGAAAAAATGGCTCTGAGGTCGAACCAAGCCGTCCCGTCAGAGTTGTGAAACGGCTTCGCTTGGCACATTTCGGGGGTGCCGTTAGAGAAGGGTGGGCGTGCATTCGGCTGCCCGTCCGAAGCGGGCTCTCCCCGAGATGACGAGACCGGACTTCATGAGTGCGATGGCCGGACAGTCGAAGAAGGCGAGGATCGGGATCTCCGGCCTCGACGACGTGCTCTCCGGCGGCCTCGTCCGGAACCGCCTCTACCTTCTGGAAGGCAGCCCCGGCACCGGCAAGACCACGGTGGCGCTGCAATTCCTGCGTGACGGCGCCGCGCAGGGCGAGAAGTCCCTCTATATCACGCTCTCCGAGACCGAGGAGGAGCTGCGCGAGACCGCCACGTCGCATGGCTGGACCATCGACCCCAGCATCGCGATCTTCGAGCTGATCCCGCCCGAGAGTCTCCTCGACGCCAACCAGCAGCAGAGCCTGCTCTACTCCTCGGATCTGGAGCTCGGCGAGACGACCCGGCAGATCTTCGACGCGGTCGACCGGGAGAAGCCGGACCGGGTCGTGCTCGACAGCCTGTCGGAGATCCGCCTGCTCGCGGGCTCGTCGCTGCGCTACCGCCGCCAGATCCTGGCGCTGAAGCACTATTTCGCCCGCCACGCGATCACCGTCCTGATGCTCGACGACCTGACGGCAGAAGCTCTCGACAAGACCGTGCACAGTGTCGCCCACGGCGTCATCCGCCTGGAGGAGCTGGCGCCTGATTACGGCGCTGAGCGTCGTCGCCTGCGGGTCATCAAGTACCGCGGCCAGCACTTCCGCGGCGGCTTCCACGACTTCACCATCACGACCGGCGGCGTGCAGGTCTTTCCCCGCCTCATCTCGCTGGAGCACAAGACGGGTTTCGCGCGCGATCGCCTCGCCAGCGGCATCCCGGAACTCGACGCGCTTCTGGGCAACGGCGTCGAGAAGGGGTCGAGCGCCCTCATCCTCGGCCCGGCGGGGACCGGCAAGTCCCTTTTCGCGGTGCAGTACGTGCTGGCGGCGATCGCTCGCGGGGAGCGGGCGGCGATGTTCGTCTTCGACGAGGAACTCGGCCTCCTGTACGACCGCACCCGGCAGCTCGGCTACGACCTCGAAGGCGCGCGCGACGCGGGCCATCTCCTGATCGAGCAGGTGGACGCCGCCGAGCTCTCTCCGGGCGAGTTCGCCCACAGGGTGCGCGCGCTGGTCGACGCGCACGGGGTCAAGACGGTGGTGGTCGACAGCCTCAACGGCTACCAGGCCGCGATGCCGCACGAGAACGCCCTCATTCTCCACGTCCACGAGCTGTTGCAATACCTCAACCGGCAGGGCGCCACGACCTTCCTGACGGTTGCTCAGCACGGCCTCGTCGGGGACATGAAGTCGCCCGTGGACGTCACCTACCTCGCCGACACCGTGATCCTGCTGCGCTACTTCGAGGCGTTCGGCCGGGTCCGGCGGGCGATCTCCGTCGTCAAGAAGCGCGCGGGCCCGCACGAGGACACGATCCGCGAATACACGATCGGCGGGAACGGCCTCGCCATCGGCGCTCCGCTCGCCGGCTTCCAGGGGGTGCTCCGCGGGATCCCGACCTTCATCGGCGGGGCGGGCGAGTTGCGCCTGCCCGTCGACGAGGCGGGGCAAGAGGGCGACGCGTGACGCAGCCCAACAACCCGCACTCGGAGCGCGTGCTGATCCTCGCCCCGCACGGCCGCGACGCGCCGATCGCCGCCTCGCTGCTCGGCGAGGCGAAGATTCCGGCGGTGATCTGCCAGGATCTGAACGATCTTCACCGCGGGCTCGTCGAGGGCGCCGGCATGGTCCTCCTCACGGAGGAGGCGATCCGCACCGCCGATCTCGGCGCGATCAGCAGCTGGATCGAGGCGCAGCCGCCCTGGTCCGACATGCCGTTCGTCCTGCTCACCGGCCGGGGCGGAGGGCCGGAGCAGAACCCGTCCGCCGCCCGCCTCTTCGGTATCCTCGGCAACGTCACCTTCCTCGAGCGGCCCTTCCATCCGACGACCCTGGTCAGCGTCGCCCGCACCGCGCTCCGCGGGCGCCGGCGCCAGTACGAGGCCCGCTCACGCCTCGAGGAGCTTCACGAGGGCGAGAGCCGGCTGAAATCGGCGCTGATGGCCGAGCAGCGCGGTGCGCAGCACCAGCGGCTGCTCATCGACGAGCTGAACCACCGGGTGAAGAACACGCTGGCCACCGTGCAGTCGATCGCGACGCAGACGCTGCGCAACGCCGACACCAACGACGAGGCCTACGCCTCGCTGGAGACCCGGCTGCTCGCCCTGTCGCGCGCCCACGACGTGCTGACCCGCGAGAACTGGGAGGGCGCCGACCTCGTCGAGGTCGTGTCGCAGGCGATCGCCCCCTACCGGGGCCGCAACGGCGAGCGCTTCCACATCACGGGGCCGGGCGTGCGGCTGTGCCCGCGCATGTCCCTCGCCATCGCCATGGCGATCCAGGAACTGGCGACGAATGCCGTGAAGTACGGGGCGTTGTCCAAGGAGGGCGGCGCCGTCGAGATCGACTGGGCCGTGCGCAACGGGCCAAAGCCGCCGCGCCTCGCCTTCCGCTGGACCGAGGTGGGCGGCCCCTCCGTGAAGCCGCCGAAGCGCCGCGGCTTCGGCTCGCGCCTGATCGAGCGCAACCTCGCCCGCGACCTCGACGGGGCGGTCGAGATCAACTTCGCGCCGACCGGCGTCGTCTGCACGGTGGACGCGCCGATCGCGTGAGGCTCGGGAGGGAGGGCTGAGGCGATGTGCGGGCGGTTCTTCATTGCGCAGGCGCCGGAGATCTTCCGGGACTTCTACGGCTACCCGGAGCGGCCGAACTTCCCCGCCCGCTACAACGTGGCCCCGACGCAGCCCGTCGCGATCGTCCACGCGGAGGGCGGCGAGCGCCATTTCCGGCTCGTCCGCTGGGGCTTCTGGCCGGGCTGGCTCAAGGACCCGAAGGGGTTCCCGCTCGTCATCAATGCCCGCGTCGAGACCCTCACCGAGAAGCCGACCTTCCGCGGCGCGCTGCGCCACCGCCGCTGCGTCTTCCTCGCCGACGGCTTCTACGAGTGGCGGCGGGAGGGCACGGGCCGCGGCGCGATCAAGACGCCCTTCATGATCCGCCGGGCGGACGGGGCTCCGATGGCGCTGGCGGGGCTCTGGGAGACCTGGGCGGGCGCGGACGGCTCGGAGATCGACACCGCGGCCATCGTCACGACGGGGGCGAACGGCACGATGGCGGCGATCCACGACCGGATGCCCGCGATCCTGGCGCCCGAGACGATCGAGCCCTGGCTCGACACGCGCGGCGTCGATGCCGGCCCCGCCGCCTCGCTCTGCCGGCCCTGCCCGGACGCGTGGCTGCGCCTCGACCCCGTCGGCGCCCGCGTCAACGACGCGCGCAACGACGATCCCGGGCTGATCGAGCCGGTGGGCGAGCCACGGCCGGCGCCCCCCGAGCCCGGCGCGCCGCCCCGCCGCTCCAGCGACGAGGACGCGCAGGGCGCGCTGTTCTGAGGCGCCGGCTCCCTGTCCGCGAGGGGCGCAGCCCGCGGGTCAGTTGCAGCCCTGGCAGATGCTGCGCTCGATGCGGTCGTCGGCGGAGCGCTCGCGGCGCTGCTCGGCGGCGCTCGGCACCTCGCCCGGGCCGAGGGAGCCCGGCGGCTTCGTCACCCCTTCCGCATTCGTGTAGGGCGCGGTGATCGTCGAGGCCGGTCCGCCGCCGGTGCCGGTCCGGTCGGGCGCCGTCGTGCTGTCCTGCGCGTGCAGCATCGTCGGCAGGGCGAGGGCGAGGCAGAGCCCGGCGGCTCCGCGGGCGAGGGCTGAGGCAAGCATGGCCGTCTCCTGTGCCCGCAGAACGCGGCGCCCGCGCGAAGGTTCAGGGGCGGGTACCGTACGCTCTAGCGCCGCCGCTTCTGGGGAGGCCGCCGGAACACGCCGACGAGCTCGACATGGGGCGACCACGCGAACTGGTCGACGGGCGTGATGCGCTCCAGCGCGTAGCCGCCGGCGACGAGGGTCGCCGCGTCGCGGGCGAAGGTCCCCGGATCACAGGACACCATGATCACCTGAGGCGTGCGGGATTGGGCGAGCTGCGCCGCCTGCGCCTGGGCGCCGGCGCGCGGCGGATCGAGCACGACGGCGTCGTAGGCATCCGCCTCGTGCGCCAGGAGGGGGCGGCGGAAGAGGTCGCGCCGCTCGTGGCTGATCCGGCGCAGGCCCGTGGCCGCGCGCGCCGCCCGATCGAGGCTCGCGAGCGAGGCCGCGTCGCCCTCGAGCGCATGCACCTCGGCGCGGCGGGCCAGCGCCAGGCTGAAGGGGCCGCTGCCCGCGAACAGGTCCGCGACGCGCTTCGGCCGGCCCGCGAGGGACTCGACCACGATCTCCGACAGGATCGCCTCGCCGCTCTCCGTGGCCTGCAGGAAGCCCCCCGGCGGCGGGACGCGGGACGGGCCGCCGGACCCGATCGCGGGCGGGCGCCGCTCGACGACGACGTCGCCGTGGAGCGCGAGGCGGGCGAGGTCGAGCTCGTCCGCGAGGCGGACGAGGACGGCGCGCACGCCCTCGCTCACCGGCCCGTGGCCGCGGATGTCCACGTCGAGGCCCGCTCGCGTCGCGGTCACCGCCACGTCGAGGGGCTTGCGGCCGTGGCCCAGCGGCGCGGAGAGCCTGCGCGCGATCTCGGGCGCCCGGTGCAGGGCGGGCACCGTGATCGGGCAATGGTCGATCGCCACCAGCGCGTGGCTGCGGGCCGCCATCAGGCCGGCCTCCGCCTGCCCCTCGACGTGGCGCACGTGGAGCGTGATGCGCCGCCGCCCGGGCGCCGAGGCGTCGCGCAGCGGCTCCGGCTCCACGGCGAGCCCGGCCTGAGCGAGCGCACCCGCCACGAGCCCGCGCTTCCAGGCAGCGTAGGCGGCGGGCGCGAGGTGCTGCACGGCGCAGCCGCCGCAGCGCTCGAAATACGGGCAGAACGGCGCGATCCGGTCGGGCGAGGGGGTCTCGACCGCGACCAGTTCGGCGCGCGGGCCGGCGCGGCGCACGGCGACGCGCTCGCCCGGCAGGGCGCCCGGCACCGGCGTGCCGTCCTCGGCGATGCCGTCGCCGCGGGCGCCGAGATGGCGGATCGCGACCGTCTCGAGTTCGCTCAACGCCGATCTCCCATGCGGCCGCCGATCAGGAATTCCCGGTTGCCGTCGCCGCCCGCGACCGGGGAGGGGACGAGGCCGAGGATCGTCGCGCCGAGCCCTTCGAGGCAGGCACGCACCTCCGTGCAGACGGCGTCGTGCACGGCTTCGTCACGCACGATCCCGCCGCGGCCGACGCGTTCGCGCCCGGCCTCGAATTGCGGCTTGATCAGCGCGGCGAGGCCGGCGCCTTCCGCCAGGAGCGGCACCACGGCCGGCAGGACGAGCCGCAGCGAGATGAAGCTGACATCGACCGCCATCAGGGCCGGCGCCCGCGGGATCGACGCCCGGTCGAGGCGGCGCGCATCCGTTCCTTCGAGGCTCGTCACCTCGGCGCGCGCGCGGAGCGAGGCGTGCAGCTGGTCGCGCCCGACATCGACGGCGTAGACATGGGCTGCGCCGCGCTGGAGCAGGACGTCGGTGAAGCCACCCGTCGAGGCGCCGACATCGAGGCAGACGAGGCCCCGCGGGTCGAGGCCGAAGGCGTCGAGGGCGGCGGCGAGCTTGACGCCGCCGCGGGACACGAAGGGGTAGGGCTCCCGCGCCTCGATCCGCGCCTCGGGCGCGATCCGGTCGGAGGCGCGCAGGATCGGGCGCCCGTCCGCGCTGACGAGCCCCGCCTCGATGGCCGCCTGCGCCCGGGCCCGGCTCTCGAAATGGCCGCGCTCCACCAGAAGGCGATCGGCTCTCGGCCGGTCCCGCGTCATGTCGCCCCGATGGTCCCGTCTCGATGTGTGGTCAATGCGCCACCCGACGCTTCGGCTTGGCGGCAAGCCCTGTCGAAGGGCAAGCTCGGCGCCTAACTAGCCCAGCGTGGAGAGGAGAGCCATCACATGAAATGCCACCTGCCGTTGCTCGCGGCCCTCGCGAGCGTGACCCTGACCGCATCCGCCCTGGCCCAGACCGCCGAGGCGCCGGCGAAGCCCGCCGCGCCGCAGACCTTCGAGAGCGAGATCAAGAACAACAAGGGCGAGCCGATCGGCACGATCCAGCTCCGCGACGGCTCGAACTCGCTGGTGGTGCGGGTCTCGATCAAGGCCAACGGCCTGCCGCCGGGCTGGCACGGCATCCATTTCCACGCGGTCGGCGACTGCTCGGACACCGAGAAGTTCGAGAAGTCGAAGGCGCACGTGAACCACGACCAGAGCAAGCACGGCCTGCTCAACCCGGACGGGCCGGACGAGGGCGACCTGCCGAACGTCTTCGCCAATGCCGACGGCTCGGTGAATGCCGAGGTGTCCAGCGAGACCCCGCTGACGGGCGAGGGCGGCCTCAAGGACGGCGACGGCTCGGCCCTCGTCATCCACGCGAACGAGGACGACCACGCGAGCCAGCCGATCGGCGGCGCGGGCCCGCGCATCGCCTGCGCGGTGATCAAGTAGGTCGCGGGATCGAAGGGCGCGTCTCCGGCCCGCGCGGGGCGGAGACGCGGCTGCTCATGCGTGGGCGAGCCGCGGCTTGGCGCCGAGGGCCTCCTCGACCGTGCCGTCGCCGTCGAGATAGCCGTGGCGCTTCGGGTTCGGCATGATGACCGACCCGACGAAGGCGACGGCGAGCATCACCGTCACGTACCAGAAGAAGCTCGACTCGATGCCCTGGTCCTTGAACCAGAGGGCCGCGTACTCGGCGGTGCCGCCGAAGGTGGCGTTGGCGAGTGCGTAGGAGAGACCGACGCCGAGCGCCCGCACGTTCGTCGGGAACAGCTCCGCCTTCACGATACCGCTGATGCCCGTGTAGAAGCTGATCACGGTGAGCCCCAGCGTGATCAGGGCGAAGGCGAGATAGGGGTCCTTGTTGCCCCCGAGCAGGGTCATCAGCGGCACGACCATGATCGTGCCGAGCCCGCTGTAGAGCAGCATGTTCGCCTTGCGGCCGATGCGGTCCGAGAGCGCCCCGAAGATCGGCTGGATCAGCATGTAGACGAGGAGCGCCAGGGTCATCACCTGCGAGGCGGTGGTCTTCTCCATGTGGGCCGTGTTGACGAGGTATTTCTGCATGTACGTCGTGAAGGTGTAGAAGCTCAGCGAGCCGCCGGCGGTGTAGGCCAGCACCACGCAGAAGGCGCGCCAGTGCTTGAACAGCTCCTTGAAGGTGCCGGCCTGCTCCCGGTCGCCGCCCTTCTCCATCGTCTCGGCCAGCGAGCGCCGCAGGTAGAGGGCCACCACGGCGGCGAGCGCTCCGATGAAGAACGGGATGCGCCAGCCCCAGGCCCTGAGCTCGTCGGCCGTCAGGAGCGCCTGCAGCGACACGAGGACCAGCGAGGCGAGGAGCTGTCCGCCGATCAGCGTGACGTACTGGAACGAGGCGTAGAAGCCGCGCTGCCCCTTCAGCGCCACCTCGCTCATGTAGGTGGCGCTGGTGCCGTACTCGCCGCCGACCGAGATGCCCTGGACCATCCGGGCGACGAGGAGCAGGATCGGCGCGGCCGTGCCGACCGTGGCGTAGGTCGGCAGGAGCCCGATGGCGAGCGAGCCCGCGCACATCATCAGGACCGAGATCACCATCGAGGTGCGGCGCCCGAGCCGGTCCGCGATGCGGCCAAACAGCCAGCCGCCGACCGGCCGCATGAAGAATCCGACCGCGAAGATGCCCGCCGTCTGCAGGAGCTGGCTCGTCGGATCGCCCTGCGGGAAGAAGGCGGGCGCGAAGTAGAGGGCGAAGAAGGCGTAGCAGTAGAAGTCGTACCACTCGACCAGGTTGCCGGAGGAGGATCCGACGATCGCCATGATCCGGCGGCGGCGGTCGGCGGCATCGTCCTGCGCGGAGGACGCGATTCCGATCGTGTCGGGCGGGGACGTGTGCATGGGCGTTTCCTCTGCGGCACGCGGCGTTCGCGGTGATTGTACTTCGCGCCACCCGCACGTTTATCCCCTGCCGCCCCATCCGAACAGGCTGGCGGGCGCGCTAACGCACTGAGACACCTCGGGGTGTCACCGTCGGGCCGCATCGCCCGCGCGGGGAGCGCGCGATCGGCGGATCCGGCATTTGCGGAACGGTTTCCTGCACCTTCTCGTTGCGGGGCGGAGTCGACGCCAGAACGGCGTCGCGAAAACGGGATCGGATCACGCCATGAGCAAGCTCGTTCGGAGCACGGTGACGGCCGCCGTGCTGGTTCTCGGGGCCGCGACGGCCCTCGCACAGGGCGGAGCCGGCGGTGGCGCCGGCGGTGGTGCTGGCGGAGGGGCAGGCGGCGGTGCCGGGGTCGGCGCAGGTGGCGCGGGCGGCGGCGCGGGCGGTGCGGGTGGCGGTGCCGGCGGCGGCGTCCGCGGCGGTGGTGAGGCCGGCGGTGCCGGCGGTGCTGCAGGGGCCGGCGGCGGCGCCCGCGGCGGCGAGGCGGGCGGCGCGGGCGGCGCCGGCCCCCGTGGCGGTGCGGCCGAGCGCGGCGGCGAGGCCGGCCAGCGGGGCGGCCGAGAGGATGGTGGCGCGGCGCAGCGCGGCACCGAGCCCGGGGGCCGCGACGGCGCCGGGCGCGCCGGCGAGCGGGGTGGCCGCGACGGCGGAGCCGAGCGCGGCGAGCGCGGTGGCCGCGAGGGTGGAGCGGAGCGGGGCGACCGCGATGGACGCGGCGGAGCCGACCGTGACGGACGCGGCGGGCGCGAGGGCGCGGCCGAGCGCGGTGGCGGGCGGAGCGAGGCGCGGGGCGCCGTCAACCGCCTCGACACGCGCCAGCGCACGGAGTTCCGCCAGTCGGTCACGAGGCTCGGCGTCTCGCCGGTGCGCAGCGTGAACTTCAGCCTCAACGTCGGCACCGCGATCCCGCGCTCGGTGACGCTGCACGCGCTGCCGCCGGCGATCCTGACCCTGGTCCCGGCCTATCGCGGCTATCGCTTCATCCTGGTCGAGGACGACATCGTCATCATCGATCCGGACACCTACGAGATCATCGACGTCATCCCGGCCTGAACCGGTACCGGGCGGCGCTCCGGCGCCGCCCGAACCTTCTCATCGCCCTCCGTCGAGGAGCTTCGAGACCACGCGGGCGGTGTAGTCGACCATCGGCACGATGCGGGCGTAGTTGAGCCGCGTCGGCCCGATCACGCCGACCACGCCGACGATCTTCTGCGAGCCGTCGCGGAAGGGCGCGGCGATCATCGACGAGCCGGAGAGCGAGAACAGCTTGTTCTCCGAGCCGATGAAGATCCGCACGCCCTCGCCGCCCTCGGCCCGGGCGAGCAGGTCGATCACGTCCTTCTGCGTCTCCAGATCGTTGAAGAGCAGGCGGATGCGCTCGAGATCCTCGACCGCCCTGAGATCGTCGAGCAGGTTCGCCTGCCCGCGCACGATGAGCTGGCGCGCGTCGGACGGCCCCACCGTGGTCGCGAGCCCCGCATCGACGAGGCGCTCGGTGATGACGTCGAGTTCCCGCTTCATCGCCTGGCGCCCGGCCTCGATCTCGGCGCGCAGCGCCCCGAGGGTGCGCCCCTGCAGGCGGGCATTGAGGTAGTTCGAGGCTTCCTGCAGCGCCCCGGTCGGCAGGCCCGCCGGCAGGTCGAGGAGGCGGTTCTCCACCGAGCCGTCGTCCGAGACGAGGACGACGAGGGCGCGGTCCCGGTCGAGCCGCACGAACTCGATGTGCTTCAGGTGCACGTTCTGCTTCGTCGTCACGACGACGCCCGCGCCGCGCGAGATGCCCGAGAGCAGCGTCGAGGCCTCCGCGAGCGCGGAATCGAAGGTGTGGCGGGAGGCGGCGGCGCGCATCTGCGCCTCGATCAGCGCCTGCTCCTCGCGCCCGACATCGCCGAGCTCCAGCATCGCGTCGACGAAGAAGCGCAGGCCCTGCTCCGTCGGCAGCCGCCCGGCCGAGGTGTGGGGCGCGAAGATGAGGCCTGCATGCTCCAGATCCGCCATCACGTTGCGGATCGAGGCCGGGGACAGGGTCATCGGCAGAATGCGCGCGAGATTGCGCGACCCGACCGGCTCCCCCGTCGAGAGATAGCTCTCCACGATCTGCCGGAAGATCTCGCGGGCGCGCTCGTTCATCGCGGCGAGCGCTTGGAATTGCTGCGGGGAGGAGAGGGAGCGGGGAGTTTCCGTCACTGGGTTCTTGTCCTGACCGCCGATTGTGTCGCCGCTCAGGCCGCGGATCAACCGTGCCGCCCGCGCCGCGGGGCCGCAGCGTCCCGCCCGGGGCGCATGGAGACTCTACAAGACCTGTCCTCAATACCTGCCCGCGCGGCCGGCATCTGCAAGGGAGCGCTGCGGGGAGGGGCCGTGCGGGTTGCCGCCTCCGCCGGGCCGGCCTATGAGCGCAGCCCTGACATCCGACAGGACGGGGAGAGTGGCATGCGGCCCTCGAAGCGCGCGGCCGACGAGCTGCGCAAGGTGACACTCGAGCGTGCCGTGGCGCGCTACGCGGAGGGGTCGTGCCTCGTCACCTTCGGCGAGACCAAGGTCCTGTGCACGGCCTCCCTGGAGGAGCGCGGGCCGCCGTGGCTGCGCGGCTCCGGCAAGGGCTGGGTCACGGCCGAATATGCCATGCTGCCGCGCGCGACCCACGACCGCACCCGCCGCGAGGTGAATTCGGGCAAGCCCTCCGGGCGCACGCAGGAGATCCAGCGGCTGATCGGCCGGTCGCTGCGCGCGGTGACGAACCTGCCGGCGATCGGCGAGCGTCAGATCACGGTCGATTGCGACGTGCTCCAGGCCGATGGCGGCACCCGCACAGCCGCGATCACGGGCGCCTGGGTGGCGCTGCACGATTGCTTCGCCTGGATGCAGAAGCGCTCGATCATCTCGGTCAACCCGGTGCGCGACCACGTGGCGGCGGTCTCCTGCGGCATCTACCAGGGCACGCCCGTCATCGACCTCGACTACGCCGAGGATTCCGCCGCCGAGACGGATGCGAATTTCGTGATCACCGGCACCGGCGGCCTCGTCGAGGTTCAGGGCACCGCCGAGGGCAAGCCGTTCTCGGAAGAGGAACTGCTGGAGCTCCTGCGCCTCGCCAAGGGCGGCGTGGGCCAGCTCGTCGCGCTCCAGAAGCAGGTTCTGGCGGGGGCGGCCGCGTGAGCCACCGCATCCTCTCGGGCCGCGTCGTCATCGCGACCCACAACGCGGGGAAGCTCGTCGAGATGCGCGAGCTGCTCGCGCCCTTCGGCGTCGAGGCGGTGTCAGCCGGCGATCTGAACCTGCCCGAGCCCGAGGAGACGGGCACGATGTTCGCCGAGAACGCGGCGATCAAGGCGCTCGCCGCGGCGGAAGCGTCGGGCCTGCCCGCCTTCGCGGACGATTCGGGGCTCTGCGTCGACGCCCTCGACGGGGCGCCGGGCCTGTTCTCGGCCCGCTGGGCGGGGCCGGCGAAGGACTTTTCCGGCGCGATGGCCCGCATCCTGTCCGAGCTCGAGCGCCGCGGCGCCACGAACCGCCGAGCGCATTTCGTCTCGGCCCTCGTCCTCGCCTGGCCGGACGGCCACACCGAGCTCTTCGAGGGCCGGGTCTTCGGCGATCTCGTCGAGCCGCGCGGCACGGCTGGCTTCGGCTACGACCCGATGTTCCGGCCGGACGGGTTCGAGCGGACCTTCGGCGAGATCTCCTCGGAGGAGAAGCACGGCGTCGATTGGCAGAGCGGCAAGGCCCTTTCCCATCGGGCGCGTGCCTTCGTGACCTTGGCGGAGGCCTGCCTGCGCCGGCCGTGAACCGGCTTCGAGCAACGGGCCCGCAGGGGCCGGTGACACCATGCTGATCGATCACCCGACCCGCGACGCCGGCTTCGGCGTCTACCTGCACTGGCCCTTCTGCGCCTCGAAGTGCCCGTATTGCGACTTCAACAGCCACGTCCGGCAGGCGCCGGTCGACGAGCCGCGCTTCCTGGCGGCCTTCCGCGCCGAGATCGCGCATGTCGCCGCCCGCACGCCGGGGCGGCGTGTCTCAAGCGTCTTCCTCGGGGGCGGCACGCCCTCGCTGATGCGACCGGAGACGGTGGCGGGCCTCCTGGAGGCTGTCGAGGCCGCGTGGGGGATGACGGCGGATGTCGAGATCACCCTGGAGGCCAACCCGACGAGCGTCGAGGCGGGCCGCTTCCGCGGCTACCGCGCGGCCGGCGTCAACCGCGTCTCCCTCGGCGTGCAGGCCCTCGACGACGCCTCGCTGAAGGGCCTCGGGCGCCTGCACACGGCCGAGGAGGCGTTCCACGCGGTGCGGACCGCGCAGGCGCATTTCGAGCGCACGTCCTTCGACCTGATCTACGCCCGGCCGGCGCAAACGCCGGAGGCGTGGCGCGCTGAGCTGACGGAGGCGATCGCGCGGGCGGCCGAGCACCTGTCCCTCTACCAGCTCACCATCGAGCCGGGCACGCCCTTTTACGGCCTCGCCAGGGCCGGGCGCCTCGTACCGCCGGACGAGGAGAGCGCGCGCATCCTCTACGACGTGACGCAGGAGGTCTGCGACCGGGCGGGCCTGCCGGCCTACGAGATCTCGAACCACGCGCGGCCCGGCGCGCAATCGCGCCACAACCTGCTCTACTGGCGCTACGGCGAGTATGCCGGCATCGGACCCGGCGCGCATGGGCGCCTCGTGACGGAGGCCGGACGCATCGGCACCGTGACGGAGCGGGCGCCGGAGGCGTGGCTCGCCCGCGTCGAGGCCGAGGGCCACGGCATCACCGAGACGGAGGCGCTCGCGCCCGCCGACGAGGGCGACGAGTTCCTGATGATGGGCCTTCGCCTCACAGAGGGGATCGACCCGGCCCGCTACGCCGCGCTCAAGGGCCGCCCGCTCGATGCCGTGCGGCTCGCGGCCCTCGTCGAGGACGGGCTCGTCGCCCGGTTGGCCTCCGGCCGCATTGCGGCAACGCCGAGGGGGGCGCCGGTGCTGAACGCCCTCGTCGCCGAACTCGCAGCCTGAGCGGCGGCCATGCCGGGGGCCACCCTCGGCCTCGTCCTGTTCGCGGCCGTCCTGCACGCGGCCTGGAACACGCTGCTCCGCGGCGGCTCCGACCGCCTCGGGTCGATGGCGGTGATGAACCTCGCCAGGGGCCTGCCCGGGCTCGCGGGCCTCGCGCTCTACGGCCTGCCGGTGCCGGCGGCGTTTCCCTAGCCGCCGCCGGCGTGATCCACCTCGCTGACAACCTCCTCCTCGTCGCCACCGACCGCAGCGGCGATCTCGGCGAGACCTACCCGATCGCCCGCGGCTCATCCCCCATGATCGTCGCCCTCGGCGCGGCGAGCGCGGCGGGCGAGCGGCCGGCGCCGGGCACCTTCCTCGGCATCGCCCTCGTGAGCGGAGGCATTCTGGCCCTTTCCGTCGCGCGGGGCAGCCTCGGCCGCACGAGCCTTGGCGCCGCGCTCGCGACCGGCACCACGATCGCCGCCGACACGCTCGTCGACGGGCTCGGCGTGCGGGAATCGGGCGACTGGCGGGCCTAGTCGGCGGCGATGTTCTGCTTCCACCTGATCCAGCCCGGTTGGCTCGTCCTGCGCCGCGGCGCCGACGTGCTCGACGTCACGGCCCGCGAGGCTCTGAAGGCTGTGCGCGGCCTGATCTCGTTCGCGGACTACGCGGCGGTGATCTGGGCGATGCAGCGCGGCGCGATGGGGCGGTCTCGGCCCTGCGTGAGACGAGCGTCGTCTTCGCCGCCTTTCTCGGGGCGGATCGTGCTCGGCGAGCGGCTCACAGCGGGGCGCGTCGCCGCCTGCATCGTGATCGCGGCGGGCGCCGTGCTGATCGGCGGCGCCTGACGAGCCCGCCTCAGGTCCCGGACTTGCCGAGGGTCCGCGGGGCCGGGCTCACCACCGTCGCGGCGTTGTTGCGGATCTCGTAGACCGCGAGCGCCCGGTCGCTCGTTCCCTCCGGACGGAAGCGGAAGGTGCCGTCGATGCCGGAGAAGCCCGCGCCGTTCGTCAGCGTCCCCTCGGCGAAGCGCTGCGAGCCGTACTGGCGGCTGAGCGCCGCGCTGAGCGAGACCGAATCGTAGGCCAGCGAGGCGACCCTTGGCGGGCTGGCGCCGAAGCGCGCCTGATACCGGCCCGCGAAGCCTCCGAACCCCGCGCGGTCGGGCGAGGCGAACCACGCCCCCTGGAGCGCGGGAAGGGCGAAGACCCTGGGCTCGTTCCAGACGGCCGTGCCGAGGGGGCGCACCCGCGCGGGCGAGAACCCGGCCTTCTGCAGGGCCGGGGCCACGACGGCGAGCCCGTCCGGGGTCTCGGGCAGGAACAGGGCGTCCGCCTGCGCGGCCGGTCCGGAGATGACGCCGGCGAGCCGTTGGACCGCCGGTTCCGGCGCGCCGGGCGCGTAGCGTTCGAGGCCGGCGAGGCGCGCGCCCTTGCGCGCCACCGCCTCGCGGAACTGTGCCTCGACGGCGTTGCCGTAGCTGTTCTCGGGGATGAGCGCCGCGAAGGAGCGCTTGCCGCTCGCCACCGCCTCCTCCACGACCCGGTCGACCTCGGATTGGGGGAGGAAGCTCAGCAGGTACACGCCCTTCGTCGCGACGGTGGCGTCCGTCGAGAAGGCGATGACGGGCTTGCCCGCCGCCCGGGCGGGCCCCGCGGCCGCCTGCACGTTCGCGGCGAAGAGCGGCCCCAGCACCAGCTCCGCCCCCTCGCTGATCGCGCCCTGGGCAGCCTCGCGGGCGCCCTCCGGCGTGCCCCTATCGTCGCGCACCAGGATCTGCAGGTCGGGCTGCTGGAACTCTTCCATGGCGAGTTCCGCCGCGTTGCGCAGGGCGGCCCCGAGGGCCGCGCCCTGGCCGCTCAGGGGAACGACGAGCGCCACCTTGACCGCGCCGTTGCCGATCCGGCCCGGCGCCGAGGCGGAAGCCGCCCCTGCCTCGGGCGGCGGCGCGGTGCGGGCGGTGCGCGGGCCGTCCGGGCCGCCGATGCAGGCGGAGAGGGCGAGAAGCGGCAGAGCCGCGACGAGGCGGCCGATGCCGCCGAGGCCGGGTCGGGATCGCGCCATCCGTGCTGTCCTCCGCGGTGGCCCGTGCGCTCGAGCGTACTTGAAGGGATAGGATGCATGCGGCCAAAGCAATAGTGCGCGCAAGCCACGGACCATTCCGCCGGGCCTGCGCGCCGTGGCAATGTCCACAGCGATGACCCAGCGAATCGACAAGCCCGGCCGCCGCCCCGAACACGGGGCGCCGAGGCCGCCCGCCACCTTCACCGCCTTCGGCCTCGCGGCGGAGGCCGAGCCCATCGAGCCGGGGCTGCACATCGTCGCGACGCCGATCGGGAACCTGCGCGACGTCTCCTTCCGGGCCCTCGCGACGCTCGCCGCCGCCGATGCGGTGCTTGCCGAGGATACCCGCGTCACCCGCACGCTGCTCATGCATTACGGGATCACGACACCGCTCGTGGCCTATCACGAGCATTCGAACGCCGCGGTGCGCGAGCGGATGGTGGCGCGCATGAAGGCCGGGGAGGCCCTGGCGCTCGTTTCCGATGCCGGCACGCCGCTCGTCTCGGATCCCGGCTTCAAGCTCGTGCAGGCGGCGATCGAGGCCGGCCTCACGATCACGCCCATTCCCGGCCCCTCGGCCGTGATGACCGCCATCGTCGCGGCGGGCCTGCCGACGGACCGCTTCTTCTTCGAGGGCTTCCTGCCGCAGAAGTCGGGCGCGCGGCGCAACCGCCTCGCGGCGCTCGGTGCGATCCCGGGCACCCTGGTGCTGTTCGAATCCCCCCACCGCCTGCCCGAGATGCTGACCGACGCCGCCGAGACGCTCGGCGGCGCCCGGCCCGCCGCGGTCGCGCGCGAGTTGACGAAGCTCTACGAGACGATCCGCCGAGGCACGCTCGGCAGCCTCAGCGCGCTCTTCGCGGAGGAGGGGCCGCCGAAGGGCGAGGTGGTGGTGGTGATCGGCGCGAGCCCCGAGGAGGCGCCCTCCGAGGATGCGGATGCAGCCCTCGACGCCGCGCTCGTCGCCGCGTTGGAGCGCCACTCGATCAAGGACGCGGCGAGCCTCGTCGCCGACGAGACCGGGCAGCCCCGGCGCATCGTCTACGCCCGCGCCCTCGTTCTCGCCCGGCGCGGTCCCGATGCGTCCTGACGGGGCGGAGGCGCGGCGGCGCGCGGCCTACCGGCGCGGCCTGCGCGCGGAGGTCATCGCCCTGGCGCTCCTCTCGATCAAGGGATACCGCCCGCTCGCCCGGCGCTTCTCGGCCTCGGGCGGCGAGATCGACCTGATCGTTCGGCGCGGGCGCAACGTCGTGTTCGTCGAGGTGAAGGCCCGCCCCACGCTCCTCGCGGCGCAGGAGGCGATCAGCCACCGCAAGCAGCAGAGGTTCTCGCGGGCGGTGCGCGCGTGGCTCGGCCGCAACCCGCATCTCGCGGGGCTGACTTTCCGGGCCGACGCCGTCTTCCTGGAGCACGGGGCGTGGCCCATGCACCTCGTCGACGCGTTTCCGATCGAAGGTCTCTAGGCCGGCGTCCTAGCGCCGCGCCGCGCTGATCGCCGAGATCAGGGTGCGCTTGAGATCCGCCTGGCTGAACGGCTTCTGCACCACCGGACGGTCGCGGAAGGGCTCGCGGATCCCGGCCCCGCCGTAGCCCGTCGAGAAGACGAGCGGCAGGTCGCGCTTCACGATCGCCTCGGCCACCGGATAGATCGGCTCGCCCGCGACGTTGACGTCGAGGATCGCGACCTCGAAGGTCTCTCCCTCCGCCATCTCGAGGGCGGTCGCGAGACGCGCCGCGGGACCGACGACCGTGCAGCCGAAATCGAGCAGCATGTCCTCGAGCAGCATGGAGATCGCCGCCTCATCCTCGACGACGAGCACCCGGGCCCCGTTGAGCAGATCGTCGTTAGCTTCCGCACTCACGCCGGATGGTCTTCCCTTGGGTTCGTCCCGAGGCCGGGACGCTGCCTGCGAAGGTCGTGGTTGTATCGACGACCGCGGTGCCTCCCGTCGCGAATGCGCCGGGCGCCCCCCGGAACAAGGCCCGGAACCCTTCGAGCCGTCGCCCGTAAAGCCGGGCGTGTCAAGCGCCCGGGCCGTTCCGCGAGCGAGGCTTAACGGCGCAATGTTACGCTCTGATACATTTTCTCACACCGGTGCTGCAACCGTGCATCGTGCTCCGAGGATGCAACCGTCGATCGGTCGAGCGGGCCGGCCCACCCGCCGGCACGTGCTGGCGGGCGCCGCCTGCCTGCCGCTCCTGCGCCGTGCCCAGGCTGCCGACGGGCGGCCCGTCGTCGTCGCCTCGAAGAGCGACACGGAGGGCGCGCTCACGGCCAGCATGATCGCCCTGTGCCTGGAGGATCTCGGGATCCCGGTCGAGCGGCGCCTCGGCCTCGGGCCGACCCTGATCGTCCGCACGGCGCTCCTCTCCGGCGAGATCGGTCTCTACCCCGAATACACGGGCAACGGCGCCTTCTTCACGGGCACGGAATCCGATCCGGCCTGGAGGGATGCGGAACGCGCCTTCGCCACGATCCGCGCGGCGGATGCGGGGCGCGGCCTCGTCTGGCTGCGCAGGGCGCCGGCCAACAACACGTGGCTCATTGCCGTGCGCGGCGCCCTCGCACGGCGGGAAAACCTCGTCAGCATGGCGGATTTCGCCGGCGCGGTCCGGCGCGGGCTGATCCGGCTCGCCGCCTCCACCGAGTTCGTGGAGAGCCCGGCCGCCCTGCCGTCCTTCGAGGCGGCCTACGGCTTCGCCATGCCGTTCGACCGCATCATCAGCCTGCCCGGCGGCGACACCGCGGTGACGGCGCGGGCGGCCGCGCAGGGCATCAGCGGCGTCAATGCCGGCATGGTCTACGGCACCGACGGCGCCCTCGACGCCCTCGACCTCGTCGTGATGTCGGATCCCAAGGGCGCGCAGATCGTCTACGAGGTGGCGCCCGTCGCCCGCGCCGAGGTGATCGCGCGCCATCCCGGCATCCCGGGCAAGCTCGAGCCGCTGTTCGCCGCCCTCGACGCGAAGACGCTGCGGCGGCTCAACGCCCGCATCACCGTCGAGGGGGAGCCGGCCGAGAGCGTGGCGCGGGCATTTCTGATCGAGCGCGGCGACATCGGATGACGACCGGGATGACGGGCCGGCCGGACCCTCGCTCCCGCCGCGCACGCGACGCGACGGGCCTGCGCGCCGTGCGCGGCGTCGCCCGCATCGGTGCGCCGGCCGCGGCCGGTCTGTTCCTCGCCGCGCTCTACGGATTGCCGCTCCTCGCGACCGCCGGAAACCGCCTCGCCGTGGGTGACCCGGTCTACGCGTCTCAGATGGTCGGCCTCGGGGCGCACGCCGCGGCGGGCCTCGTCGTCGCGGCGGCCCTGGTGTTCCGCGCCCATCCCTCGCGCCGCGTGGCGCTGGCCGCGGCGGCTCTTCTCGCCACGGCCCTCTGCCTGCTCGCGACGGGTCTCGGGGCCACCGCCTCCGACCTGCTCGCCGGGCGCCCCCCGGCCGCGCGGGCGAGCCTCGCGAGCGGCGCCTGGATCGCGCTGGCCCTGATCGGGGGCGGCCTCGGCCTCGCCCTGCGCCGGGCGGCGCTGCCCGGGCTCGGCCCGGCACTCGCGGCCGGCCTCGCCCTGCTCCTGCTCCTCGCGTACCGGCAGGGCATCCTCGACGGGCTCTCCCTCGTCGTCGAGTTCCGCGCGCGCCGCGGCGTTCTCCTGAGCGCACTCGGCGAGCACCTGATCCTCGCGGGCGGCGCGCTGCTCCTCGCGATATCCGGCGCGATCCTCCTGGCGCTGTGGCGGCGCGGCCAGGGGCTCGTCGAGGGTCTGCTGGGCGGCGTGCAGGTCGTCCCGGCGGTCGCCCTGTTCGGAGCCCTGGTGGCGTTGCTGGCGGGGCTCCTGCGCTGGATGCCGGCGCTCCGTGATTTCGGGATCGGCGCGCTCGGCCCGACGCCCGCGATCCTCGGGGTGGCGGCCTACCTGCTGCTGCCGCTCTGGCGCGGGATCAACCAGGCCCTTCGGGCGCCGGATCCTGCGACGCTCGACGCCGCCGCGGGGCTCGGCCTGACCCGGGCGGAGACCCTCCGGCGCGTGCGCCTGCCCATCGGCGCGCCCACGCTGATCGGGGCGCTGAGGGTCGCGAGCGTGCAGAGCATCGGGCTCGCCACGCTCGGCGCGCTGATCGGCGCGGGCGGCCTCGGCCGCATCGTGTTCGAGGGCATGGCACAATTCGCGCCGGACCTCATCCTCCTCGGCGCCCTTCCGGTCGTGGGCCTGTCGCTGGCGGCCGAGACCGCCCTCGCCCGGGCCGAGGACGCGATGCGGAGGCGGCGCGCATGAGGTCCCCGCCATGACCCTCCTGCGCCGCCTGCGCCCCGCCCTCGGGCTCGCCGCCGCGGGGCTCGTCCTCGGCGCCTGCGCCCACCCGACCGTCGCCTCCGGCCTCGCGGCCGCCCTCGGCGAGGCGCCGCGGCGCGCGCTGAGCCCGGCCCACCTGTCGGCGCTGGCGCTGAACCACCTCGCCCTCGCCGTCTCGGGCCTCGCCCTCACCGCGATCCTCGGCATCGGGCTCGGCATCCTCGCGACGCGTGAGGCGGCCGCGCCCCTCCGCGGCGGGATCGACGCCATCGCGGCAGCGGCGCAGGCGGTGCCGCCGGTCGTGGTCGTGGCGCTCGCGCTGCCCGTTCTCGGCTTCGGCGGCCCACCGACGCTCCTCGCCCTCGTCCTCTACGGGCTGATGCCGGTCCTGCGCGGGACGGTCTCGGCGATCGAGGGGGTCTCGCACGAGGCGCGGGAGGCCGCCGAGGCGATCGGCCTCACGCGCGTCCAGGTTCTCGGCCGGGTGGAGATCCCGCTCGCGGCACCGGGCATCGTCGAGGCGGTGCGAACGGCGCTCGTCCTCGCGGTCGCGACGGTCGCGGTCGGGGCGCTGGCCGGTGCGCCCACCCTCGGGACGCCGGTCGTCGCCGGCCTGCAGAACCAGAACATGGTCCCCATGCTGCAGGGAACGTTCGCGACCGCGGCGCTCGCCTTCCTCTGCGACGCCGCGATGCTGGCCCTTCTCGCGCTCCTCAGGCGATGAGGGCGGCCGCGCCGACGCGCTCCGTGGCGAGCGTCATGGTGGTGCGGAAGAGCGCCCCGCGCTCGTGCGAGCGCACCGTGGCGACGAAAACCTGAGCCCTGCCGGAGGGAAGGGTCGCGAGGGCGACGTCGTGGAGGACGCTGGCCACCGCGAGGCGGGCGGCCTCGTCATTGGCGAGCACCACGCCCTCGCGGTCCAGGGCGGAGTTGCCGCAGATGTTGATGTCGAAGAAGTAGCGCGGCATGTCCCGTCCCCCGGGTCCGGCGAGCAGGCCCGGGCACACAGCTTCATCACGCGGAACGATCCCGCATTAACCCAGATCAGGGCCTGCCGCGGGCATGCGGCCCGCGGGGTTGGGGGATCGCTCATTCCTCCTTGAAGGAGACTTTCGCTCCGCGCTCGACGTGGAGGGCGAGGTCCCGCGCGTCCCAGTTGGTGAGCCGGATGCAGCCGTGCGATTCCGTCTTACCCACCTTCTCGGGCTCCGGTGTGCCGTGGATGCCGTAGGAGGGGATCGACAGGTCGATCCAGACCACGCCGACCGGGTTGTTCGGCCCCGGATGGATCGAGAACTTCGTCTTCGATTTCACGCCGGCGAATTGATATTTCGGGTTGTAGGTATAGTCAGGCTCGAACGCGACGCCCTTCACCTTGGCCTCGCCGCTCGGTGCCGGCTTCTCGTCGCTGCCGATCGAGGCCGGATAATAGGCGATGAGCTTGCCGTCCTTGTCGAAGGCCCGCAGGTCGCGACTCGACTTGTCGATCTCGATGCGGGTCACCTTCGGCGATTGCGGCAGTTCCTTCGCCTTCACCTTGCCGCGCTCCAGGGGCGGTACCGCCGCCACCGCGACCACCGTCCCGGCCTTGTCGAGGGCCGCGCCGGGGTTGAGCGCGCTCAGGAGGTCGCGGCTCATGTGGAAGCGCTCGGCCAGCATCTCGCGCGGGTTGGTGTAGTGCATCGCGTCGAGCTCGGCCTGCTCCTCCATCTTGGCCGGGATCTTCTCCACGTAGGGTCCGCGCACATCGTCCTCGGTGAGGGTGTACTCGGCGATCACCGGGCCGGTGCCGGCGGCCTGCAGCTTCTCGAAGAGTTCGGGCGTCAGGCTCTTCGGCTCCGGCAGACCCTGCGCCTTGGCGAAGGCCGCGAGCGCGCCGCGATAATTGTCGCCCTGGCGCCCGTCGATGGCACCGGGCGAGAAGCGGGCGCGGTCGAGGAGGACCTGCGCCTTCACGATCAGCGGGTCGGGATCGTCGTCCTTGCGCGCGCCCTTCCGCTCCGGCTTGGCTGCCTTGTCCTTGGCGCCTCTGTCCTTGGCTTCCGCGCCCGGCGCCTCCGGCGCCGCGGCGTTGACCGCATCGCGCGTGAGCGTAGGGGATTCCTCCCGCTTCGGCGCCGCGAGGCCCGGCGCGGCGAGGGCGAGAAGCCCGACCAGGGCGACGCCCGCCCGCAACGCAAACCCAGCCGACATGGCCCGACATCCCTCCGGAGGCGGCAGCGCCCCGGGCGATCAATCCGCAGGGCGCTCAGAGCGTTCCGGCGCTCATTGGCACAGGCGGTGACCGGCGCTGCGCTCGCGCTCGTCGAGATGCAGATGGTTGGCGTGGGCGGCGTCAGAGCCGGGGCCCAGCACCGTGCGGAAGAAGCCGCAGGCGCGGGTGCGCACCCCCGCCAGGAAGCGCGCCTCCGCCGTCCCGTTCGGCAGGGGACCGACCGTGATCGGCGCGCGCCCTTCGATCGTGAAGCTCATCACGTCGATGCCGTTCGCGTAGGCGTGTTCACTGAGCTTGGCGTCGGGGTCGTGGTTCTGCCCGCGGCACTCGTAGGACGTTCCGATGGCGATCGCCTTGAGCGGGCTCCCGAGCTCGGCCTCGGCCACGGCCTGGACCTCGGTCGCCCAACGGGCCAGCGCCTCGGCGGCGCCGCAGACGAGGGTGGCGGATTGCGGCAGCGCGATGCCCTCAAGCGCCGTGAGCCTGAGCGGGCTCGCGGCCCCGCACTGCCCGCTCTCCAGGCGCGGCAGAGGCTCGAAGGCGCCGCCGAGCCGCTTCAGGCGGACCCGGCAGGCGCCGTCGTCGGGCGCCGCGACCTTCAGGGCAAGCGCCGCGTCGCCCGAGAGCTCGGCCGGCCGGGCCGGGGGGAGGGGCGGCGGAGCCGGTGGCAGCGTCGGGGCCTCGGCCGCCGGGGCCGGCTCCGGCACGGAGGGTTTCAGCTCGGCCGGGCGCTCCGGCGGAAGCGGCACCTCGGGAGAGGGGGCGGCCGGCTTCAGCTCGTCGGGGCGCTCCGGCGGCAGCGGTGTGGCGGCAGCCGGTGCCCCCGCGGCACGGGCCGGCTCGGCTCTCGCGCCGGACGTGGCAGCCATGCCAAGGAGAAGTGCGGCGAGGAGCATCAGACCGCTGCAACCGGCTGCTCCGGGGACGATCCGCCGGACGGGAGAACGACGCATACGCATGCCAGACAAACCCCCTCAGGCCGGAACGCGCGAGACGCTGACATGCGCGGGCCACCTGCTGACGATCGAGATGTTCCGCCCCGTCGGCAAGGACGGCGCTACAACGCCCACGATCATTCTGCTCCACGATGCCGAAGGGGCGGGTCCGAATCGCCCCGTCCGCCACGAGGCGGCGTCGCTCGCGGGGGCGGGCTTCACGGTGCTCCTGCCGCACTATCTCCTGCGCACGGGCCAGGAGCGGGCGGGCTTCTCCGAGATCGCGCGCCACTTCGCCGCGTGGCGGGAGGGCCTGGCGTCGCTCCTGGAGCACGTGCACCGGACGGCGCCGGGCGGCATCGCCCTGATCGGGCGCTCCCTCGGCGGCGCTCTCGCCCTCGCGGTGGCGCTGGATGCCGGCGGCGCGGCGGCACTGTGCCTGCGCTCCGCCTTCCTGCCCCCGGAGATCGCGGACCGGCCGCTCGTCCTTCCGCCAGTCCTCGTTCAGCACGGCGCCCGCGACGTGCTCGTCCCGCCGAGCCACGCGCGGCGCCTCGCCGAGGGCGTGGCCGCGGCGGGCGGGCGCTGCCGCATCGCCCTCTACCCCGATCAGGCCCACACTTTCGACGCGCGGGCCGAGGCCGAGGCGACGGCGCTGACGCTGTCCTTCCTGCGGGAGCACGTCGTGCGAGCCTGAACCGGACCGCGCGCCTTTGCAGGCCGGGAGGCCGGCCCCTATCTTGCCGGGCACCGTACGGGGCGCGTCGCCCGCCGACAGCATCGAGGACCGGAATGAGCGCAGGACAGACCGCAGCCGGGCTGCAGGGCCTCGAACCCGGCAACCCGTTCTCGGAGGCGGATTGGGACACGCCCCACGGCCTGCCCCCCTTCGAGCGGATCCGGCCCGAGCATTACCTCCCGGCCTTCGAGGCGTCCCTCGCCGCCCACGAGGCGGAGATCGGGCGGATCGTCGGCGACGCGGCGCCGCCGAGCTTCGCCAATACGGTCGGCGCGATGGAGCGCGCGGGCCTCGCCCTGGACCGGGTCGCCTCGGTCTTCTTCAACCTGACGGGCAGCCACACGAACAAGGACTTGCAGGCGATCGAGCGCACGATCGCCCCGCGCCTCGCCCGGCATGGCAGCGCCATCTACCTGAACCCCGACCTCTGGGCGCGCATCTCGGCGGTCGATCCGGCGGCCGAGCCCCTGAGCGAGGAGGAGCACCGGGTGCTCGACCGCTACCGGACCCGCTTCCGCCGCGCGGGCGCCGACCTCGGCCCCGAGTCGAAGGCGCGCGTCGCCGAGATCGCGGCGCGGATGGCCGAACTCGGCACGCAGTTCAGCCAGAACCTCCTGGCCGACGAGAGCGGCTTCGAGTTGCCGCTCTCCGGGGAGGAGGATCTTGCCGGCCTGCCTCCCTTCCTGCGGGCCGCCGCCGCGAGCGCCGCCACCGAGCGCGGCGGCCGGCACAGCCACGTGATCACCCTCTCGCGATCCCTCATCGAGCCCTTCCTCGTCTTCTCGACCCGGCGCGACCTGCGCGAGCGCGCCTACGAAGCCTGGACCCGGCGGGGCGAGATGGGCGGAACGACCGACAACCGCGCGATCATCGCCGAGATCGTGGCGCTGCGCGCCGAGCGGGCGCGGCTTCTCGGCTACGAGAGCTTCGCCCATTTCAAGCTCGACGACACGATGGCGGGCTCGCCGGACGCCGCGATGGAACTTCTGCGCGACGTCTGGACGCCCGCCCGCCAGCGGGCGGGTGCGGAGCGCGAGCGCCTCCAGGCGCTGATCCAGGCGGAGGGCGGGAATTTCGCCCTGCAGGCCCATGATTGGCGCCACTACGCGGAGAAGCTGCGGCGGGCCGAGCACGACCTCGACGAGAGCGAGGTGAAGCCGTACCTGCCGCTCGAGGGCATGATCGCGGCGGCCTTCGACACGGCGGGCCGCCTGTTCGGCCTCCGCTTCGAGGAGTTGCCCGAATTCCCGCGCTACCATCCCGACGTGCGGGCGTGGCGCGTCTCGAACGCGGACGGCTCGGAGGTGGGACTGTTCCTCGGCGATTATTTCGCGCGGCCCTCGAAGCGCAGCGGCGCCTGGATGAGCGCCTTCCGCTCGCAGGAGCGGCTCAACGGCACGGTGACGCCGATCATCGTCAACGTGATGAACTTCGCCCGCGCGCCGGCCGGCGAGGCGACGCTCCTCTCCTTCGATGATGCCCGCACGCTGTTCCACGAGTTCGGGCACGCCCTGCACGGGCTCCTCTCGGACGTGACCTACCCGCTCCTCTCCGGCACGGCCGTCTCGGGCGACTTCGTGGAACTGCCTTCGCAGCTCTACGAGCACTGGCTGGAGCAGCCCGAGGTGCTGCGGGCGCATGCCCGCCACCATCTGACCGGGGAGCCGATGCCGGAGGCCCTCTTGGAGAGGCTGCTCGCCGCCCGGACCTTCAACCAGGGTTTCGCGACCGTCGAGTACGCCGCCTCGGCGATCATCGACATGACGCTTCACCTCTCCGCGGCGGCCGAGGACGGGCTCGACGTGCCGGCCTTCGAGGCGGACGCTCTGCGCCGCATCGCGATGCCCGCCGAGATCGGCATGCGGCACCGCTCGCCCCATTTCGCGCACATCTTCTCGGGCGACGGATACGCAGCCGGCTATTACAGCTATCTCTGGTCCGAGGTGCTCGACGCCGACGCTTTCGACGCCTTCCGCGAGGCGGGGGACATCTTCCACCCGGAGACCGCAGCGCGGCTGCGCCGCTACGTCTACGGGGCCGGCAACCTGCGGGATGCGCGCGCCGCCTATACCGGCTTCCGCGGCCGCCTGCCGAGCATCGATCCCCTGCTGCGCAAGCGCGGGCTCGCGGCCTGAAGGCACGGCCTCCGCCCGTCTTCGTACGCGCGGCGGCCGGTAACCTTTCGGTAAACAAACGTCCTTAACCAAAGCTTTCGTGATCCATCGACAAGCAGCGGCCGGGACGAGAGCCATGATCCCATCGGGCACCCAGACGAGCGCCGAGAAACCCGCAACCCCGAGCGCCCCGTCACCGGAGGAGCAGCTCAAGGCGATCGTCTCGGGCGCCGCAAAGCCGGAGCCGGCGAAGGTCGAGGCTCCGGCAGCAGCCCCGCAGGCCACCGCTACGGCGTCCCGGTTCAGGCCGAAGGTCAAGCTCGACGCGCGTGTTGCGGGCATCGCCTGCGCGGCGCTTGCCTTCGGCACGCTCGTCGGCGCTGGAGCCAGCACGCTCTCGGCGCCGCGGCCGGAGCGCATCGCGGGCGCGTTCACCGAGGTTCAAGCGGGCCTCGAGTCCAACCGGGTCGAGGCCGCGCGATTGAACACCGAGATCGAGCGGCTGGGCCGCTCCCTGGCGGCTCTGCGCGACGCGACCGAGGCCGCCCGGGGCGACGCCAAGACCCGCGCGACCGGCGTGACCGAGCGCCTGACCAAGGTCGAGCAGACCGTGACGGCGCGCCTGAACGCGCTCGGCGAGCGCATGGAATCATCGGACCGCGATCAGGCGACCCGCCTCGCTGCCCTCTCGACGCTCCTCGAGAAGCGTGCCGCAGCGGCTCCCGCGCCGGCCGTGGCCGCTGCGCCCGCACCGGTGCCGACCCCGGCGCCGAAGGCCGAGCCGGCGCAGACGGGGGCGATTCCCGAGAAGCCGAAGCCGGCGATCGTCGAGGGCTGGGCCCTGCGCGACGTCTATGACGGAGCGGCGATGCTGGAGGATAAGCGGCGGCGCCTCGTCGAGGTCGCGCCGGGAGACACGGTGCCGGGCGTGGGCAAGGTCGAGGCCGTGGAGCGGCGCGGGCGCGACTGGGTCGTGGTCACGCGTCAGGGCCTGATCACCTCGCAAGCGTGGTGAGCACCGGACGTCGCCTCAGGTCGTCGGGACCGGGGTCGCGGCGAGGTCGTCGGAGCGCACCGGAAAGCGCGGCTCGACCGCCATCGCCTCGGCCATCGTCGCGGCGCGCATGGCGCGGCGGCGGCCGTTAATGCGCGCCCGGGCCTGCTCGGCCCGCGTGGGATGCAGAAGCGCCGTCAGAAGGGCCTGCCCTTCGAAATCGCTGTCCAAGTTCTTCGCGTCGAAAACAGGCATGGCTTCCTCGCACCGGCGGTGACGAGAGGGCGGCGGACGGCCGTGATAAGCTCGGCCGTATGTGGATAACGGGGACAGTCGGTAGAAGTTCCGAAAGTCGTCCCACGTCAACCAATAATTAATCGTCGCATTCCTTCCGCCCCATTGCGGTGCGAAACCGCACCCACTCTTGCGCTGGTCCGCATTCGCAAGGCTTCGCCACCGCCGCCTGCAATGACCGCAAATGTTCGCAAGGGGACGAAGTGCCCAGCCCTCACCCCAGCCCTTACGTCCCGACGCCGCGATAGATGTTGGCGGGAAAGCCCCGGAACTCGGTCTCAACGCGGAAGACGTGCCCCGCCATCGGGTCGAGGGCGGGATCGCGCCCGCGGCGGCAAGTCGTGATGTAGAGGGTCGAGAGGTCGGCGCCTCCGAAAGCGCATTTGGTGACGAGTGCCGTCGGCACGGGCAGGATGCGCTCGACCTGCCCGTCGGGCGCGAAGCGCGTGATCCGCGAGCCGGCGTAGTGGCAGATCCAGAGGTGGCCGTCGGCGTCGAGGGTCAGGCCGTCGGGCTTGCCCCAGCCCGGCTCGAAGGTGATGAGCGGTCGCGGCTCGCCGACCCGGGTGCCGTCTAGGTCGTGGACCCGCACGACTCCGTTGCCCGTATCGATCGTGTAGAGGCGGTGCCCGTCCGGGCTCACCACGGGGCCGTTCGTGACCGCCGCCGAGCCGCCGAAATCCAGCAGGCGCTCCCCGTCCCAGCGGTGAAACCCGCCGGTGGGCTCCGTCTCGCCATCATCCATGCTGCCGAACCAGAGGGCGCCGTCCGGCCCGACATTGCCACTGTTGAGCCGGTTGCCCGGCGGGTACGGCTCGGGCCGCACGAGGTCCGTGCGCGCGCCGCTTTCCAGGTCGAGACAGGCTACGCCCGACTTGAAGCCGGCGATGACCCGCTGCGGATCCGGCGTGAGCAGTGCGAAGCTCAGCTTCTCGTCGAGGGGAAGGCGGTGCGTCTCGTCTGTCTCGGGGTCGTGGCGCCAGACGGCCGGGTTCTCGATATCGACCCAGACCAGGGTGCCCGAGCGCGCGTCCCACAGGATCTCCTCGCCGAGTTCGCAGCCGCAGGCGACCGCGACGCGGGGCGTATGGGGATGGACGATGGGGGACATGCGGGACGGGCCTCCGAGGGGGATGTCGGCTCAACGCCGCAAGTCCGCGCATCGTCCCCGCCACGATGCCGTCAGCGCGTATCCTCGCGGATCAGCTCGGTGTTAACGGCGAAGGCGGCCATCGCCCCCTCGGCGGCGGCGACAACCGCGAACTGGACGCGCCGCGAGGCGTCGCCCGCCACGAACAGCCCGGGCACGTTGGTCCGCTCGTAATCGCGGGTCGGCACCGTGCCGTTCTGCTTGAGCTCGCAGCCGAGGCCGCGAATCAGGTCCGAGGGCCGGCACTCGGCCGGCATCAGGAAGACGGCGCGGCAGGGGATCGCGCCGCCATCCTCGAATTCGAGGCGCTCCGGGCCCGCCTCGTCGCCGACGAGCCGACGGAGCTTCGCCTCGACGATCCGGATGCCGTGGCGGTCGAGCCGGGCGCGATCCTCTTCGGACAGGTCCAGCCCGTGCCCGTCCGTGCAGAGGGTGACGTCCCGGCTCCAGACCGTCAGCTCGAGGGCGAGCCCCTTGGCGGACGGGCCATGGGCGTAGGCGACGACGGGGTGGTCGCGGGCTTCGTAGCCATCGCAATAGGGGCAGGAGTGGACCCCCGTCCCCCAGTAGCGGGAGAAGCCATCCACATCCGGCAGATCCTGGTGGAGACCGGTCGCGAGGATGAGGCGGCGTGCCCGCTCGCGCGTGCCGTCCGCGAGCCGAACCTCGAAGGCGCCGTCTAGACGGGTGGCCTCCACCACCTCGACGGCACGCCGCTCCACCGTCGGGTAGCGCTCCAGATCGGCCTGCGCCGCCTCCCGCAGGGCGAAGGGCGGGATGCCGTCGCGGGTGAAGACCCCCCAGGTGCGGGGGGTAACGGCGTTGCGGGGCTCGCCCTTGTCGCAGAGGAGCACGCTGCGTCGGCAGCGCCCGAGGATCAGAGCCGCATTGAGGCCCGCCGGGCCCCCTCCGACGATGACGACATCGCGCATGGGAACATTCCCCCGTGACGGGACCTGCCGGAGGAGGTCCTGCACGAGGCAAGCCGCGACGCGCGCCAACGTTTCCCGTCCGCCAAGAAAAAGGGCGCCCGCGGCGCCCTTCGTCGGGGACCGTTCCGGAGCCGATCAGGCCGCGGCGGTCTTCACCGGGATGCCCTTCTCGGACAGGAACTGCTGCAGCTCGCCCGACTGGAACATCTCACGGGTGATGTCGCAGCCGCCCACGAACTCGCCCTTCACGTAGATCTGCGGGATCGTCGGCCAGTTGGAGAAGGCCTTGATGCCGTCGCGGATCGCCATGTCGTCGAGGACGTTCACGCCCTTGAACGGCACACCGAGGTAGTTGAGGATCTGGACCACCTGACCCGAGAAGCCGCACATCGGAAACTGCGGCGTGCCCTTCATGAACACGACCACGTCCTGCGACTTGATCTCGGTCTCGATGGTGGCATTGACGTCGGTCATGGGGCCTTCCTTGTCGGTCACTTGGATTGATCCGTCGCGCTGGATGATCCTTCGGACGAACGCCGCGGGTCAATGCTGGGACGTCGCATCCGCAATCCGGCGAAGTGCTGCATCGATGTCGATCGGCTGAGCCAGAATCTCCTCCAGCGCGATGGGGCACGCCTCCGGAAGGCGTGGCAGCAGCGCGTCGCCGTAAGCGATGAGACTGGAATTGGCGATGGTCTGTGCCAACTTCCAGGTCTGATCCCAGCGGATTCGCTGACGCATCGAATTCTCGTACCGGACCACGACCGCCGCGTGGAAGGTCAGGACCTCCTCGCGCCAGTGGATGTTCGCACGCGCTGCCGGTGCCGAGACCTGCTTGAGGAGATGCGACAGGATCTGCGCGAGGAGGCTCTCGACGGCGTGGATCTGGGACCGTCCCACGCTCTCGATCTCCTCGGCGACGTTTTCCCAGTCGACGGCGTTCGAAGAGTCCGCTCGCGCGCCGAGCTCGCGCAGAGCCGCCGCCTGCGTCTCCGCCCAGGTCACGATGTCGTCGTCGTAGAGGCTCGGGTGATCCATCGGGCCCTCGGTCCCGCGTTCGCCCTTCAATCCTGGGGGACGCCCGTCGTCAGCGCAAGAGCGTGGAGAACGCCCCCCATCCGCCCCTGGAGCGCGCCGTAGACCATCTGGTGCTGGGCGACGCGGGTCTTGCCCCGGAAGGCCGAGGAGATGACGGTGGCGGCGTAGTGGTCGCCGTCGCCGGCGAGATCCTTGATCTCGATCTGCGCGTCGGGCAGGGCCTCGCGGATCATCGCCTCGATCTCGCGCGCGTCCATCGGCATCGTCTGGCTCCTCGGGTCTCGGAGGGAGGGATCAGGCCGCCGCGCCGGCGGGCTGGCTCGCCATGTAGGCCGGGAACCAGCCCTGGTTCGCCTCGCGCAGTTCCGCGACCGATATGGTCTGCCCGCCTGGCAGGGTCAAATGCTCGGTCCCGGTCACGCCGACGACGCCCGCGTCGATCCCCTGCGCGGAGGCGCTGTAGAGGATCTCGGTGGCCGTCTCGGGATCCACCGCGATGAGGTAGCGGCCCTGGTCCTCACCGAACAGGTAGGCGTGGGCGGGCAGGTCCATCGGCACCTCGGGCAACGCCGCACCGATATTGCCGGCCATCGCCATCTCGGCGAGCGCGACGGCGAGGCCGCCATCCGAGAGGTCGTGGACCGTGTCGACGAGGCCCGACGTGATCAGCCCGCGCACGAAGTCGCCGTTGCGGCGCTCGATCCCGAGATCCACGGGCGGGGGCGCACCCTCCTCACGGCCCTCGATCACCGCCAGATAGGTCGATTGGCCAAGCCAGCCGTCCGTCGCGCCGATCAGGAGCAGGGCGTCGCCCTCGCGCCTGAGGGCGATGCCGGCGCGCCGCTCGACGTCGTCGAGCACGCCGACGCCGCCGATCGTCGGGGTCGGCAGGATGCCGACGCCGTTCGTCTCGTTGTAGAGCGAGACGTTGCCCGACACGACGGGGAAGTCGAGCGCCCGGCAGGCCTCGCCGATGCCCTGGAGGCAGCCGACGAGCTGGCCCATCACCTCGGGCTTCTCGGGGTTGCCGAAATTCAGGTTGTCGGTGATGGCGAGCGGGCGCCCGCCGACCGCCGTGATGTTGCGCCACGCCTCGGCCACGGCCTGCCGGCCGCCCTCGACCGGGTCCGCCTCGCAGTAGCGGGGCGTCACGTCGGTGGTGAGCGCAAGGCCCTTCGGCCCGTCCTCGACGCGCACGATCGCGGCGTCGCCGCCCGGGGTCTCGACGGTGTTGCCGAGGATGAAGTGGTCGTACTGCTCGTAGACCCAGCGCTTCGAGGCGAGGTCGGGCGAGCCGACGAGGCGCTTCAGCGCATCGGTGAGCGAGGGCGGCTCCGGCACCTCCGAGGCGTTGAGGATCGGCAGGTGCACGTTCGAGCGGTGCGGCCGGTCGTAGAGCGGAGCCTCGTCGCCGAGTTCCTTGATCGGGAGGTCGGCAACGGTCTCGCCGTGCCACTTGATGACGAAGCGGAGCGTGTCGGTGGTGTGCCCGATCACCGCGAAGTCGAGGCCCCACTTCACGAAGATGGCTTCCGCCTCCCGTTCCATGCCGGGCTTGAGCACCATGAGCATGCGCTCCTGGCTCTCCGAGAGCATCATCTCGTAGGGCGTCATGCCCTCCTCGCGGGCCGGCACCTTGTCGATGTCGAGCTCCACGCCGAGATCGCCCTTGGCGCCCATCTCGACTGCCGAGCAGGTCAGGCCCGCCGCGCCCATGTCCTGGATCGCGATCACGGCGCCTGAGGCCATCAGCTCCAGGCAGGCTTCGAGCAGGAGCTTCTCCGCGAAGGGGTCGCCGACCTGGACGGTCGGCCGCTTCGACTCGGAGGCCTCATCGAACTCGGCCGAGGCCATGGTCGCGCCGTGGATCCCGTCGCGGCCGGTCTTCGAGCCGAGATAGACGATCGGGTTCCCGACGCCGGTCGCCGCCGCGTAGAAGATCGAATCCGTCCTCGCGAGGCCCACCGCCATGGCGTTGACGAGGATGTTGCCGTCGTAGCGCGGGTGGAAGCCGACCGCCCCGCCCACGGTCGGCACACCGAAGGAATTGCCGTAGCCCGCGATGCCGGCGACCACGCCCGAGACGAGGTGGCGCGTGCGCGGGTGGTCCGGCGAGCCGAAGCGGAGCGCGTTCAGCGCCGCGATGGGCCTCGCGCCCATGGTGAAAACGTCGCGCAGGATGCCCCCGACGCCGGTCGCCGCGCCCTGGTAGGGCTCGATGAAGCTCGGGTGGTTGTGGCTCTCCATCTTGAAGACGCAGGCGAGCCCGTCGCCGATGTCGATCACGCCGGCATTCTCGCCGGGGCCCTGGATGACCCAGGGCGCGCTCGTCGGCAGGCCGCGCAGGTGCTTGCGCGAGGACTTGTAGGAGCAGTGCTCGTTCCACATCGCCGAGACGATGCCGAGTTCGGTCAGGGTCGGGTCGCGCCCGATCAGCCCGCGGAAGCGCTCGTACTCGTCCGGCGTCAGGCCGTGCTGGCGGACGAGATCCGGAGTGATGGGAACGTCGTTTCGGAACATGCGGCGGTCTCGACGGAATTCGGGCCGTCCCGCACGAGGCGGACGGAGGTGTTCCTCGTCCCCGTGCGGGTGGCCGCTCTGGCGACGGCTCTAGAGCGGAAGCGTCCGGGCTGGCAACAATCGATCGCTTCGCATCATGTATTCAGATCGGATTGTAAACGCTTAGCTCAAGGTTGCCGCCGGGATTTCGGGTTGCGGGCAACCCGGCGCGTGCGGGGCGGGGTCACGGGCGGCGCGCGCCCGCGCCACGACGGCGTGAACGGGCTCGGGGCCGGCGACGAGCGCGATGTAGTCGAAGGCGTCGGGCTCGTGGGCCGACATCAGAAGCTGGAAGTGGGTCTGGAACAGGTTGTACTGGCGGGTCTTCCGCCTCAGCAATTCCGGCGCGACGAGATCCTGCAGCCGCACGCGGATGACGGCCGGTCGGCCCGGCCCGGGCGAGGGGACGTTCGAGGCGGCCAGCGGGTCGCGCAGGTGGATGGAGAGCCAGTCCCAATCGGCCCGCACGTCGAGCCAACCGATCGCCGTGGCCGCGGCGACGCGGGCCAGGGCCGCGCGCGCCCGGTCCGCCAGCGGATCGAGGCCGATCCAGGGAATCACGCTGCCGATCGTGACGAGGGTCACCGGCGTGCCGCGGCGGCCGAAATCGGGGTCGCGGGCGAGGATGCGGTCGAGGGCCTCGATGGCGAGAAAGCTCGACGAGGAATGCCCGATCACGACGATCTCCGGCGCCGTGCCCTCCGCGGAGCGGATGCGCTCGGCGAACGCGTCGAGGCGCGCGTGCATCCGGGTTTCGGCACCGCTCGCGTGGTCGTGCGTGAAGGTGGTGTCGTCGACGAGGTGTGCGACGTAGAACGGCCTGCCGCGGGTGAGATGGGTCAGGAGGGCGAGCACGACGTAGGCGATCGCGGGAAGGGCGAGATAGGACCAGGGCCGCACAGCGGCCGGCAGGAGGGCGATCAGCCCGGCCGCGAGGACGAGGCTCAGGAGCACCAGTCCCAGGTAGATCTGGTGGACGCCGAAGATGATGGTCGAGAAGCGGCGCGCCTCCCGCCGGAACCGCCGGAGGTACCCGGTGCGCCAGAGCCGCCACCACAGAACGGGCACGTCCCGCAGCCGGCGCCAGTTCGGCAGGGGGAAGCGGGCCGCCACGATGTCGTCCCACCGCAGCAGCCCGTAGCGCGTCGTCCGCTCGTCGAACGTGACCGTCCAGTCGAGGCTGAGGCCGTCGGCGGCCCGCACGGCGTCGCCCACCGCGATGGCGTGCCCGCGCCGGGAGGCCGTGAGCCGGCTCTCCCGCCGGAACAGCCCCCAGTACGTCTCGGGCGGGCGCGGGTCGAAGCCCGGCATGTAGAACACCTGGCGGATCGGCGCGGGATGGGGATCGCGTCGTGAGATGGCGGACTCGTCCGGGATCGAGGGCTGCGGGAACGAGGCGGGCATACGCTGAACCGCGGGCAGTGGCTACAGGCGGCGCGGCGCCTGGCCGTCGCGGAGTGCCGGCTCGGCGGCTCAGGCCCGCTCGGCCTGGGGCTGGGCGAGGAAATCCGCGATGGCCGCGACGAAGCGCTCCCCATAGGCCTCGCGCTTGCGCTCGCCGACTCCGTGAACCGAGCGTAGCGCCCAGAGATCCACGGGCTTCTGGCGCGCCATCTCGATCAGCGTCCGGTCTGGAAAGACCATGAACGCCGCGATGCCCTCGGCGCGCGCGATCGTCGCGCGCAGGCCCCGCAGGTGCTGGAACAGGGCCTCGTCCGCCTCGCCGAGCGCCATCGCCTCGTCGTCGCGGGCAGCCGTGCGGCGGCGCTCGCGCGGCTCGGCGGCCTTCGGCTCCGGGTCCGGCCTGAGCTGGATCGGCTCCCGCCCGAACAGGATCGCCTCGCCCTTCTCCGTCATCGAGAGGCCGCCGAAACCGTCGCCGTTCTCGGCGACCGCGCCCGCCGCGAAGAGCTGGCGCAGGATGGCGCGCCAGGCCGCTACCGGCTTGTCGGAGCCGACCCCGAACGTCTTGAGCTGGGCGTGGCCGTTGCGGCGGATCGATTCGCTCTCCTTGCCGCCCACCACGTCGCAGATATAGGCCGCGCCGAAGCGCTGCCCGGTGCGGACGATCGCCGAGAGCACCTTCTGCGCCGAGACCGTGCCGTCGATGAGGGTGACGCCGCCGCGGCAGAGATCGCAGCGGCCGCACGGCCCGCTCGTCTCGCCGAAATAGGCGAGCAGCGATTGCCGCCGGCAGGAAGCGCCCTCGCAGAGCGCGATCATCGCCTCGAGCTTGCGGCGCTCGACCCGGCGGCGCTCGTCGGAAATCTCCTTCTCGTCGATCTGGCGGCGGCGCAGCGCCATGTCGTCGAGGCCGTAGATGGTCAGCGTGTCGGCCGGCAGCCCGTCGCGGCCGGCGCGGCCGATCTCCTGGTAGTAGCCCTCGACGTTCGAGGGCATGTCGGCATGGCAGACGAAGCGCACATCCGGCTTGTTGATGCCCATGCCGAAGGCGACGGTCGCCGTCATCACCACGCCGTCCTCCTGCAGGAAGCGGTCCTGGTTGCGCATGCGCGTGCCCTGGTCGAGGCCGGCATGGTAGGGCAGCGCGTTGAACCCGTCCTTCGTCAGCGACTCGGCAAGCTGCTCCGTGCGCTTTCGGGACGAGCAATAGATGATCCCGCTCTCCGCGCGGCGGTGGCGCAGGAAGCGCTCGATCTGGCGGGTGGGGTTGTCCTTCGGCACGAAGGTGAGCCGGATGTTCGGCCGGTCGAAGGAATGGACGAAGGTCTTCGCCGCGCGTCCCGCAGGAAACAGCCGCTCGGCGATGTCGGAGCGCGTCGCCGCGTCGGCCGTGGCGGTGAGCGCCAGCACCTGCACATTGCCGAGCGCCTCGCGGGCGCGGGCGATGTCGCGGTATTCGGGCCGGAAATCGTGCCCCCATTGCGAGACGCAATGCGCCTCGTCGACGGCGAGCCGCCGGACGCCCGCGCCCCGCAGCGCCTCCATGCAGCCGTCCATGAGGAGCCGCTCGGGCGAGACGAAGAGGAGGCGCAGCTCGCGCGAACGGATCTTGCGCCAGGTCTCGCGGCCCTGGGATTCCGGCACGGAGGAGTTCAGCGTGGCGGCCTCGATGCCGAAGGCGAGCATCTGCTGCACCTGATCGTGCATGAGCGCGATCAACGGCGAGACAACCACGGTGAGATCGGATTCGACGAGGGCCGGCAGCTGGTAGGTCATCGACTTGCCGGAGCCCGTCGGCATCACGGCGAACACGTCCGACCCGTCGAGCACGGCCTCGATCACCTCGGCCTGGCCCGGCCGGAAATCGTCGTAGCCGAAGGTGGCTCGAAGCGCGGCGCGGGCCTCGTCGAGACGTTGGGTCATGGGACTCGTCGGGGCTCGGAACGGAGAATGATCGGCGGCCTACGCTGCGCCGACACGGGAGGGCACCCTATCGTAGCGGATCGAGGCGCGCAGCCACGTCACGCACGATCGCGGGCGCGGTCGGCGCCCGGCTTCCCGGAAGCTGGCCCTCATCGCCCGCCTCGGCAAGACCGCGGCGTTGCCTACGGCGCTCGCTGACGGACCGCAACGGCGCGAAGCGTCGCTGCCGCCCTCGGAGCCGGTCGGCCGCCCTCGCCCGGTGAGGCTTCTCAGGCAGCGTCCGGCGGCACGATGTGCCCGTCGGCCACGCGCACCATGTCCGCACGCGCGCCGAGCTCCGCGAACAGGGCCTCGTCGGCGCCGGTCATCCAGACCTGACCGGGCAGCGCCTCCAGCGCGTCGAACAGGCCCGCCCGGCGGCGGGGGTCGAGATGGGCGGCGACCTCGTCGAGAAGGATGATGGGCGCGAGCCCGCTCATCGCCTGGACGAGACGGGCATGCGCCAGGACGAGGCCGATCAACAGGGCCTTCTGCTCGCCGGTCGAGGCGGTTGCGGCCGGCACGTCCTTCGGGCCGTGGCGCACGGTGAGGTCGGTGGTCTGCGGCCCCGTCAGGGTTCGGCCGGCCGCTCGGTCGCGGTGCCGGCCCTGGCGCAGCGCGAGGCGGAAGCGATCCTCGGCCTCGATGGCGGGCCAGACGGCGACGAGGTCGTCGAGGTCGCCCTCCAGACGCACGCTGGCCCAGGGGAAGGGCTGCGCGTCGTCGCGAGTCTCGGCGATCAGGCGGTCGAGGCGCTCCACGGTCTCGCGGCGGGCGAGCGCCACGGCGACGCCGAGCTCGGCCACTTCGCGCTCGATCGCGTCGAGCCACTGGCCGTCGCCGGGGCGTTCCTCCAACAGACGGTTGCGCGAGCGCAGGGCCCGCTCCATCGCGCTCACCCGGGCGCCGTGGCCGGCATCGACCGCCAGCACCAGCCGGTCGAGGAAGCGCCTTCGGTCGCCCGCCGGCCCGCGAAACAGACCGTCGAGATCCGGGGTCAGCCAGACGATGCGCAGGAACTCGGCGAAGGCGACCGGCGAGTGGACGCCCGCCCCGTCGATCCGGCAGATCCGGCTTGCCCGCGCCTCGTAGGCCGGCGGCTCGTAGCCGGTGCCCAGTCGGTGCTCGGATTCGTCGCGTGCGAGCGTCAGCGACACGGCGAAGCCGCCGGGTCCGCCGACGCGCGCCATCGTGGCGAAATCCGCCCGCCGCAGGCCGCGGCCCGGCGAGAACAGGGAGATCGCCTCAAGCAGGTTGGTCTTGCCCGCGCCGTTCTCGCCGACCAGGGCGACGAAGCGCCGGTCGAGCCGGAGATCGAGGTCGGCGTGATTGCGGAAATCGCGGGCGATCAGGCGGCTGAGGCGCTGGCCGCCATTCGCCACATCGCGCGAACCATCACCTCCGGAGACGATCGGGGAATCTCCCGGCCCGCTCACACTCGCATCGGCATCAGCACGTAGAGCGCCGCCGCGCCGTCGCGGTCCTGGATCACCGTGGGGGAGCCCGGATCGGCGAGCTTGAACAGGGCGGTGTCGCCTTCGAGCTGGCCCGTGATGTCGAGAAGGTAGCGGGCGTTGAAGCCGATATCGAGGCTCGCCGCCTCGTAATCGACGTCGAGCTCTTCCGTCGCGCTGCCGGAATCCGGGTTGTTCACGGAGAGCGCGAGGCGGCCCTCCTGCAGCCCGAGCTTCACGGCCCGGCCCCGCTCGGAGGAGATCGTCGAAACGCGGTCGACCGCCTTGGCGAAGGGCTCGCGCTCCACTGTCAGGCGCTTGTCGTTGCCCGTCGGGATGACGCGCTGGTAATCGGGGAAGGTGCCGTCGATGAGCTTCGAGATCAGGACGACCCCGCTCGCGAACTGGAGCCGGATCTTGGCCGGCGACAGCTCGATCTCGACGCTCTCGCCGCCGTCGTCGACGAGCTTCTGGATCTCGGCCACCGCCTTGCGGGGCACGATGATGCCGGGCATGCCGCGGCTGCCCTCCGGCGCCTCCATCTCGACGCGGGCGAGGCGGTGGCCGTCGGTGGCGACCGCCCGCATCTTGAGGCTGCCCTCGGCCTCCAGCGTGTGCAGGTAGATGCCGTTGAGGTAGTAGCGCGTCTCCTCCGTCGAGATCGCGAACTGCGTCTTGTCGATGAGGCGCTTGAGGTCGGCGGCGGCGAGCGTGAAGCGGTGGGGAAGCTCGCCCGCGGCGAGATCGGGGAAGTCGCCCTCGGGCAGGGCGCCGAGGGAGAAGCGCGAGCGGCCGGAGCGGATCGTCATCTGGCCGGAATCCGACCCCGTCTCGAGCGAGACCTGGGCTCCGTCCGGCAGCTTGCGGACGATATCGTAGATCACGTGCGCCGGAACGGTGGTGGCGCCGGCATCCACCACGTCGGCCGGCACCGTTTCCGTGACCTCGATGTCGAGGTCGGTCGCCTTCAGCTGCAGGCCGCCCTCGTCCGCGCGCAGGAGAACGTTCGAGAGGATCGGGATCGTGTTCCGCCGCTCGACGACGCGGTGCACGTGGCCGAGCGACCGAAGGAGGGCCGCGCGCTCGACTGTCACTCTCATCGCAATAAACTCTGGTGTTCGAAAAAGCCCTGCCGCGGCCGGCAGCCCGGGTGCTCCGGGACCCTGGCCGGCCAGCTTGGCGAAGGGGCGCGGCGAACGCAAGACGGCGATTCGCGCCGTCCCGGGCTTAGGCCGGGGCGCAAGGGCCCCGGCCGCCGCCTCAATCCTGCAGCATCCGCTTCAGGAGCTCGACCTCGTCGCCGAGTACCGCGTCCTCGCCGATCTGCTTCTCGATCTTGCGCACGGCGTGCAGCACCGTGGTGTGATCGCGCCCGCCGAAGCGGCGGCCGATCTCGGGCAGCGAGCGTAGCGTCAGCACCTTCGAGAGATACATGGCGATCTGGCGCGGCTTCACGACGGCGGCGGTGCGCCGCTCGGACAGGATGTCGGAGCGCGAGACGTTGTAGCGGGAGGCCACCAGCTTCTGGATGTCCTCGATCTTGATGCGCTTCGGCTCGCGGTTCTTCACGAGGTCGCGGATCGCGGTCTCGGCGGTCTCCAGCGTCACGGCGGTGCCGGTCAGCGTGGCGTGGGCGAGGAGCCGGTTCACCGCGCCCTCGAGATCGCGGCCGTTCGCCGTGATCGCCTTGGCGACGTAGGCGGCCACCGTCGGGGAGACCTCGAAATTCGGGTGGCTCGCCCGCACGGCGGCGAGCCGCGCGGCGAGGATCGAGGTGCGCAGCTGCTCGTCGAGATTGCCGATCTCGACCACGAGGCCGCCTGCGAGGCGCGAGCGCACGCGCTCGTCGAGGGCTTCGAGCTCGGTCGGCGGGCGGTCGGAGGCGACGACGACCTGCCGGCCGGCGTCGATCAAGGCGTTGATGGTGTGCCCGAACTCGGCCTGGATCGACTTGCCCTGGATGAACTGCACATCGTCGAGGATGAGGAGGTCGATCGCCCGCAGGCGCTCCTTGAAGGCGAGGGCATTCTGCGTCTTCAGGGCGTTGACGAAGCCGTACATGAAGCGGTCTGCCGTCAGGTAGATCACCCGGCGGCCCGCATCGCGGGCGGCGTGGCCGATGCCGTGCAGCAGGTGCGTCTTGCCGAGGCCGACGCCCGCGTGGAAGTAGAGCGGATTGTAGAGGGCACCCTCGCCGTCGTGCCGGGCGACGCGCTCGGCCGCCGCGTGCGCCAGCGCGTTCGAGCGGCCGACGACGAAGCTCGCGAAGGTGAGGCGCACGTCGAGGGGCGCGCCGTTCAGGTCTGCCGGCTCGCCGCGGACGATGCTCTCGGGCTCGGCGGCCGGCATGGGTGCCGGAGCGGCCGCGCCGGCCGCGTGCAGCCGGGCAAGCGGGCCGCTCGTCGGGTTCGTCTTGGCCACGCCGCCGGCGACCGGGCGGATGGGGGCCGCAGCGCCGCGCACGGAGACCTCGATGCGCGCGACCTCGTCGGCCTCGCTGCGGAAGGTGGTGAGCACGCGGTCCAGGTAGTGGGACTCGATCCAGCTCTTGAGGAAGCGGGTCGGGACCGTCAGGCGGGCCGTGCCGGCGGAGACCTCCTCCAGTTCGAGCCGCGCGAACCAGCTCGCGAAGACATCTTCCCCGAGCTCCGCCCGCAGGCGTCGCTTCACGCGCGACCAAGCGGCGGCGATCTCGTGCCCTCCCGAGCCGTTATCCCCGTTCCCGCCGTCCGCCAAGCTGCCGTCCACACGCATTCTCGCTCTCCTCGCCCAGAGGGCGGAGGACCGCCGTTCGGAGCGTACTCAACACCACGCTTGACGCCCCGCACTCTCGTGCCAGACGCAGATCATCAGCAGAGTCAAGCCCTAGACCGCGGTCTTTTGCCGACAGGGACAGCCTATCAACAATTCGCTACGGTTCTCCTAACAGTGGGACTTACGGGGAAAGGCAAAACCGGCCCCGAACATCGCTCGGCCGAGACGCGCAGAGTCGAGGCACGCGACTGATCTTGCAAACGATTCGGTCCCGGTGCGCGCAAGGGGAGAAGTGTCTGAAATTGCGTTAGCGTTTGTTAAGCTACACTGGAGGCGAAGCAGCCGCAACGAGGCCGATTCCCGAACAGAGTTAACGGAAGGTGCATGAAGCCGGCTTCGAGCGGTCGCGGACGCTCGCGACAGATCGCAGGCGCCGGCCGGGCGGCACAGCACGCGCCGGACGACGGACATGAAAAAGCCCGGCGCGAAGGCCGGGCTCGATCGTCAGCGTTCCGGGGAGGAGCGTGTCAGGCCGCCGGAGCGGCACTCAGCGACTTCACGCGCGCGGCGAGGCGCGAGACCTTCCGGGACGCATTGTTCTTGTGCACGATGCCATGCTGAGCGGCCCGCATGATTTCGGGCTCGGCGCTCCGGAGGGCGGTGAGGGCCGTCTCGGCGTTGCCGGAGGCGATCGCCTCCTCGACCTTGCGGACGAAGGTGCGCATGCGCGAGCGGCGCGAACGGTTGATCGCCGTACGCTTGGCGATCTTGCGGGTCATCTTCTTGGCCGACACGGTGTTGGCCATGGGCATCCTCGTCTGGTCGGGCGGTACCGACCGGCCGGGAGCGGCCGCATGTCGGTCAACGCGTGATGTTGTCAGGCAATGGCGAAGCCGAGGGTTCGCGAAAAGCGCAAGCCCTCGGCGGAGCGGGTCCTATACGCGCACACCCTTGAGTCGTCAACGCGAGCACCGGCTCGGGTGGCTTGATCCCGGAAGCCCCCCTGTCCGATGATCCGAACCTCGCAGCCGACGGAGGTCCAGGGTGGGGCAGAGGTTCAGCGCGGCGAGCGGAACACCCTCGGAGCGCATCGCCCGGTTTCGGCCCGCCTCCGGCATGGAGACGCCGCGCTACGCGGGCGTGGCGAGTTTCATGCGCCTGCCCGTCCTCGCCCCCTCCGCGGCGGCGGGCGAGATCGACATCGGCCTCGTCGGCATACCCTTCGACGGCGCGACCACGAACCGGCCGGGCGCCAGGCTCGGCCCCCGCGCCGTGCGGGAGGCCTCGACGGGCACGCGCCAGTTCAATCCGGCCACGGGCGTCGCGCCCTACGCGCTGGCGGCCTGCGCGGATCTCGGCGACGTGCCCGTCAATCCCCTCGACGCCGCCGATACATGCCGCCGCATCGAGGCATTCCACGGTGGCCTCAGGGCGGGAGGCGTGGTGCCCCTCTCCATCGGCGGAGACCACCTCGTCACCTATCCGATCCTGCGGGCGCTCGCAGATGGCCGCCCCCTTGGCCTCGTGCATATCGACGCGCACAGCGACACGGATGACGGCCAGTACGGCGGGATGCGCCTGACCCACGGCACGCCGTTCCGGCGGGCGGTGGAGGACGGCGTGCTCGACCCGCGCCGCACGGTGCAGATCGGCATCCGCGGCAGCCTCGATGCCGCCGACGAGAGGGACTGGGCCTGTGCCCAGGGCATCCGCATCCTCACCATGGAGGAGACGCTCGCCCGTGGATTGCCGGAGATCGTCGCCGAGGCCCGCGCCATCGTGGGCGAGGGGCCGGCCTATCTGAGCTTCGACATCGATTCCCTCGACCCCGCCTATGCGCCGGGCACCGGCACCCCGGAAATGGGTGGCTTCACCGCTCGCGAGGCCCTCTATCTCGTGCGGGGGATGCAGGGGCTCGATCTCGTCGGCGCCGATCTCGTCGAGGTCGCGCCCCCTCTGGATCCGACGGGCGTGACGGCCCTCGCGGGCGGGACGCTCGCCTTCGAGATCCTGTGCCTCCTGGCGGAGGCGGTGGCGCGGCGGCGCTCGTCCAACTGACCGCGCGCCCCCCCGGGTGTCAGGCCGGAGCGGACCAGCCGCCCGTCCCGGTGAGAAAGGGCGAGGCGTCGAGGAAGGACCAGCGCAGCGGAACCGCGGCAGGGCGCCACCAACCGCGCAACGTGCGAAAGCGCCAGGAGCGGTGCGCCCCCGCGAAGCCGGCGGCCTCCGCCCCGCTCCAATCGATCAACGCCTCGCCCTGAAGCGTGAGGATGTCGCCGCGCTCGAAGTCGATGAAGAGCAGTGAGGCCCGCTTCTCGCCGAGCAGGTTTCCCAGCGTGTTGAAATAGCGGTTGCCGGCAAAATCCGGGATCGTCAGCACGTTTCCTTGGACGCGCACGAAGCCCGGGCGGCCGCCGCGGTGGGAGATGTCCGCCCCACCCGCCGGCCCGATGCCGGCGCGCGCGCGGCTCGCCACGAGGAACGTGTCGGCGCCTTCGATGAGCGCGCGCGCCCTATCGTCGAGCCCGTCGAGCGCTTCGGTCGGGCCGCGGACGCGCGGAACCGCCTCGACGTCGCGCCGCTGGATGTATTTCGGGCAGTTCCCGAAGCTCTGCGCGATCGAGACCGTGAAACCGGCGGAATCGATCGCGGCGATCGACCCGTTCGCCCGGTTGCGCCGGCGCGTCGCGAGATCCAGGCCGAGAAGCCCGATCTCGGCTCCGCGCCGGAGCGCGGGCGCGGCGGGGTCGTCGGCGGGGGGCAGGGCCGAGACGCGCAGGGTGACCGGATCCTCCGCGGAAACGAAGCCGGGAGGTCCTGAAAGGAGCGTGGCCACCGGGGCCCCCGTGTGGTCGACGAGGCCGACGAAGAGGTAGGGCAGGCCGGCGAAGAAGCCGCGGTGCTGCTCGGGCATGAAGGCGCGGATGGCCGGCGTGTCGCCGATCACGCCGTCGCCGAGGGCCTGCGCGGCCACCTCGTCGGCGTGGAAGCTGGGTGTATCCATCGCGCCCTCACGCGGCGGTGGGGAGGGGCGAGCGCGGCATGGGCACGAAGCCCGGCAGTGCCTCGATGCGGCCGAGCCAGGCCCGGATCGCCGGGTAGGGCTCCAGCGAGACGCCACCCTCCGGCGCATGGGCGACGTAGGAGTAGCAGGCGATGTCCGCGATCGTCGGGTGCGCGGCGGCGAGGAAGGCGCGACGACCGAGATGTGCCTCCATGAAGCTGAGGATGCGCGCAGCCGTCGCCTCCACGGTACCGCGGTCGGCCTGCGCGCGGAACAGGATCATCAGCCGGGCGAGGGCCGGCCCGAAGCGGATCTCGCCGGCGGCGATGGAAAGCCAGCGCTGAACCTGCGCGGCCGTCTCCGCCGCGTCCGGCAGCCAGTCGCTGCCAGGGGCATAGCGCCGGGCGAGGTAGACGAGGATGGCGTTGCTGTCCGCGATGACGACATCTCCGTCGACGAGCACGGGGATCTGCCCGAGCGGGTTGAGGCGCCGGAAGGGCTCGCTCGCCCGCACGTCGCCGGGACTCTCGACAAAGCGGTAGGGCCGGCCGAGCAGCGACAGGAACAGCTCGGCCCGGTGCGAGTGGCCCGAGAGGCGCAAGCCGTGGAGCGTCAGGGTCGGTTGGGACATGGCGGGTCTCCCGTGGAACGCCTCCACCATATTCTTGCGTCTCCCTACCGAAATCCGTCAGGATCGAAGGACAGACTTTCAGTTTTCGGAACGATCGCGTGGACCGGCTCGACGAATTGGCGATCTTCGTCGCGATCGTGGACCAGGGCAGCCTCGCTGCCGCGGCGCGCCGGCTCCGGCGCTCGGCGCCGGCCGTCACCCGTGCGCTGGCGGGGCTCGAAGATCGGGCCGGGGTCCGGCTGATCGAACGGACGACGCGCCGCCTCGCGCCAACCGAGGCCGGACGGCTGCTCGCGGAGCGCGCGCGGAGTCTGATCGCCGATTATGAGGCCGCGATGTCGGGCCTCTCCGAGGTGCCGGTCCGGGGCCTGCTGCGCGTCACCGCGCCGATCCAGTTCGGCCGCCTGCACGTGGCGCCGATCGTGGCGAGCTTCCTCGACGCGCATCCGGAGACGCAGGTCGAACTCGTCCTCGCCGACCGCAACCTCGACCTGATCGAGGACGGGCTCGACGTCGCGGTCCGGATCGACCACCTCGCTGATTCGAGTCTCGCGGTGCGCCGGGTCGGCGCTGTCAGGCGCGTGCTCGTGGCGAGCCCCGCCTATCTGGCGGCGCGCGGCATTCCGGAGAGCCCGGCCGACCTCGCCGGGCACGACACCATCTTCGGCTCGCCCCGCACGGATGTCCGGGAATGGCGCTTCGGGGCGGACGGGGCGGGCACCGTGGTCCGGCTCGCGCCGCGGCTCCTCGTCAACGAGATCGAGGCGCAGCTCATCGCCGTCCGGGCCGGACGCGGCATCGCGCGGGTCCTGTCCTATCAGGTCGCCGAGGAGGTGGCGGCGGGCCGCCTCGTCCGCCTGCTGAAGGGGCACGAGCCGCCGCCGATCCCGGTCCAGCTCGTCGCGCGGGGAGGCGCCCACCGCCCGCCCAAGATCGCGGCCTTCCTCGATCACGCCGCCGAGCGCCTGCGGCGCCTCCCCGTGATCCGCGAGGAGGCATAGCTCGCGCCCTACTCAGGGGGCGGTCAGCATCCGTGCGAAGACCTCGACGAGGCGGCGCGCCACCTCGTCCTTGTCGAGCGTCGGCCAGGTCTCGACCGAGCCGTCGCGGGAGACGAGATGGACGGTGTTGCGCTGCCCGCCCATCACGCCGCCCGCAGGCGAGACGTCGTTCGCCACGATGAGGTCGCAGCCCTTCCGGGCGATCTTGGCGCGCGCGTAATCCACGACCGTGTCGGTCTCGGCCGCGAAGCCGACGACGAGGCCCGGGCGGCCCTCCTGACGCTGCGCGACCGTCGCGAGGATATCCGGGTTCTCGACGAGCCCGAGCGGGGCGGGCGCGGCGCCGTCCTTCTTGATCTTCGCGTCCCGGGCCTCGGCGGGCCGGAAATCGGCGACAGCTGCGGTGAAGACCGCGAGATCGGCGGGCAGCGCTCCCTCGACGGCGGCCAGCATCTCCCGGGCGGTCTCCACCCGGACGACGTGCACGCCCTCCGGGTCGGGGATCGCGACCGGCCCTGAGACGAGGGTCACGGCAGCGCCCGCGGCCGCGGCCGCGGCGGCGATCGCGTGGCCCTGGCGGCCGGAGGAGCGGTTGGCGATGTAGCGCACCGGATCGATCGGCTCGTGGGTCGGACCCGAGGTCACGAGGACCCGCCGGCCGGCCAGCGGGCCCGCCGGCCGGCGCCCGGCCAAGAATCCGAACCCGCCGCCGTCTCCTACGGCCGCGGCAAGCATCGCCTCGACAGCCTCGACGATCTCGCCGGGCTCGGCCATCCGGCCCGGCCCGTGCTCGGCCTCGGCCATCGGGCCCTCGTTCGGGCCGACGACGCGAACGCCGTCGCCGGTGAGCGTCGCGAGATTGCGGCGAGTGGCCGGGTGCTGCCACATCCGGACGTTCATGGCGGGCGCGATCAGGATCGGCAGCGTCGTCGCGAGCAGGACCGTCGAGGCGAGATCGGGCGCGAGGCCGCCGGCCATGCGGCCCATCAGGTTGGCGGTGGCGGGCGCCACCACGACGGCGTCGGCGTCGCGGGCGAGCTTGATGTGGCCGATATCGGCCTCGTCCGCCCGGTCGAACAGGTCCGTGTGCGCCCGCTCCCCGGCGAGCGCGGCCGCGGCCAGCGGCGTCACGAATTCCTGCGCCCCCTTGGTGAGGAGCGGGCGAACGGACGCGCCGCGCTCGCGCAGACGCCGGATCAGGTCGAGGGATTTGTAGGCCGCGATCCCCCCGCCGATGACGAGGAGGATGCGGCGGTGCCGCAGGGGCCGGTCCGAGGGCTGTTCCGATGAACGTTCCATGGGACGAGCTTACCGGAAGGCCATGACCAGCGCACCGATGGCGATGCCCCAGAGCGCCAGCGTCGACCAGAGCGCCCGACGCTTCTCCTGCCGGGCGAAGGCCTCGAGGCGCTGCGCGTCTCCGGTTCCGGCCTCGTCGAGGCGGATCAGGATGCGCTTGAGGCGTTGCGACAGGTCGGGCACGTCGCCCACGACATCGGCGATGGTGAGCACCGCGCGGCCCGCACTCTCGATGCGGCCGATCGGCCCGAGGTTGCGGGCGATCCAGCTCCGCACCACAGGCTCGGCGCCGGTCCACATGTCGAGCTGCGGATCGAGGGAGCGGGCGACGCCCTCGACGACCACCATGGTCTTCTGCAGCATCACGAGCTCGGTGCGCGTGCTCATGTCGAAGAGGGCGGTCACGTCGAAGAGCAGCGTCAGCACCTTCGCCATCGAGATCTCGTCGGCCCGGCGCTGATGGATCGGCTCGCCGATGGCGCGGATCGCCTGCGCGAAATCGTCGACGGAATGGTGGGCCGGCACGTAGCCGGCCTCGAAATGAACCTGCGCCACGCGCTTGTAGTCGCGCAGGATGAAGCCGAGCAGGATCTCGGCGAGGAAGCGCCGCTCCTTCAGCCCGAGCCGCCCCATGATGCCGAAATCGACGGCGGTCAGGCGCCCCTCGGCATCCACGAACAGGTTTCCGGGGTGCATGTCGGCATGGAAGAATCCATCCCGGATCGCTTGGCGCAGGAAGGACTGGATCACCGTGCGGCCGAGCGCCCGCAGATCGTGGCCGGCCGCGATGAGGGTCGCGTGGTCGTGGAGCCGCGCTCCCTCGATCCACTCGCTCGTCAGCACGTCCCGGGCGGTCAGTTCCCATTCCGGCTTCGGCACCCGGAAATCCGCATCGTCCGCGGTGTTCTGGGCGAGCTCGGACATCGCGGCCGCCTCGAGCCGGAAATCCATCTCCATCATCACCGAGCGGGCCAGGATCTCGACCACTTCCCGCGGGCGCAGGCGCTCGGCCTGGGGCGAGAGGGCGTGCACGACGCGGGCCATGAAGCGCATCGCCTGGAGGTCGCGCTGGAAGCGCTCGCGCACGCCCGGCCGCATCACCTTGACGGCGAGGTTGCGCTGCGTGCCGTCCGCGTCGATCACCGTCGCCTTGTGCACCTGCGCGATCGAGGCCGCCGCGATCGGCTCGCTGAACGAGGCGAAGACCTCGCGGAGCGGCCGCCCGAACGAGGTCTCGACGACGCGGATGGATTGCCCCTGCGGGAAGGGGGGAACGCGGTCCTGCAGCTTCTCCAGGTCGATCGCGGCGGCCATGCCGACGATGTCGGGCCGCGTCGCCAGGAACTGCCCGAACTTCACGTAGGAGGGGCCGAGACGCGTGAGCGCCGCCGAGAGGCGGGCAGCCCCTTCACCGAGGCCCGGCCGCTCCAGCATGCGGCCGACCCTGAGGGCGAGGCGCAGGTGCGGGGGCAGTTGCGAGGGGTCCATGAAGGCGAGCCCGCCCTCGCGGGCCAGGACGAATCCCACATGCGCGCCGCGCACGAGATGGAAGACGGCGCCGATCACGAGAGCCGGGGCTCCCGACGGGTCGGTGTCTCGGCGACCGCCATCAGGAGACTTTCCAGCCCGAATGGATCGCCACGATGCCGCCCGACAGGGAGCGGTGCGTGACGTGGCGCAGGCCGGCCGCCTCGATCATGCCGGCGAAGGCGCCGGGGGAGGGGAAGCGGCGGATCGACTCGACGAGGTAGCGGTAGGATTCGGCATCGCCCGCGACCCGAGCGCCGATCCGCGGGATCACGTGGAAGGAGTAGGCGTCGTAGATCCGGTCGAGGACCGGCATGTCCACCTTCGAGAATTCGAGGCAGAGGAAGCGGCCGCCCGGCCGCAGCACCCGGCGCGCCTCGCTGAGCGCGGCCTCGATGCGCGGCACGTTCCGGATGCCGAACGCGATCGTGTAGGCGTCGAACGCGGAATCGGGCAGCGGCAGAGTCTCGGCATTGCCGGTCACGAAATCGATGCGGCCCCGAAAGCGCTCGCCGGCCCGCTCGGCCCCGACCCGCAGCATGGCCTCGTTGATGTCGAGGACGGTCACCTGCGTCTGCGGGCCGCCGGCCTCGAGCGACCGGAACGCGATGTCGCCGGTCCCGCCCGCCACGTCGAGATGGCGGAAGGGCCTGGCCTTGGGCGGGCGCAGCATCGCGATGAGCTGCGCCTTCCAGGCGCGGTGCAGGCCCCCCGACATCAGGTCGTTCATCAGGTCGTAGCGCTTCGCGACCGAGCGGAACACGTCGTCGACGCGCCCCTGCTTCTCGCCGAGCGCCACCCGCTCGAACCCGAAATCCGTCGTCCCGTCGCCGGACGGCCGCTCGTCGTGACGCATGGCACCTACCCTTCGCCCGCCTCCATAGCGAAGCGAGGGGGAAACCGCCATGCGTCGAAACCCGCACCGCGACAGCGGGGACAGGCCGGACAAATCAGGGTCTCGGGTCAGAAAGTGCTCACATTACTGGGTCGGCGAGACATAATTTCTTCCAAACCCATCGAAGATCTCGGACTTGCAGGGTGAGCGCGAATGTTTCACACTGCGAATGCTGCAGAGTCGATCCCGCCTGTCAGACGACGTCTTCGATGTCCATCGCTTTCCGGACGCGCTCCCCGGGCGCCCTGCTCGCGCAGATCGAGCGGGCGGTCGCGGATGGGCTGATCCTCGAATGGATTCGAGAGGAGGGCGGCTTCACCCACGGCACGCATCGCTGGCAGAGCCGGGCTTTTCTGGTGCCGCGCCTGTGCCCCGGCGAACTCGTCTTCCACATCGTGCGCGGCGAGCGGGAGCCGGTCTCCAGCGGGGTCTACGCGTTCTATCACGCGAGCTTCATCGAGTGCCTGCTCACCCATTGCGACGGGGCCTTCGCGGAGGCCTGCGCCTCCGCGCAGCCGATGCCGGGCGACCGGGTTTCCTGACGCGCGGCGTCGCAGCGGGATTGCTCGGCGAGCGCAGCAGGCCGATATCCGGGCTCCGTTCCGCCACCGCAACGCACCCGAGCGCATGCCCGAACTTCCCGAGGTCGAGACCGTCCGCCGCGGGCTTCAGCCCGCCATGGTCGGGGCGCGGTTCTCCCGCGTCACCCTGCGGCGGCCGAACCTGCGCTTCCCCTTCCCCGAGCGCTTCGTCGAGCGCCTGGAAGGCCGCCGGGTCACGGACCTCGCGCGCCGGGCGAAGTACCTGACGGCACCTCTCGATTCCGGCGAGACGCTGATCATGCATCTCGGCATGAGCGGTCGCTTCGACGTGGCTCTGCCGGACGGGCGCAACCTCTCGCCGGGAGACTTCTACCTGGAGGGCGCGCTCGGCACGCCCAAGCACGACCACGTCGTGATGGCGATGGAGACGGGTGCCACCGTCACCTACAACGACGTGCGCCGCTTCGGCTTCATGGATCTCGTTCCGACCGAGACCCTCGCCGCCTCACGGCACTTCTCCGGCATGGGGATCGAGCCCTTGAGCGAGGCGCTGACGGGCGAGGCGGTGGCACGCCTGTTCCGCCACCGGATCACGCCCCTGAAGAGTGCGCTCCTCGATCAACGCCTGATCGCGGGGCTCGGCAACATCTACGTGTGCGAGGCCCTGCACCGGGCGGGCCTCCACCCCGAGGCGCCGGCGGGAAGCCTCGTCACGAAGGGGGGCCAGCCGACGGCGAAGGCGCGGCGTCTCGCCGAGGTGATCCGCGAGGTCCTGACGGAGGCGGTCGCGGCCGGCGGCTCGACGCTGCGCGACTACGCCCATACGGACGGCAGCGCCGGCGCCTTCCAGAACGCCTTCCGGGTCTACGACCGGGTCGGGGAGCCCTGCACCTCGCCCGGCTGCCGCGGCGTGATCGGCCGGATCGTGCAGTCCGGGCGCTCGACCTTCTTCTGCGCCGGCTGCCAGCCCGTCCCGACCGGCCGCGCGAGGGCCTGAGCGCGGCAAAGTGAGCGCCGCCACGGCAATTTTGCCATAAAGCGGGCTAGGGTCGCCCCTTCCGCGGTCTCCTGACACGCGCGCCCAACCGTGCCATCCTGATCGCGCCGCTCCGGTGGCGCCGTTCCCGGCCGGAGACCGGGCAGGGGTCAGGAAGCGCGAGCCCGAGCAGGATTTCGATGTTCTTCCGCAGACGCAAGCCGCCCGCTCCGACGCCGGCCATCTCCGACGAGCCGGCCCTGCCGAACCGCCTCTCGCCGCGCTCGCCCGGGGAGGCGATCAAGCCCACGGCCGCCCTTCCGCCCCCGGAGGAGCCGGAGCGCGAGCGTGGCGGCCTGCTCGCGACGATCAGCGGCCTGCTGACTTTCGCGGTGGTCCTCGCCATCGGCGCGATGATCGGCCTGACGCTGGTGCAGCGGCAGATCAACGAGCCCGGCCCCCTCGCCAACGACAAGGTGGTGGTAATTCCCTCCCGCAGCGGGACGGGCGAGATCGCGGAAATCCTGCAGCGCGAGGGCGTGATCGCCCATACCGGCCTGTTCGAGATCGCCGCCCGCTTCGGCGGCCGGCCGCCGCTCAAGGCCGGCGAGTACAGCTTCAAGGCCCATGCCACGATCAGCGACGCCCTCGACGTCGTCACCTCGGGGCGCCAGGTCCAGCACGCGATCACCTTCCCCGAGGGCCTGACCAGCGAGCAGATCGTCGCGCGGCTCAACGAGAACGACGTGCTCGCGGGCGAGGTCAGCGAGATCCCGGGCGAGGGCTCGCTCCTGCCCGATACCTACAAGTTCGAGCGGGGCGCCACCCGGCAGCAGATCGTCAACCTGATGCGCGCGAAGCAGAAGGAGGTGCTGAACCAGATCTGGCAGCGCCGGAACACCGAGGTTCCCGTGCGGACGCCTGCCGAGATGGTCACCCTCGCCTCGATCGTCGAGAAGGAAACGGGGCGCGCCGACGAGCGGCCGCGGGTCGCCGGCGTCTTCGTCAACCGCCTGAACAAGCGCATGAAGCTGCAATCCGACCCGACCATCGTCTACGGCCTTGTGGGCGGGCGCGGCACGCTGGGGCGCGGCATCCAGCGCTCCGAGATCGAGCGGGCGACGCCCTACAACACCTACGTGATCGAGGGTCTGCCGCCGGGCCCGATCGCCAATCCGGGCCGCGCCGCGCTCGAGGCGGTGGCCAACCCCTCGCGGACCAAGGACCTCTTCTTCGTGGCGGACGGCACGGGCGGCCACGCCTTCGCGGACAGCCTGGAGGGCCACCAGAAGAACGTCGCCCGCTGGCGGGCGGTGGAGAAGAGCCGTCAATCGCCGACGCCGGACGCGGGTGGCGTCGACAAGGCCGAGCCGCCGCTCGACCCGGGCGCGGTGCCCGGCCGCGCCTCCGCCTTCGCGCCGCCGACGAACTCGGCGCTGGCGCTCGACGGGGCGAACGCGGCGGGCCCGCGCTCCCGCGCCTTCGACGCGTCCGAGGGCACGAAGCTCGACCCGCTGAAGAACAAGACCTTCGACCTGAATTCGGCGAAATCCGTGCCGGTGCTGAAGCAGCCGCACTGACCGACGGGGCTCGCGGGGCGCGGGCCGCACCATGACAGCGGGGGCTCAGTCGACGACATGATCGCCAGCATGACCGGGTTCGCACGGGCCGCGGGCGCGACCGGCCCCGTGCATTGGGCCTGGGAGGTCCGCAGCGTGAATGGGCGCGGGCTCGAGGTGCGGGTCCGCGTTCCGAACGGTGCCGAGGCCGCGGGCGAGGTCGCCCGCACCGCCCTGCAGAAGACCCTGACCCGCGGCCAGTGCCAGCTCTCCCTCTCTCTGACGAAGCCCGAGACGGCGGCGCGGGTGCGGGTGAACGAGGCGCTCCTCGCGGCTTTGGCGGAGGCGGTCGCGCGGGTGCCGGTGCCGGAGGGCATCGCGCCGGCGACGATGGACGGGCTGCTCGGGGTGCGCGGCGTCATCGAGAGCGAGGAGGCGGAGAGCGTGGAGACCGAGTCGCTCGCCCGCGACCTCGCGGAGGGCGTGGTGCGGCTCGTGGCCGACCTCGTCGAGGCGCGCCGGGCCGAGGGGCGCGCTCTTCAAGAGATCATCAATGGACACCTCGGCACGTTGATCGCGATCATCCAGGCCGCGGAGGAGTGTCCGGCCCGCAAGCCCGATGCCGTGCGCGCGAAGCTCGCCGCGAGCGTCGCCAGCCTGACCGAGGCGGGCACCGGACTCGACCCGGACAGGCTCCACCAGGAGGCGGTGCTCCTCGCCGCCAAGGCCGACGTGCGGGAGGAGCTCGACCGGCTCCGCGCCCACCTCGCCTCGGCCGCGGAGCTGATCGCGGGCGGGGGCGCGATCGGCCGGCGCCTCGACTTCCTGGCGCAGGAGCTCGGCCGCGAGGCGAACACCCTGTGCGCCAAGGCCAACGACATCACCCTGTCGCGGATCGGACTCGACTTGAAGGCCGTGGTGGAGCAATTCCGCGAGCAGGTTCAGAACGTCGAGTAGGGTGCGTCGGGGCATGATGCGAGCCAGCGGGCAGGTCGAGATGGGGAGCGGGCGCCGATGAGCGCGGGGGCGTCGGGGGGCCGGCCCGGATCGCAGGGCGAAGCCGAGGGCCGGATCGGCCGGCGGGGCCTGATCCTGATCCTGTCCTCGCCGTCGGGCGCGGGGAAGACCACGCTGACGCGGGCCATCGCGCAGGACGGCGGCTGGGGGCTCGAACTCTCGATCTCGGTGACGACGCGGCCGCGCCGCCCCTCCGAGATCGAGGGCAAGCATTACCGCTTCATCGACCGTGAGGCGTTCGACAGCCTGCGCGCCCGGGACGACCTGCTCGAATGGGCGGAGGTGCACGGCAATTTCTACGGCACGCCGCGTCGGCCGGTGGAGAAGGTCCTGGCCGAGGGCCGGGACATGATCTTCGACATCGACTACCAGGGCACGCGGCAGGTCCGCTCGAAGCTCTCGGACGACGTCGTCACCGTCTTCATCCTGCCACCCAGCATGGCGGAGCTGCGCCAGCGCCTGGAGCGGCGGGCGGAGGATTCGCCCGCCACGATCGAGAAGCGGCTCGCCAATGCCCGCGTCGAGATCCAGCGCTGGAGCGAGTACGATTACGTCATCGTCAACGACGACCTCCAGAACGCCTTCACCTCGCTCCAGGGCATCCTGACGGCCGAGCGCCTGAAGCGGACCCGCCGCACGGGGCTCGGCGCCTTCGTCGACGATCTCCTGAGCGAGAGCGAGGCGCGGTAGGGCGGCCGAGCCGGGCCGCGTTTCCCGCCCCTTCCGGAGCCGGCGCCTCGATATCGTGAGATCCTGACGCGCGTCTTCCTCGGGAAGAGCGCGGAGCTACGCGGCCGCGCTCGCGACGGGCCGGCACAGCCAGACCCGCATCGCCTCGAAGGTAGCGTTGGCCGCCCGCGAGGCGGCCTTCGCCTCCGCCTCACCGGTCAGCGCGTCGAGACGGGCGCGGAAGCTCGCCCAGAGCGCGCCGACCCGCGCACCCCGGCCCCGGTAATAGGCGCAGCCCGCGATCTCATCGAACCCGTGAAGCGCCGCGATGCGGCGGCCGATCACCTGTCCGCCGAGGGTCGAACCTTCGAGCACGTAGAGCGAGCCGAGCGCCGAGGCCGTGCCGTCGAGGCCGGGCGGCGCGGCTTGAGGCAGGCTCTCGATGGAGACGGCGTCGAGGCCGAGATGGAGCAGGTCCGCGGCGAGCGGGTCGAGCCGGCGCCGCTCGTCGAGGAAGCCCGGATCGCCGAGCGCCTCCGCGATCGCGGGCTCGTAGGCCGCGTGGAAGCCGTGGAAGCGGGCGAGGAGGTTGCGGTAGCCGGGGAGCGTCGCGACGCGCGCCTCCCAGTCGAGGTCGCGCTCCAGCGCCTCGTGCGCCGCCGCGGTCTCCGCCCGCAGGCGCGCGTGCAGGCCGCTTCCGGCGCTCACGCGGTGATCGTGAAGCAGGCGCCGGGCGTGTTGGCGACCTCGATGCGGGCGTTGATCTGATCGAGCATCGCCCGGATCATCTTCATGCCGAGCCCCGTCCCCTGGGGCCTCGCCTCGGCCCAGCCCTCGGGCATGCCGCCGCCGTCGTCGCAGACCTTGAGCCGGACCCCACCCCCGGCGGAAGAGGAGACGCTCACCTCGACGCGGCCGCCCCCAGTCGGTCCCGCGGCGTATTTGAACGCGTTGGTGACCAGTTCGGTGGCGATCAGCGAGAGGGCCACCGCCTTGCGGTAGGGCACCATCACGCCGGATTCCGCCACGAGTTCGACCGCGTGGCCGTCGCCCGCCATGCCGGCGAGATCGCTGCACAGGTTCTCGATGGTCTGGCCGAGATCGACCTCCTCGACGCTCTCGGCCTGATAGAGGCTGTCGTGCACCCGGGCGACGCTCATCACCCGCGCGGAGGTCTCCGCGAAGGCCTGGCGGGCATCCGGGTCGGCGATCTGCCGGCGCTGCATCTGCAGGAAGGCGGAGACGATCTGGAGCGAGTTCTTGACGCGGTGATCGATCTCCCGGGTCAGTATGTCCTTCTGCGTGAGGAGCTTCTCCTTGTCGGCGAGGAGGCCGGTCAGCTCGTCGATCTTCCGGCGCTGGCGCAGCACCACGCCCTCGACGGCCTGCGCGAGGGACTGGGCCAGGGAGACTTGCCAGTCGGCGAAGGGCGTGGCGAAGCCCGTCCGTTCCTCGACCCAGCGCTCGAAGGAGCGCCGGGGCAGCACCGCGACGGGGCCGCTGCCGGGGAGGACGGGCTTGCGGGGGTCGCCCCCCCAGGTCACCGTGCTCGGCACTTCCGGACGGAACCAGAGCAGCAGGTGCTCCCGCGCCGGGTCGACGAAGGCGGCGAGCAGCCCGCTCGCGATCTCGCGATAGGCGGCGGCCGGCTGGAATTCGGCGGAGAAGGCGCTGGACGCGTAGGAGGAGGCCTCCGCGGGCAGGTGCTCCCTCAGCCAGACGGCGAGGTCCCGGACCTCGGCCTCGGCCGGGGTCTTGCCGATGAGGGTGACGCCGCCCGCCGAGACGACGCCCGCGCCGGTCGCCCCGAAGAGGTCGAGCAGGGTCATCGTGCCCGACGTCAGCGCGCCGACGAAATCGTCGGAGCGGGTCAGCTCGCGCACGAGGCGGCCTTCGGTGTCGAGATGCGCCTGCTGTTCCGCCCAGAGACGCCGCCCCTCGATCTCCTGCACCCGCATGGCGAAGGCGTCGGTGATCACGGTCGCCGCGGCGCGCGTCTCCGGCGCCACGTAATGCGGCTGCCGGTGATGCCCGATCATCAGGCCCCAGAGCTTGCCCTCGACCATGATCGAGATTGACATCGATCCGTTCACGCCGAGATTGCGCTGATATTCCAGATGGATCGGCGAGAGCGTGCGGTGCTGGGCGAAGGTGAGGTCGATCGGCCCGTTCCCGGCGGGCGGCGCGGCGACGAGGGGGACCGGCACGCTGTCGCGGTCGATCACGAAGCGGCTCTTCGCCTTGGTGTAGAGCGCCCGGGCCTGGGCGGGGATGTCGGAGGCCGGGAAGCGCAGGCCGAGCAGGGTGCGCGACCAGTCCGCCACCTTGTCCTCGGCGATGGCCTCGCCGTTCCAGTCGGCATCGAAGCGGTAGACGAGGACGCACTCGAAGCCGGTCAGCGCGCGCACCTCCAGGGCGGCGATGCGGGCGACCGTTCCGAGCGTCTCGGCACTGCGCAGGCGCGCCACGGAGAGTTCCGTGTCGGTCTGCGTCGCGACGGCGAAATCCTCCGGCAGTTCCGGAGCCATCTCCATCTCGACGATCACGCGGCCGAGATGGGCATGGGCCACGGCGAAGTAGGCGTTCGCGGTCTGGCCCCGGCCGGGCAGCCGGATCGTGCGGCGGATCGAGCGCCCGTCGTCGAGGGTGCCGGAGGCGAGGCGCGCGCGGATCACGTCGACGAACGAGCGGGGCAGGACAGCGTCGAGGCGGCGGCCGCTCAGGGTGCGGCCGTCGTCGGGCAGCGTCTCGTGCACGTTCACGCTGTGCGCGAGGATCACCAGATCCGCGGCATCGGCGGCGATCATCACGGCGTTCGGCTGGATCGAACCCGGGATGTGGATCGGCTCGCGCTCGCACAGGCTCGGGTCGACCGGCTCGGCGCGGGCCCGATTGCCCAGGGCGGCGATCACCGCCTCGCGCCGCTCGCCCGCGCCGACCGCCTGCAGCGGCGTCAGCGTCATCCAGTAATGGTCGCGTCCCTGGCGCATCTCGACGCGGACACGCAAGGGTTGCGGCACGCGGCCGAACACGAACTCGAAGCTCTCGTCGAGCCGCCCGCGGCGGATGCCCGACAGGAAGCGCCCGTGAAAGCTCGGAAGGTTGGTAGCCGGCGCCACCTCGCGGAAATAGTGATGGCCGATCACCGCCGAGGCCGACAGGCCGCTGAACGCGCTCGCCGCATCGTTGTAGGCGACGATCACGCCCGAGCGGTCGAGCCCGATCACCCCGATATCGAGGTCATCGAGCCCGTCGGGCCCGAGCGAATCGAGATCGATGGGGCCGCCGGCAGGATCGTTCAGCGGCATCGGTGACGGGCAATCCTCATGTGCCCAACGGTATGAACGGGCGTTCCGCCGAGTGCAATCCTCGGGGGCGCGATCTCCGGATTGGATGGATGTTGATGCACGTTAACGTTGCCGCAGCTTCCGCTCAGCGAGCGACTGCCCGCGCGATCTCGGCCAGAGCCGTCTCCAGACCCTCCTCCAGGGTCGGGTGGTAGAAGGGGCGGTCGCGCAGTTCGGCGGCGCTCAGGCCCTGCTGGACGGCGAGGGCGAGGTATTGGGACAGGTGCTCGACGCCCGGCCCCAGCATCTCGCCGCCGAGCAGCCGGCCGCCCCGGTCGGCCCAGATCCGCAGGCCGCCCGAGTTCTTTCCCTCGATGCGAGCCCGGCCCTGATCGCAGAAGCTCATGGCGCCGGTGATGCGCGCGCCCGCCGCGTCGGCCTCATAGGGCGCGCCGACCAGGGCGGCCTGCGGGTGCGTGAAGACCATGGCGAGGTTCACCCAGGGCTCCGGCGCGGCGAGCGGCCGGCCGGCCGCGAGGGCGGCGGCATTCTCGCCCGCGATGCGGCCCTGGCGCGCCGCCTCGTGCAGGATCGGACGGATGCCGTTCGCGTCGCCGGCGATGAGGACCGGGGCGCCCTCGCACAGGAGGGTGCGCGGATCGAAGCGCGGCATGCCCTTCTCGCCGAGGGAGAGGCCCGCGGCGTCGAGACCGAGACCCGACAGGTTCGAGGGGCGCCCGGCGGCGGCCAGGATCCGATCGAAGCGGCCTTCGTGGCGCTCGCCGTCCTTCGCCTTCCAGGCGACCCGCACGCCCTCGCCCTCGCGGGCGGCCTCCACGATCTCCGTGCCGAGATGAAGGCTCATGCCGGCGCCGAAGACGGCGTTGGCCGCCTCGACGAGATCGGGGTGGGACAGGCCGGCGAGTGCGGTCCCGGCATCGAACACGTCAATCTCGACGCCGAGGCGCGCCATCGCCTGGGCGATCTCGATCCCGACGGGGCCGCCGCCGAGGACGGCGAGCGAGCGCGGCAGATCCTCGATCTCGAAGAGGGTGTCGGTGGTGAGCACGCGGTCGCCGAGGTCCCGGAGCGGCTCGGGGATCGCGGGGCTCGACCCCGTGGCGACGATGGCGGCGCGGAAGCCGAGGCGGGTGTCCTCGTTGACACGAAGCGTGCCCGCATCCTCGAACCGGGCGCGGCCGGACAGGCGCGCGTCCTCGGGCAGATCGTCGAGCCCGTCGCGGACCAGGGCGACGAAGCGGTCGCGCTCGGACCGGAGGCGGTGCAGCACCGCCCGTCCGTCGACCCGGATCTCGGGCACGTCGAGGCCGAACAGCCCGGCCTCGCGGGCGCCCTGCGCCGCCGCGCCCGCAGCGATGAGGAGCTTCGAGGGCATGCAGCCGACGCGCGCACAGGTGGTGCCGCCGGGCCCGGCCTCGACCAGGACGGCGCGGGCACCGGCCCTGCGCGCCGCCGCGTGGGCGGCGATGCCCGCCGTCCCGGCCCCGATCACCGCCACGTCGCACGCGATCTCACGCATCGAACCGACTTCCCTTCCGCGCCACGCCGCGCCCGGTGCTCAGCTGCCCATCGTCAGGACGGCACCGCCGTCGATGCGCAGGTTCTCGCCGGTGATGAAGCTCGCCTGTTCCGAGCACAGGAAGGCGACCGCCGCGGCGACCTCCTCGGCGCGGCCGCGCCGCTTCGCGACGATGCCGGGGCGCTTCTCGCCGAGGAAGGACTCGATCGCCTCGTCGAAGGAGACGCCGAGTTCCTTCGCGCGCTTCTCCATCATCGCATCGGTCATCGGCGTGGCGACAAAGGCGGGCGCCACCGAGTTCACGAGCACGCCGTCCGGCCCGTAGGCCTTGGAGAGGCCTTTGGTGAGGTTCATCAGGCCGGCCTTGGCCGCGCAATAGGGCAGTTCCTCGACGTAGGGCTGCACGGCATCCTCGGAGGTGAACAGGACGACGCGGCCCCAGCCGGCCTCGCGCATGCCGGGAATGAAGGCGCGGGCGACGCGCACGGCCACCATCAGGTCGGCCTGGATCGTCTCCAGCCAATCCTCGTCGCTGAGTTCGAGGAAGTCGCCCGTGGCGCCGGTGATGCCGGCCGCATTCACGAGGATCGTGGGCTTGCGCCCGAAGGCGGTGTCGGCGAAGGCCTTCAGGGTCTCGACGCCCGCCATGCCGCTGAGATCGGCCGCGACCGCGCGCACCTCGCCGAGGCTCGCGAGTTCCTGGGCCGCCGCCTGCACCTTGTCCTCGTCGACGTCGGTGAGGACGATCTTCACGCCCTCGCGGAGGAGGTACTCCGCGCTCTTCCTGCCCATGCCCGAATCGCCGCCGGTGACGACGGCGACGCGTCCGCTGATCCCGAGATCCATCGCGATGCTCCTGCTGCCCGGAAATGGCCGTCGGCTCCACTCCGGTGGGACATCGCGGCGCCGCTCAAGGCGGCCCAGACCCCTTCCCGAAAGTCCCCCGATCGGACGATCGCCGGCCAACACCGGCGCGCCGGTATCGTTCCGCCGCCGCGCGCCTCTGCGGCAACGTGGCGGGGGGACGTCCCCGGCCGCCGCGCATCAGTTTCGACTCGGGGTCGGGCCCGCCGGGACCTGCGTGCTCGCCTGCTTCTCCGGGTTGCGGACCTGACTGTAGGCCACGTTGCCGAAGCTGCCGATCACCGCGTGCCAGGGGGCGTCGGCGTAGAAATTCGTGTCCTTGGCGACCTTGCAGAAGGTGGCGGTGAGGCCGTTCACGATCTCGTCGTCGCTCGCCCCCGCGGCCTCCGCCTTCAGCTTCGGTACGAGGGTGGAGAGACGCGGCACGAACTCGTCCTGCTTCAGGTTTCGCAGGGCGTCCGCCACGCCGTTCGCCGCGATGACCTTGGCGAGCGCCTCGTTGCCGACCTCCGAACAGGGGGCGTTGCCGGCCAGCATCGTCTGGATCCTGCCGCGCGCCTGCGAGACGATGCCCCGGTCTTCGATGACGGGGGCGGCATTGCCCCAGGAATTGCGGACGTAGTCGGTCACGTCGGCGATCTGCTGGTCGGTCATGCCCTGGCCGACGGCCGGCATCGAGGCGTAGCCGCTCTGGGCCGCGAGGCCCCCCAGCACGACGTTGATCACGGTCTGCGGGCCGGCGGACTGGACCGAGGTGTTGCCGGCCAGCGCCGGAATCGCGCCCTCGACGCCCTTGCCGTCCGGCTTGTGGCAGGAGGAGCAGTAGCTGAGATAGACCGAAGCGCCCGGCGCGTTCGGCTGGTTGAAGGCCTGCAGATCCTTGACCTTGTAGGTCTCCTTCGCCTGCTGCGTCCGCAGGTAGGCGACCATCGCCTTGAGGTCGGCATCCGTCAGCTTGCTCAGCGATTCCTCGATCGTCTGGCGCATGGGGCCGGCCGCCACGCCCGGCTTGTTGCCGGGCGCGGCCCCGGTCTTGAGGTAGGTCACCACCTGCTCGTCGCTCCACGAGCCGATGCCCTGGTGGTCGTCGGGGGTGATGTTGGGCGCGTACCAGCCGTCGATGACGCCGCCGCCGAGCTTGCCGGCGAGCCCGCTGTTGCCGACGATCTTATTCTCGTTGTGGCACATGCCGCAGTGCCCGAGCCCCTCCACGAGGTAGCCGCCGCGGTTCACCTCGGCGCTGGCGTTCGGGTCCGGCTTGAACTCGCCCGCCGTGAAGAAGGCCGTGCGCCACGTGATGAGCGCCGTGCGGACGTTGAAGGGGAAGGGAATCTCGCTCGCCTTGCGCGGGTTGCTCACCGGCTCCAGCGATTGCAGGTAGGCGTAGATCGCCTTCACGTCGTCGCGCGTCACCTTCGTGTACCAGGCGAAGGGGAAGGCGGGGTAGAGATAGGACCCGTCCTTGCCGATGCCGTCGTGGAAGGCGCGGTAGAACTCCTCCTCCGTCCAGTTGCCGAGGCCCGTCTCCTTGTCGGGCGTCAGGTTGGGGGTCATGATCTTCCCGATCGGCGTGTTCAGCGCGTAATTGCCCGCGAACTTCTTGCCGTCCGGCCCGGTGTGGCAGGCCACGCAATCGCCGGCCGTGACCAAGTACTCGCCCCGCTTCACGAGATCGGCATCCGCCGCCTGCGCCAGGGATGGGGACGGTGAGATCACCGCGCCCGCTATAAATCCGGAAGTTGCAGCAAGTGCGAGAATGCTACGCATAATGCTTGACCTCCGGCGGCTGAGGCGGGATCTAGACTTGATCAGGGCGGATTTCCGCGTTGAACGCGGCCTGATCGGCGCAAGTTCCTGGCTCACGAAATCGTGCCGTGCGACCAAAAGGACGCCGCTCGCGAAGCCGAAGGGCGAGATCGCCGAGATGGGCGACGAGGGCGAGGGCGAGGCAGGCGGCGATCTGCCACCATGCTGCCCCGGTCAGGCCCGCGCGCAGGGCGAGCATCAGGGCGGCGCCCGAGCCGAGATTGCACAGGATGGCGGGGGGCGCCGGGCCGCGGCCGGTGCGAGCCCGGTAGGCGAGGAGCGCCAGGGCCTCCAGAGCCACCAGGGCGAGGATGAGATCGACGATGCGCCCGCTCGTCACCCACTCCGCCATCTCATGCCCTCCCGAACGGGCCGTTCAGGCGCACGATCGCGAGGTTGAGGCAGGCGGCGATGCCGACCCAGCCGAGATAGGGCAGGAGCAGGAGTGCCGCCTTGAGGGAGAGCGGCAGCGAGACGAGGATGAGCGTGAGGATCGACAGCCAGAGGAGGGCGATGTCGAGGAGCGCCCAATCCGGCCGCTCGGCCCGGAAGAACAGCCCGCTCCAGGCGATGTTGAGGACGGCGTTCACGGCGTAGGCGGCGAGCAGGATTGCGCGGGTCGAGACGTCGGCGGCGGCGCTCCACGCGAGGGCGGCGGAGACCGTGATCATCGCGAAGATCACGGCCCAGACCGGGCCGAAGGCCCAGTCCGGCGGTCTCCAGGCCGGGCGTCGCAGGGCGCGGCTGCGCGGCCCCACGGCGGTCAGGAGGCCGCCGGCCAGGGCGACGGCGAGGGCCGCAGCGCCCGCGACGAGGTAGGTCGCCCCATCCGGCCCCGCCCGCGTCACGGCGAGACCCAGCGGAACAGATGCGCGAGGTCCTTGAAGAAGATGCGCGCGTGGGCGGCGGGCTTGGCGCGGACCAGCTCCTTGTTCATGTAGGAATCCCAGGTCAGCTGCTGCACGTCCTTGTCGCGGCAGATCGAGACGAAGCGCTCGCGCAGACCGTCGTTCCGGTACCAGACCCACTGCATGATCCGCAGGATCAGGAAGACGCGCCCGTGCAGCTTCATGAAGCGGCGGCGCGCCGAGGCGAGGTCCCGGGCCTCGCCGGTTCGCAGGAACGAATCCGCCGCCTCCGCCGCTAGGCGCCCGCCGAGCATCGCGTAGTAGATGCCCTCGCCCGAGGCCGGGGCGACGATGCCGGCGGCGTCCCCGGTGAGCAGCACGTCCCGGCCGTTGTCCCAGCGCTTCAGGGGCTTCAGGGGGATCGGCGCGCCCTCCCGGCGCAGGGTCACGCCCGAATCGAGCCCGGTCGCGGCGCGCAGGGAGCGGATGGCGCCGCGCAGCGAGAAGCCCTTGTGCGCCGAGCCCGTGCCGATGCTGATCGTGTCGCCGTGCGGGAAGATCCAGGCGTAGAAATCCGGCGAGAGCTTGCCCTGGTAGAACACGTCGCAGCGGCTGCCCTCGTAATCGCCGCCGCTCTCCGGGGGCCGGACGATCTCGTGATAGGCGAAGACCTGCCGCATCCCGGCATGTCCCGGGATCTCGGCGCGGCCGACCGGCGAGGTCGCACCGTCGGCCCCGATGACGAGGCGGGCGCGCACGCGGGCCTCGACGCCGGCCGCGCGGTAATGCACGGTCGCCTGCCCGTCCTCACGCGTGATGCGCTCGAAGGTGCCGGTGCGGTGCTCGGCGCCCGCGAGGCTCGCGCGCCGCCGCAGCCAGGGGTCGAAATGCTCCCGGTCGACCATGCCGACGAAGCCGTCGCCCACCGGCATGTCCACCCGCTTCTCGGCCGGCGAGATCATCCGCGCGGAGCGGATGCGGGCGACGATGAGATCGTCGGGAATCGCGAAGTCGCGGATCAGCCGCGGCGGGATGGCGCCGCCGCAGGGCTTGATGCGCCCGCCCCGGTCGAGGAGCAGGACGCGCCGGCCCGCCCGCGCGAGGTCGGTCGCCGCCGTCGCCCCCGCCGGCCCGCCGCCGACCACCACCACGTCGCAGGTCTCTGGCTCGGCCGGCTCGGTCATGGCGGGACTCCTCTAGAAGCGGGGCTCGAAGCGCAGGATCGTGGCGCGGCGGGCGCGGGGCACCCGGGTCTCGGCGGCGTGCTCGACGCGGAGCGCGATCACGGTCGCAGCGACGAAGAGGAGGGCCTCGCCGGTGAAGACGGCCGCGTAGGCGTGGACGGGCTCCCGCATGGCGAGGCGGGTCAGATCGACCGCCACGGTGCCGAGGAAGCCGCCCGTTCCGAAGGCGACGCCCTGGGCGGCCCCCCAGACGCCCATGCGCGTGCCGCGCTCGGCCTCGCCGCCGGCGCCGGCCAGCGCCATCATCGAGCCAATGGCCGCGACCGCGAAGATGCCGTTGAACAGCCCGAGGGCGAAGACGAGGGCTCGCAGGGGAAAGTCCGGCCCGACGAGGCCGCCTCCGGCGATGCCGACGAGCGCGGCGCCCGATCCGGCGCAGCCGATCGCGGTCCAGAGCTTCAGCGAGCCGAGCACGGGGCCGCCGATGCCCATCGTCACGCCGGCCACGAACAGCATGCCAGCGAGCACGCCCCCGTGCTGCAGACCGGCGAGTTTCGTGGTGACGCCGGGGCTCATGGCGAAGACGAGCCCGGCGAAGGGCTCGAGGATCAGCTCCTGCGCGCTGTAGGCGAGCATGGCCACGAAGATGAACACGGTGAAGCGCCGCGATTGCGGCTCGGCCCAGACCCGCGCCAGGACCTGCAGGAAGGGCGGCTTGCGCTCCGGCGCCGGCGCCTCGGAGGGGCGGTGGGGCTCGACGCCGATGACGGCGAGGCAGGCCACCGCGAAGGCGATGGCCGAGACCGCGCCCGAGACCGCGACGAGGCGGGCGCCCGAGAACGGATCGAGGAAATGGCCGGCGAGCGGCGCCGTCACCGCGAACCCCGCGATCATCATCACCCAGACGATGGTGGCCGCCGCCCCCCGGCGGCGCGCCTCGACGCCGGTGGCGAGCAGCACGAGGAGCGAGGTGCCGGCCGCCCCGGCGCCCATGCCGACGGTGAGGAAGGAGAGCACGGCGAGCGCGAGGCCTGCAGTGCGATCCACCTCGCAGAGGGCGGTGGCACAGGCCGCGCCGAATCCGCCGAGGGCGAGGGCGGCCATGCCGCCGACGATCCAGGGCGTGCGCCGCCCGCCGACATCCGAGCCGTAGCCCCAGCGCGGGCGCAGCACCTGGACCGCGTAGTGGAGGGCGACGAGAGCGCCCGGGACGATGGCCGGGAGTGCGAGCTCGACGACCATCACGCGGTTGATGGTCGAGGTCATCAGCACCACGACCGCGCCGAGGGCGGTCTGCACGAGGCCGAGTCGCGCGATCTGCGCCCAGGAGAAGCCGGCCGCTTGCATCAGGCGCCCCCCTGGAGGAGCGGCCGCAGGGCGAAGGCGGCGACCAGCATGCCGATCACATAGAGCGTGGTTCCGGTGCCGTTGTACCAAGCGGCCTTCGCCCGAGGCGCGGCGAGGAGGGCGCGCATCAGGACGAGCTGGCCGAGAAGCAGCAGGGCGACCGTCCCCGCATGCCAGGGCCGCTGCCACGCGAGCAGGCAGAGGACGACCGCTACCTGTGGCAGCGCCATCACCCAGCAGGCGAACAGCGCGGCCCGGTCGGTGCCGAGCTGGACGGGCAGGGAGCGGATGCCGGTGCGGGTATCGCCCTCGACGGACTTGAAGTCGTTCAGCGTCATGATGCCGTGGGCGCCGATGGAGTAGAGGGCGGCGAGGACGAGGATGCGCCGGTCGGGCATGGAGGCGGCCATCACGGCCGCTCCCGTGAACCAGGGCAGCCCCTCGTAGCAGATCGCGACCGCCGTATTGCCCCACCAGCCGTTCTGCTTCAGCCGCAGGGGCGGGGCGCTGTAGAGCCACGCGAGGACGAGGCCGAACAGGGCGGCACCGAGGATCCAGGGCCCGAGGGCCGCCGCGACCGCGAGCGAAAGGAGCGTCCAGGCGGCGGCGACGTAGAAGCCCCAGCGTCCGGGCATGCGCCCGGAGGGAATCGGTCGGTCCGGCTCGTTGATGGCGTCGACGTGGCGGTCGTACCAGTCGTTGACGGCCTGGCTCGTGGCGCAGACGAGCGGGCCGGCGAGCACGATTCCGGCGGCGATCACCGGCCATTGACCCTGCGGGGATTGGCCTGAGGAAACGACCCCGCAAGCGAAGGCCCACATCGGCGCGAACCACGTGATCGGCTTCAGAAGCTCGATGAGTGCGCTAGGGGCCGGCGTTGCCATGGGGCGACGCTATTTTCCGCCCGCCGCCCTGTCAATATCAATAGACAGATTTCGGTGTCATCTCGCATTGACAGACAGTCTCTTTGGAGACCCTCGGTGTCATGTCTCGGCATCGGCTCCATCGAGAGTGTCAAGATCGCCGATGCCGTAGCGGCGCAACTTAGCGTAGAGGCCCTGGCGGCTCAGACCGAGCATCTCCGCCGCGGAGGCCCGGTTGTCGCGCGTGATGCGCAGGGCCGCCTCGATGCAGAGGCGCTCGATCATGTCGGTCGTCTCGCGCACGAGATTCTTCATCGAGATCCGCCCAACGAGCTCGGTCATCTGCTCGACCGAGCGCGGCAGCTCGTGCCCGCCCACGATCGTGGAGAGGGCGCGGCGCGGCACGCCGCGGATGCTGAAGCCGTAGCAGGGGTGATCGCCGCCAGGGACGGCGACGGCGGCAACCTCAACGTCCTCCACCGAGCCGAGCTGCCCGCGCAGGCTCGTGCCGAAATGGCGGACCGAACCGTGCTCGGCCAGCGTCGCGAAGAGCGCGGAGGCTTCCGTCTCCTCGCGCCCGAGCCAGCGCTCGAGCGGCTCGCCCCGCACCTGCTCCTCGGTGGCGAGCTGCGCGAGGTCGAGGAAGGCGTTGTTCGCGGTCAGGATACGCCGCGACAGGTCGGTGACCACGAACGCTTCGGGTAGCCCTGCGATCACCTCGAGCACCGAGCCGCCTGCGCGGTGGGAGCTCCGCACGGACTCGTTCGGGATGCTGAGCCGAAGGAGCGCGCTCGCCGCATTCTCCTGGCGGAAGAGCGAGGCGGCGACCCGGGTCGAGCCGCGGCCGTTGGCGAGGCGCACCACGATCTCGTCGGCCTGGCCCGTGATCCGCAGCCCGGCAAAGAGCGCTTCGAGGCTGCGCGTCGCGCTGGCGTCGAACAGATCGACCACGTCCTGGCCGAGGATGCGCTTCTCGGGGCGCCCGATCAGATTCCCGGCGGCCGGGTTCGCCTCGCTGACGCGGCGGGTGCTGGCGTCGACCACGAGGACGGGCTCGCTCGCAAGCTGGAACAGCATGCGATAGCGGGTCTCGGCCCCACGCAGGCGCAGGTAGTCGCGCTCCAGCGCCTGCTGCGTCTCCGCGAGCCGCCGCTGCAGGGCAGCCGTGGCCTGCAGGTTCCGCCCGATCGCGATGATCGGCCCATCCGGCGCGAGGCGCATCGAGGCGTAGCGCACGGGTAGGTCGATGCCGCGGCTCGACGGATGGTTCACCTGCCGCCAGCGCGTCACCGTGTTCGGCGCCGCATCCTGCAGGAGCGCGCTGATCTTGGGGCGGCTCTCCACGGTCACCGTGTCGATCCAGCGACGGCCGACCCAGGCCTCGCAGCCCTCCGCGACGAGATCGGCCTCGCCGAAGGCGGCCTCGCGGATGATGCCCTGCGCGTCGATGACGAGCGACAGGTCCATCGCGGCCGCAACGAGGAGCCCCGCAGCGCCTCCGCCGAGGGCGCCGAGAGTTTCGGGTAGGGCCGCGGCGGTTGCATGCGCGGCAGTGCTCGCCAGACTGGTCAATGATCACCAGGTTGTGATGTCGGTGAGCGGGTCTTTCAGCAGGCTCTGGCTTGCAGATCAAGCAAGCTTTCGGCAATGGCCACCGCGGAACGCGCATCCGCCGCTGTCGCGTCGGCACCGACGAGTTTCGCCAAGCCAGGGTTGTCCACGAAAATCGCCCCGCCCACGAGGACGCGCACGCCGGGATTGTGTGATCGCCGGCGAATGTTGTGCACGGCTTCCGTCAACTTGGGCAGGTGAACCTCGCAGTGCAGGGAGAAGCCGACGACGTCGAACCACTCGTCTGCGGCGCGACCCAGCGGATCGGCCGTCGCGTCGAGGGCGGTTCCGACCACATCCCAACCGGCATCGCGGAAGAACCGTTCCAGAATCGAGAGCCCGAAGATGTGGGTCTCGCCCGGGCAGGGGCACAGCAGGATGTTACGGCCGCGCAAAGGGTCGAAGGTCTCGGCCGCGTAGCGCAGGGACAGGTCGTGCATGATCCGCTGCAGCCGACCCATCGCCACCGTGAGATCCGCGAAATCGCAGATATCCTCCTCCCAGAGGTATCCGAGATGGCGCGCCGTCGGGGCGAGGAGGTCGAGCAGGAGGCTCTCGAGGCTCAAGCCGTCGGCGATCAGCGCCTCGATGCGGTCCTCGACCTCCTCGCCCGGAGGCGCGAGGACGAGATCGGAGAAGGTGGCGATCTCGGCCGGCGTCGGCTTTCGGCCCCCCCTCGGGAATGGGCGGGGGGACGAAGCGGACGGCGCGTGCGCGAGCATGAGCCGGGGGATGATCTCGGCCTCGACCACGCGGGCGAGATGGCCGTTCGCACGGATCACGGGCTCCTCGGATTCGGCCTGATCCTCAGCCTCGCGCTCGCAGGCCCGCGCCATCTCCTGCGCGAGATGCCCCTTGGCGATTCGGCCGCCGAAACGCCTGACGTCGTCCATTGGTCCCTCCCAATGTCGCAGACGGCTTCTTGCTGTGTTTCGACGTGCAGCGCCGAGACGGGGTTTCCGGATTGATCACGCCCTCTTCGCGGGGCGACTTCAGGTATCACGATACGCCGATTGGCGGCTTTGGCAATGCTCGGCCGTTTCCGTCCCGCGAACATTGTCATCCTCTCTTGACGTAAAGCGTGGTTGACACTCGTCGGGCCAATTCCTAGGCTCCTTTCGAGCCGGCCCATCGAGAGGCCGGCCCTGGGCAGGAATGGGGCGTTAGCATGGGTCCGCTGGGCCAGCCGAAACGACCGCCGCTCTACACGCCGGCAGAGCGGGCTCGCCGCGACGCCAGTCCCTGGACGCTGGTTCAGGGCATCCTCGCGCCGCTCCAGTTCCTCGTCTTCCTCGTGAGTCTCGCGCTGGTGCTGCGCACCTTGTCGACGGGGGAGGGCGAAGCCGCCGCCAACCTCTCGGTCGTGGCCAAGACCCTCGTGCTCTACGCGATCATGGTCACCGGCTCGATCTGGGAGAAGGCGGTGTTCGGCCGCTACCTGTTCGCGCCGGCCTTCTTCTGGGAGGACGTGGTCAGCATGCTGGTGCTGGCCCTGCACACCGCCTACCTCGCGGCGCTCGGGCTCGGCCTCCTCCCGCTTCAGGGGCTGATGTGGCTCGCGCTCGCGGCCTACGCCGCCTACGCGGTCAACGCGGCCCAGTTCGTCCTGAAGCTCCGGGCCGCGCGCCTGCAATCGGCGCCGCGACTCAGGCTCGCGACGGGGGCGGCCCGATGAACGCGCACGCCCCGCTCCCCCACGCGCCCTCCGAGGGCTGCGGCGTCTCCCTCCGGCAGGAGCGCGGCCAGCGCGCCGTGTTCTGCGGGCTGACCGGCATCGTCTGGCTGCACCGCAAGATCCAGGACGCGTTCTTCCTCGTCGTCGGCTCGCGCACCTGCGCGCACCTGATCCAGTCGGCGGCCGGCGTGATGATCTTCGCCGAGCCGCGCTTCGCCACCGCGATCATCGACGAGCGCGACCTCGCGGGCCTCGCCGACATGAACGAGGAACTCGACCGGGTCGTCTCGCGCCTGATCGAGCGGCGGCCGGACATCCGCCTCCTGTTCCTCGTGGGCTCCTGCCCCTCGGAGGTGATCAAGCTCGATCTGAGCCGCGCGGCCCTGCGGCTGTCGCAGCGCCTCGCGCCCGCCGTGCGGGTCCTGAACTACTCGGGCAGCGGCATCGAGACGACCTTCACGCAGGGCGAGGATGCCTGCCTCGCCGCGCTCGTGCCCGAGATGCCGCGCGAGGCGCCGAACGCGGCGCCCTCCCTCCTCGTCGTGGGCGCGCTCGCCGACGTGGTCGAGGACCAGTTCCTGCGCCTCTTCTCGGAGCTCGGCATCGGCCCCGTCCACGTCCTGCCCGCGCGGCGCGCCGGCGCGCTGCCGCCGGTCGGGCCGAACACGTCCTACCTCCTCGCGCAGCCCTTCCTGGCGGATACCGCGCGGGCGCTCGAGGCCCGCGGCGCGACCCGAATCGCCGCCCCGTTCCCCCTCGGTTCGGAGGGCACGACGGGCTGGCTGAGGGCGGCGGCGGACGCCTTCCTCGTGCCGGAGGCGCGCTTTGCCGCGGCGACCGCGCCGGGCATCGCCCGCGCCGAGCGGGCGCTCGCGCCGCACCGGGAGCGGCTTTCCGGCAAGCGGGCCTTCTTCTTCCCCGATTCGCAGCTCGAAGTGCCGCTCGCCCGCTTCCTCGCCCGCGAGATGGGGATGGAGCTCGCCGAGGTCGGCACGCCCTACCTGCACCGGGCGCATCTCGCCGAGGAGCTGGCGCTGCTGCCGCCGGGCACCCGGGTCGTCGAGGGCCAGAGCCTCGACGCGCAGATGGACCGGGCGCGCGCGGCGCGGCCCGACCTCACGGTCTGCGGCCTCGGGCTCGCCAACCCCTTCGAGGCGGAGGGGCTCGCGACGAAATGGTCGATCGAGCTGCTGTTCACCCCGATCCAAGGCTACGAGCAGGCCGGCGACCTCGCCGAATTGTTCGCCCGGCCCCTCCTGCGCCGCGCGCGGCTGGAGGTCTGACGATGCAGCTCACCGTCTGGACCTACGAGGGACCGCCCCATATCGGCGCCATGCGGGTCGCCACCGCGATGCGCGGCCTGCACTACGTGCTGCACGCGCCGCAGGGCGACACCTACGCCGACCTGCTCTTCACGATGATCGAGCGGCGCGACGCGCGGCCCCCGGTCACCTACACGACCTTCCAGGCCCGCGACCTCGGCGCCGACACGGCCGAGATCTTCAAGAGCGCCTGCGCCGAGGCCTACGAGCGCTTCCGGCCCGAGGCGATGATCGTCGGCGCCTCCTGCACGGCGGAACTGATCCAGGACGATCCGGGCGGCCTCGCGAAGGCCTTGAACCTGCCGATCCCCGTCATCCCGCTGGAATTGCCGGCCTACCAGAAGAAGGAGAACTGGGGCGCCTCGGAGACCTTCTACCGACTGGTGCGCGCGCTGTCTGGACCAGCGCCGGCACCAGGAGCCCCGCGCCTGGGCGCCGAGGGCCGGCGCCCCCTTTGTAACATCCTGGGGCCGACCGCCCTCGGCTTCCGCCACCGGGACGACGTCGCCGAGATCCGCGGACTCCTGAACCGCCTGGGCATCGACGTGAACGTGACGGCGCCGATGGGCGCCTCGCCCACCGATCTTGCCCGCCTCGGCGCGGCCGACTTCAACGTCGTGCTCTATCCGGAGATCGCCCGCGCGGCCGCGCAATACCTGCAGAAGGCGTTCGGCCAGCCGATGGTCGAGACGGTGCCGATCGGCTTCGGCGCCACGACCCGCTTCGTCGAGGAGGTGGCCGCGCTGGCCGGCCTCGACCCCGCGCCGATCCTCGCCGAGCACGGCTCGCGGGCGCCCTGGTACGCGCGCTCCGTCGATTCGACCTACCTCACGGGCAAGCGCGCCTTCATCTTCGGCGACGCGACGCACGCGCTCGCCGCCGCCCGGGTCGCGCGCTCCGAACTCGGCTTCGCGGTGGTCGGCCTCGGCACCTACGGGCGGGAATTTGCCCGCGAGGTGCGGGCGGAGGCGGCCGAGCACGGCATCGAGGCTCTGATCACCGACGATTATCTCGACGTCGAGGCGGCGATCCAGGCGGCCGCGCCCGAGATCGTCCTCGGCACGCAGATGGAACGCCACGTCGCCAAGCGCCTCGGCCTGCCCTGCGCCGTCATCTCGGCGCCCGTCCACGTGCAGGACTTCCCGGCCCGCACCTCCCCGCAGATGGGCTTCGAGGGGGCGAACGTCCTGTTCGACACCCTCGTCCACCCCCTGATGATGGGCCTGGAGGAGCACCTCCTCGGCATGTTCCGCGAGGACCGGGAGTTCCACGACGGCGCCGCGCCCTCGCATCTCGGCGGCAAGGCCCGCACGGTGCCGCCCGAGCCCGTCACCACCGTCACCGTCGCCGCGCCCGCCTCGATCGCCTGGGCGGCCGAGGCCGAGAAGGAACTGAGGAAGATTCCGTTCTTCGTGCGCGGGAAAGCCCGTGCCAACACCGAGCGCTTCGCCCGCGAGCGCGCCCTCGCGCTCATCACCATTGAGACACTGTACGATGCCAAAGCGCATTTCGGCCGCTGAGCGGCCCGACATCCGCGTCGTCATCGTGACGCTCGACAACCACTTGGCGAGCGCCGTCGAGCGCGCGCGCCAGACGCTGGCCTGCGAGATGCCCGGCCTCGTCCTCGGCTTCCACGCCGCCGCGGACTGGGAGGCCGATCCCGCCGCCGTCGAAGCCTGCCGCCGCGACATCGCGCGGGCCGACATCGTGCTGAGCGCCATGCTGTTCATGGACGAGCACGTGCGCGCCATCCTGCCGGCGCTCCTCGCGCGCCGACCCGATTGCGACGCGATGATCGGCTGCCTCTCGGCCGCCGAGATCGTGCGCACGACGCGGCTCAACCGATTCAACATGGACGGGTCGCAGCGCAGCGCCCTCGATTTCCTGAAGCGCCTGCGGGGCAAGGGCCCGGCCCAGGGCAATGCGGGCCGGCAGATGGCGCTGATCCGCAACCTGCCGAAGATTCTCCGCTTCATCCCCGGCTCGGCGCAGGACGTGCGGGCCTATTTCCTGACGCTGCAATACTGGCTCTCCGGCTCGGACGAGAACGTGTCGAGCCTCGTCCGCTTCCTCGTCGGCCGCTACGCCTCGGGCGAGCGTTCGGCCTGGCGCGAGATCGCGGCGGCGCCCGCGCCCCTGAGCTATCCGGAGACCGGCCTCTACCATCCGCGCCTGCCGGGCCGGGTCGGCGACGATCCCGCGGCCCTTCCGCGTCCGTCCGGGCCGGCGAAGGGTCGCGTCGGCCTCCTGCTGATGCGCTCCTACGTGCTCGCCGGGAACACGGCCCATTACGACGCCGTGATCGCCGGCCTCGAAGCACGGGGGCTCAGCGTGGTGCCCGCCTTCGCGAGCGGCCTCGACAACCGGCCCGCGGTCGAGGCCTATTTCCGGCGCAACGGGCGCTCGACCATCGACGCCCTCGTCTCGCTCACCGGCTTCTCCCTCGTCGGCGGCCCCGCCTACAACGACGCGGCCGCTGCGGAAGCGATGCTGCGTAGCCTCGACGTGCCCTACCTCGCGGCCCACGCGCTCGAATTCCAGACGGTCGAGCAATGGGCGGAATCGGACCGCGGTCTCTCGCCGGTCGAGGCAACGATGATGGTCGCGATTCCCGAACTCGACGGGGCGACCGCGCCGACCGTCTTCGGCGGGCGCTCCCTACGCTCGGGCAATCGCAACAGCCGGGACATGAGCGCGGATCCGGAGCGGGTCGAGCGCCTCGCGGAGCGCGTGGCGCGCCTCGTGAGCCTGCGCAAGCGGCCGGCCCCCGAGCGTCGCGTCGCGATCGTGCTGTTCAACTTCCCGCCGAATGCCGGGGCGACCGGCACCGCCGCCTTCCTCTCCGTCTACGCCTCGCTCCACAACGTCCTGAAGGGCATGGCGGCGGACGGATATGCCGTCGAGGTGCCGGAGACGGTCGAGGATCTGCGCGAGCGCATCCTCGGGGGCAATGCGGGCCGGTTCGGGACCGCCGCCAACGTCCACACGCGGATCGCCGTGGACGACCATGTCCGGCGCGAGCCCCATCTCGACGAGATCGAGGCGCAATGGGGTCCGGCACCCGGGCGCCAGAACAGCGACGGGGCGAGCCTCCTCGTTCTCGGCGCGCAGTTCGGCAACGTGTTCGTCGGGGTGCAGCCGGCCTTCGGCTACGAGGGGGATCCGATGCGGCTCCTGTTCGAGAAGGGGTTCGCGCCGACGCACGCCTTCTCGGCCTTCTACCGCTACCTGCGGGACGATTTCTCCGCCGACGCCGTGCTGCATTTCGGCACGCACGGGGCACTCGAATTCATGCCCGGCAAGCAGACGGGGCTCTCGGCCGCCTGCTGGCCCGAGCGGCTGATCGGCGCCCTCCCGAACGTCTATCTCTACGCCGCCAACAACCCGTCCGAGGGGACACTCGCCAAGCGCCGCTCGGCCGCGACCCTCGTCAGCTACCTGACCCCGAGCCTCGCCCAAGCCGGGCTCTACCGCGGGCTGATTGACTTGAAGGGCTCAATCGAGCGCTGGCGGGGCCTGGAGCCCGAGGCGGAGGCCGAGCGGCGCGACCTCGCCTCCCTCATCCGCAGCCAGGCCGCCGCCCTCGATCTCCTCGGCGACGATCCGGCCTGGGATGTCGATGCCGCCGAGCAGGTCGCCGCGCTCGGGCGCGCGGTGAGCGAACTCGAGCACACGCTGATCCCGCACGGGCTCCACGTCGTCGGCGCGGGCACGCCCCCGGAAGAGAGGGTCGATCTCCTCAACGCCCTGGCGGAAGCCTCCCACGGGATCGCGCCCTCGCGCGCCGGCATCGAGGCGCTGGTCGCCGGCGCCGGGATCGACGCCGCCCTCGCACTCGCGGGCCTGCCCCTCGACGAGACGCAGAGGACGGCCTTCGCGGCGCTGGCGGACGCCGACCGACTCCTGGCGCAGGACCACGAGGTGCCGGCCCTGCTGCGCGCCCTCGACGGCCGCTTCATCCCGCCGGTCCCGGGCGGCGACCTCCTGCGCAACCCTGCCATCCTGCCGACCGGCCGCAATATCCACGGCTTCGATCCCTACCGCCTGCCCTCCGCCTTCGCGGTGGCGGACGGGGCGCGGCAAGTGGGACGCATCCTCGCCCGCTACGCCGAGGAAGGGCGGCCCCTTCCCGAGAGCGTCGCCCTCGTCCTGTGGGGCACCGACAACCTGAAGAGCGAGGGCGGCCCGATCGCCCAGGCTCTGGCGCTGATGGGCGCCGAGCCGCGCTTCGACGGCTACGGCCGGCTCTGCGGCGCCAGCCTGATTCCCCTCGACCGGCTCGGGCGGCCGCGCATCGACGTCGTCGCGACTCTGTCGGGCATCTTCCGGGATCTGCTGCCGCTGCAGACGAAGCTCCTCGCGGAGGCCGCCTACCTCGCGGCGACCGCCGACGAGCCGGCGGAACGGAACTTCGTGCGCAAGCACGCCCTCGCCATCCAGGCCGAACAGGGCATCGACCTCGAGACGGCCGCACTCCGCGTCTTCTCGAACGCGGAAGGGGCCTACGGCGCCAACGTCAACCACCTCGTCGAGACCGGCCGCTGGGACGACGAGGCCGAGCTGTGCGAGACCTTCTCGCGCCGCAAATCCTTCGCCTACGGGCGCACGGGCAAGCCGGCCCCGCAGCGCGCGCTGATGCAGAGCGTGCTGGCCTCCGTCGATCTCGCCTACCAGAACCTCGACTCGGTCGAGGTCGGCGTCACCTCCGTCGACCATTATTTCGACGGGCTCGGCGGCATGGGTCGGGCGGTGGCCCGCGCCAAGGGCGCCAGCGTGCCGATCTACATCAGCGACCAGACCCGCGGGGAGGGGCGCGTACGCACCCTCTCCGAGCAGGTGGCGCTGGAGACCCGCACCCGCATGCTGAACCCGAAATGGGTCGAGGGCATGCTCGGCCACGGCTACGAGGGCGTCCGCCAGATCGAGGCCCACCTCACCAACACGGTCGGCTGGTCGGCGACGACCAACGAGGTCGCCCCCTGGATCTACGAGCGCATCACCGAGACCTACGTGCTCGACCCCGCCATGCGGGAGCGCATGGCGGCCCTCAACCCCACCGCCTCCGCCAAGGTCGCCCACCGCCTCATCGAGGCGCACGAGCGCGGCTTCTGGTCTCCCGACGCGGCGACGCGCGAAGCGCTCGACCGGGCCGAGGAGGAGCTTGAGGATCGCCTCGAAGGCATCACCGCGGGAGTCGCCGCATGAACATCGCCATCCGAAACCCCGTCGCAGCGCGAAAGCAGCCGGAAGGCAGCGTCCAGGTCGAGCTCGACCCGAACGTCAAGATCGGCACCGCCAAGGTCTTCGCGATCTACGGCAAGGGCGGCATCGGAAAGTCCACGACCTCGTCGAACCTCTCGGTCGCCTTCTCGAAGCTCGGCAAGCGCGTCCTGCAGATCGGCTGCGACCCCAAGCACGATTCGACCTTCACGCTGACGAAGCGCCTCGCCCCGACCGTGATCGATGCGCTCGAGGCGGTGCAGTTCCACTCGGAGGAACTGCGGATCGAGGATTTCGTGGCCGAGGGCTACAACGGCGTGATGTGCGTGGAGGCGGGGGGACCGCCGGCGGGCACCGGCTGCGGCGGCTACGTGGTCGGGCAGACGGTGAAGCTGCTCAAGGAGCATCATCTCCTCGAGGACACCGACGTCGTCATCTTCGACGTGCTCGGCGACGTGGTCTGCGGCGGCTTCGCCTCGCCGCTCCAGCACGCCGAGCAGGCCCTGATCGTCACCGCGAACGACTTCGACTCGATCTTCGCGATGAACCGGATCGTGGCCGCGATCCACGCCAAGGCGAAGAACTACAACGTCCGCCTCGGCGGGGTGATCGCCAACCGCTCGGCCAAGACCGACGAGATCGACCGCTTCAACGCGGCGGTCGGCCTGGAACGGGTCGCCCACTTCCCGGACCTCGACGTGGTGCGGCGCTCGCGCCTCAAGAAGTCCACCCTCTTCGAGATGGAGCCGACGCCGGAGCTGGAGGCCGTCCAGGCCGAGTATCTGCGGCTCGCGGCCTACCTCTGGGCGGGCGGCAAGCCGCTCGACGCGATCCCGATGAAGGACCGCGACCTGTTCGAATTCCTCGGGTTCGACTGAGGAGCGCCGGCCGATGACGAGCCCCACCTACGCCGCCCGCCGCGGCCAGCTCGAGACCTACTTCGACCGCACCGCCGTCGAGGCCTGGGCGCGGCTGACCTCGGACGCGCCGGTGAGCCGCATCCGCGCGACGGTGCGGGCCGGGCGCGACGCGATGCGCGGGACGCTGCTCTCGTGGCTGCCGGAGGATCTGACCGGGCTGCGCATCCTAGACGCCGGCTGCGGCACCGGCGCGCTCAGCCTGGAGGCGGCCCGCCGCGGGGCGGACGTCGTCGCCATCGACGTCTCGCCGACGCTGATCGGGCTCGCCCGGGAGCGGACCGAGCCGGTCGCCGGCGCGGGCGCGATCGAGTTCCGCGTCGGCGACATGCTCGATCCCGGCCTCGGCCGCTTCGACCACGTCGTCGCGATGGATTCGCTGATCCACTATGCGGGCCGCGACATCGCCCGGGCGCTCGCCGAGCTCGGCAGCCGGACAAACGGCTCGATCGTCTTCACGGTGGCGCCGCGCACCGCCCTGCTGACGCTGATGCACGCGGCCGGCAAGCTCTTCCCGAAATCCGACCGGGCACCGGCGATCGTGCCGATCACCACGCGGGGCCTCTCCAAGCGAATCGACCGCGAGCCGAACCTCGCGGGCTTCGCGCTTGCCCGGACGCACCGGATCAACAGCGGCTTCTACCTGTCGAACGCTCTCGAACTGACGCGGGGGCGGGCATGACGGCCTCCCGCCGTATCACGCAGGCGCTGATGCGCCTCACGCCCGCGATCCTGCCCTTCGCGGACGCGGCCACCGCCGAGCTGCCCCTCGGCCGGCTGATGCGGCTCGCCCTGTTCCAGGTCACGGTCGGCATGGCCGCCGTGCTCCTGATCGGCACGCTGAACCGGGTGATGATCGTCGAGCTCGCTGTGCCCGCCTGGATCGTGGCCCTGATGCTCTCGCTGCCGCTGATCTTCGCCCCGCTCCGGGCCCTGGTCGGCTTTCGCTCGGACACGCACCGCTCGGTGCTGGGCTGGCGGCGCGTCCCCTACATCTGGTTCGGAACGCTGCTGCAGTTCGGCGGGCTGGCCATCATGCCCTTCGCGCTGCTGCTCCTGTCGGGCGACACGACGGGGCCGCTCTGGGCCGGGCAATTCGCCGCCGCGCTGGCCTTCGTCCTCGTGGGCGCGGGCCTCCACACCGTGCAGACGGTCGGCCTCGCGCTCGCCACCGACCTCGCCCCGGCGCGGGCCCGCCCGAAGGTGGTGGCGCTCCTCTGCGTCATGCTCCTCGTCGGCATGATGGTGAGCGCGCTCGCCTTCGGCTGGCTGCTGGCCGATTTCTCCGCCGTGCGGCTGATCCAGGTGATCCAGGGCGCGGCCCTCGTCACGATCATCGTGAACGGGATCGCCCTCTGGAAGCAGGAGCCGCGCGATCCGGCCCGCACCGGCCGCGACGTGGCCCGGCCGGGCTTCTCGGAGAGCTGGGCGCTCTACGCAAGCAGCGGGCTCGCCCGCCGCCGCCTCGTCGCGACGGGCCTCGGCACCGCGGCCTTCTCGATGCAGGACATCCTGCTCGAGCCCTATGGCGGCCAGATCCTCCATCTCTCCGTCGCGGCGACGACCGCGCTCACGGCGATGCTGGCGGCCGGCGGCGGCCTCGGGCTCCTCGTCGCCGCGCGATGGCTCAACCGGGGCGGCGACCCGTTCCGGGTGGCGGCGGCCGGCGCGGTCGTCGGGATCATGGCCTTCTCGGCGGTGGTCTTCGCGGCCCCGCTCGCCTCCCAGCAGCTCTTCGCGACGGGCGTGACGCTGATCGGGCTCGGCGGCGGCCTGTTCGCCCACGGCACGCTCACCGCCTCGATGGCCAAGGCCGGCCCCGAGGATACGGGCCTCGCCCTCGGCGCCTGGGGCGCGGTGCAGGCGAGCGCGGCGGGGCTCGCCATCGCGGCGAGCGGCATCCTGCGCGACGTCGGCTCGGACCTCGCCACCTCGGGAGCGCTGGGCGAGGCCCTGAGCGATCCCGCGATCGGATACCTCGTCGTCTACCACATCGAGATCGCGCTGCTGTTCGCGACCCTCGTCGCCATCGGCCCCCTCGTGCGCGAGGGACGCCGCACCCACCCCAAACCCGAGCGCGGCCTCGCTCCGTCCGCCCTCGTCCAACCGTCCAGCTGAGCGTCGGGAGGTTCGCCATGCCAAGAGGTGAGATCACGGGCTACGTCGACGTGGCGCAGGTGGTTCTCTACGCGTTCTGGATCTTCTTCGCCGGGCTGATCTTCTGGATCCGCCGCGAGGACCGGCGGGAGGGATATCCGCTCGAGGCCGAGGTCACCGGGCGGCTGAAGAGCCCCGACCCGATCCTGATCCCAACGCCGAAGCTGTTCCCGCTTTCGGACGGCAAGGTGAAGACCGCGCCGCAGACGGACACGAAGCCCGACCGCAATTTCGTCGGGCACAAGCGCGAGCCCTGGCCCGGCGCGCCGCTGGAGCCAGGCGGCAACCCCATGCAGGATCACATCGGCCCCGGCTCCTGGGTGCACCGGGACGACGAGCACGACCACACCTTCGACGGCCAGAAGCGCATCGTGCCCCTGCGGGTCGCGACCCATTTCACGGTGCACGAGGACGGCCCGAACCCGATCGGCATGACGGTGTTCGGCGCCGACCGGCAGGTCGCCGGCACGGTGAGCGACCTCTGGATCGACCGCGGCGAGAGCATGGTCCGCTACTACGAGGTCGAGCTCGGAGCGGGCGGCCGGCGGGTGCTGATGCCCCACACCTTCTGCCGGACGGGGCGCTTCTCGCGCACCGTCAAGACCGAGGCGCTGCTCGCGAGCCAGTTCGCCGACATTCCCGGCACGAAGGATCCGGATTCCGTGACGCTCCTCGAGGAGGAGAAGATCATGGCCTATTTCGGCGCTGGCACCCTCTACGCCACGCCCGATCGTCAGGAGGCCCTGCTGTGAGCGCCCCGACGAACGAGATCCTCGTGCCGGAGGGCCTGCCGGAGCCGCTGCCGCCGGGCGAGCGCATCCTCTGGCAGGGCCGCCCCACGGCCGCCGGGATCGCCCTGCGCGCCCTGCACCTGCGCCTCGTCGCCCTGTGGTTCTCGGCTCTGGCTCTCTGGCAGGCGCTGCCGGCGGCGAGCCTCGCCGACGCGGCCGCGGAGACGGCGCCGACGCTCGCGGCCTTCGGCGTCGCCGTCATCCTCGTCGCCGTCCTCGGCTGGCTGTCGGCGCGCACCACCACCTACACGATCACGAACCGGCGGATCGTGATGCGGGTCGGGATCGCGCTGCCGGTCACCCTCAACCTGCCCTTCGCGGCGGTGGCGGATGCGGGCCTCCATGCCTTCGGGGACGGGACGGGCGATCTGCCCGTGCGCCTGAAGCCCGGCACCCGCATCGCCTACCTGCATCTCTGGCCCCATGCACGGCCCTGGCACGTCGCCGAGCCTCAGCCGATGCTGCGCTCGGTGCCGGCGGCGCGCTCGGTCGCACGGCTCCTCGCCCAGGCGATCGAGGCCGCGCGTGCGCCCGAGGAGAGTGCCCTGCCGGTTCTCGCGGAGCGGCCGCAGGGCGCGCCCACCCCAGCCCGCCCGCCGCGGCTCGCCGTGGCCGGCTGACAGAGAGGAGACGCCGATGTCGAACGATGCGGAGAGCGTGCCCGTCGCGGCCCCGGCCCTCGTCGGCGCGGGCGCCCTCATCGGCTTCACGCTGCTCGCGGTGGCCGTGGGCCGCACGGGCGGCGTCGGCATCACCGAGAAGCCCGAGGCGAACCCGGTGGCGAGCCTCGCTCTCACCGTCGAGGATCGCAGCGACGGGGCGATCACGCTCCACGAGGCGGGCAGCGACCGGCTCGTGGCCCTCGTCGCGCCGGGCCAGGACGGGTTCCTGCGCGCGACGCTTCGCGGATTCGGTCAGGCGCGGCTGCGGGCGGGCCATGGCCGTGCCGAGCCGTTCCGCCTCACCCGCTACGACGATGGCAGCCTGACGCTCTCCGACGAGGCGACGGGGCGGCGCGTCAACCTCGAAGCCTTCGGCGCCACCAATGCCGGGGCTTTCGCCAAACTCCTGCCCGAGACGCTTCTGCCCGAAGGGAGCACGATCCGATGATCCTCGACTGGCTCAACGGTCGCCAGACCGTCGAGGTGCCCTGCACGATCGAGATCGAGCAGACACCCGAGACCCTCCACGCCCATGTCAGCCTGCACGCGCCCTTCGAGATCGAGCCGGGCGACGAGGTGCAGGTGCACGACGCGCCGACCTCGGTGCCCTACGGCGAGCGTCTCGTCGTCGAGCGCACCGCAACCGTCACCCGGGCGGGCCGCGTCGAGCGCCTCTGGACCAAGCTCGCCGGCCATCTCGAACTGACCGAGCTCTACGAAGTCAGCTTCACCGAGAGGAGGAGACTGTGAACGCTCCGATCAAGCACCCGCTCTCGCAGAACCCCGTCCCCAAGGCTCCGGTCAACGAATCGACCAAGGCCGCGCAGGAGACGACCTTCCTCAGCCCGCGCTTCTACACGACGGATTTCGAGGAACTCGACCGCACGAATGTCGAGCCCGTCCGCGCCGAGTGGACCGTGCTGATCGACGAATTGCGCGCCGACCCGAACAAGCGCCACTTCGTGCGCAATGCCGAGTTCGACGTCGACCTGTCGGGACTCGATCCGGAGCTGCGCAAGGAATTCCTCGACTTCCTCGTCTCCTCGATCACCGCCGAATTCTCGGGCTGCGTGCTCTACGCAGAGATGAAGAAGCGCGCCAAGAACCCCGACATCCGGGAGCTGTTCGGCTTCATGAGCCGGGACGAGGCGCGGCACGCCGGCTTCATCAACGACGTGCTCAAGGATTTCGGCATCGGCGTCGATCTCGGCTTCCTGACGAAGACCAAGAAATACACCTTCTTCCGGCCGAAGTTCATCTTCTACGCAACCTATCTCTCGGAGAAGATCGGCTACGCCCGCTACATCACGATCTTCCGGGAGCTCGAGAAGAACCCGGACCGCCGCTTCCATCCGATCTTCAAATGGTTCGAGAAGTGGTGCAACGACGAGTTCCGCCACGGCGAGGCCTTCGCCCTGCTGATGCGCGCGAACCCGAGGCTGACGACCGGGCTCAACCGCTACTGGATCAAGTTCTTCCTGCTCGCCGTCTTCGCCACGATGTACGTGCGCGACCATTGCCGGCCGGCCTTCCACAAGGCCCTCGGCGTCGACCCGACGGATTACGACTTCAAGGTCTTCCGCATCACCTCCGACATCTCGCGCCAGACCTTCCCGCTCACCCTCGACCTCGACAACCCGCGCTTCAAGGCGCTCCTCGACAGGCTTCTCGACTGCTCCGAGAAGATCGCGGAGGCGAAGGCGCGCGGCGGGCTCGCGGGCCGCGTCGCGCACGGGTTCCAGGCCGCGCGCGCGGCGGTCGCCTTCAGTCGGCTGATGCTGCTGCCGGCGGTCGACAACCCGATGCCGGCGGAGATCCGCCTGCAGCCCGTCTGGTAGCGGGGCGCCGATGTCGCCCTACGCCGTGCCGGCCCTCTACGCGGTGGCGATCTGGTGGTTCTCCACCGGGTTGATCATCCTGCTCGATCATCTGCCGCGCCGCACCTTCCGCTGGAGCATGGCGGGGGCGAGCCTCGTCCTCGCCGCCTCTCTGTGGGCGGTGCGCGCGAGCGCGGGAGATGCGAGCGAGGCAGGCGCCTACACGGCCTTCACGGCGGCGCTCCTCGTCTGGGGCTGGCAGGAGATCAGCTACTACATGGGCTTCGTCTCGGGCCCGGCCCCGCGCGCCTGCCCGCCGGGCACGCGCGGGTTCGAGCGGTTCCGGGCGGCGGCCGCCGCGAGCCTCTGGCACGAGATCGCGATCGTCGCGGGTGCGCTCGCCATCCTCGTCCTCACCCGGGACGCGCCGAACCGCTTCGCCCTCTGGACCTACCTGATCCTGTGGGGAATGAACCTCTCGGCGCGGCTCAACATGTTCCTCGGCGTGCGCAACCTGAACGCCGAGTTCCTGCCGGATCACCTGAGCTATCTCGGCTGCTACCTCGCCAAGAAGCCGATGAACCTGCTGTTCCCGGTCTCGGTCAGCCTCGCCACGATCATCGTGGCGCTGCTCGGCCGCACGGCCCTCGCCGACGATCTCGCCGCCTTCGAGCTCGTCGGTTTCACCATCCTGACGACGCTGACGGCGCTCGCGACGCTGGAGCACTGGTTCCTGATGCTGCCGCTGCCCTCCAGCGCCCTCTGGAACTGGAGCCTGCCGGCGCGACCGAAGCCGGCGTCCCTCGTCATCACAGCACCCGAGCCGGCCGAGATCGGCCACCGGGACGCCGCCTGAACCGAGCGCGAGAGAACGCGCGACGAAGACCACCAGGGAAGGGGAGCCCCGCGATGGATTATGAAGCCTTCTTCGCCACCGAGCTGAACGGCCTCCACCGCGAGGGGCGCTACCGCGTCTTCACCGATCTCGAACGGCAGGCGGGGCGCTTTCCCCACGCCGTGCATCACCATCCGGCGGGCACCCGCCCGGTGACGGTCTGGTGCTCCAACGACTATCTCGGCATGGGCCAGCACCCGACGGTGCTCGCTGCCATGCACGAGGCGCTCGACCGCTGCGGGGCGGGGGCGGGCGGCACCCGCAACATCTCGGGAACCAACCATTACCACGTGCTCCTCGAGCGCGAGCTGGCCGACCTTCACGACAAGGAGGCTGCACTCCTGTTCACCTCGGGCTACGTCTCGAACTGGGCCGCGCTCGGCACGCTCGCCGGCAAGCTGCCGGGCTGCGTCGTCTTCTCCGACGAGGGCAACCACGCCTCGATGATCGAGGGCATCCGGGCGAGCCGGGCCGAGCGCCAGATCTTCCGCCACAACGATCCCGACGACCTTGACCGCAAGCTCGGCCTCGTCGAACCCGGCCGCCCGAAGCTCGTCGCCTTCGAATCCGTCTACTCGATGGACGGCGACATCGCCCCGATCGCCGAGATCTGCGACGTCGCCGAGGCGCACGGGGCGCTGACCTACCTCGACGAGGTGCACGCGGTGGGCCTCTACGGCGCGCGCGGCGGCGGCATCTCCGAGCGGCAGGGCCTCGCCCACCGCCTCGACGTGATCGAGGGCACGCTCGGCAAGGCCTTCGCCGTGCACGGCGGCTACATCACGGGCTCCGCCAAGCTCTGCGACTTCGTGCGCAGCTTCGCCTCGGGCTTCATCTTCACCACCTCGCTGCCCCCGGCCGTGGCGGCGGGCGCGGCGGCGAGCATCCGCCACCTCAAGCAGAGCAGCGCCGAGCGGGCGCGGCACCAGGATCGGGTCCGGCAGGTGCGCTCCCGCCTCGACGAGGTTGGCATCCCCTACCTGCCCAACGGCAGCCACATCGTGCCCGTGATGGTCTGCGACCCCGTTCTCTGCAAGGCGATCAGCGACGCCCTGCTCGACGAGTTCGGCATCTACGTGCAGCCGATCAACTACCCCACCGTGCCGCGCGGCACGGAGCGCCTGCGCATCACCCCCTCGCCGCTGCACACGGACGAGGACATCGATCATCTGGTCGGCGCGCTCTCCACGATCTGGCGGCGCATCGGCCTGGAGAAGGTGGCAGCGGAGTAGGGCCCATGACCCTCGACGAGCGATCCGCACCGATGCCTCTCAGCGAGCCCGAGACCGGGGAGGGCGGTATCGTGCGGCTCCCGCCCCGGGCGGCCCGAAAGCCGAGCCCGCGTCCGAGGACCTCGCTGCCGGAGGCGGCCCCGGTCTTCCCCTTCTCGGCGATCGTCGGGCAGGACGAGATGAAGCGGGCCTTGCTCATCGCGGCGGTGGATCCGAGCGTCGGCGGAGTGCTGGCGCTCGGCGACCGAGGCACCGGCAAATCGACCGCCATCCGCGCGCTCGCCGCCCTCCTGCCGCCGATGAAGGCCGTGGCGGGCTGCCCCTATTCCTGCGACCCGGCCGGTTCCGCCTCCGCCTGCCCGCACTGCGCGGCCGGCTCTCCGCGGCACGGGCGGCTCGTGCCGATCCCCGTCGTCGACCTGCCGCTCGGGGCCACCGAGGACCGGGTCGTCGGAGCTCTCGATCTGGAGCGGGCGCTGACGGCGGGCATCAAGGCGTTCGAACCGGGCCTGCTCGCCCGGGCGAACCGCGGCTTCCTCTACATCGACGAGGTCAATCTCCTCGAGGACCACCTCGTGGACCTGCTCCTCGACGTGGCGGCCTCGGGCGTCAACACCGTGGAGCGGGAGGGGCTGAGCCTGCGCCATCCGGCCCGCTTCGTCCTCGTCGGCAGCGGCAACCCGGAGGAGGGAGAGCTGCGGCCCCAGCTCCTCGACCGGTTCGGGCTCGCCGTCGAGGTGACGACGCCGACCGACATCCCGACACGGATCGAGGTCGTGCGACGCCGGGACGCCTTCGAGCGTGACCCTGGCGGCTTCGCTGCGGCGCAGGCCGGCGCCGAGAAGGCCCTGCGGCGGCGGATCACCGCGGCCCGCGCCCGGCTCTCGGCGGTCAGGGTTCCCGATGCGAGCCTGGAGGCCGCGGCCCGCCTCTGCCTCGCCCTCGGCACGGACGGCTTGCGCGGTGAGCTGACCCTGATCCGGGCCGCCCGGGCGCTCGCCGCCCTGGAGGGAGAGGAGAGCGTCGGGCTCGCGCAGATCCGCGGCGTCGCGCCATCGGCGCTGCGGCATCGCCTGCGCCGCAACCCCCTCGACGAGGCGGGGTCGACCGCCCGCGTGGCCCGCGCCGTGGCCGAGGTGCTGGCGTGAGCCCGCCGCCCGAGCCGCAGGCGGGCCGGGCGGCCTGGGACAGGGCCCTGCGGGTCGCGACGCTGCTCTCCGCCGATCCGCACGGCTGCGGAGGCGTCCGGCTGCGGGCGCGCCCGGGTCCCGTGCGCGACGCTTGGCTCGCCGCCCTGTCGGCCGCGCGAACGTCCGGACGTCCGGTGCGCCGGATGCCAGCCGGGATCGCCGACGACCGCCTTCTCGGCGGCCTCGATCTTCCCGCGACGCTCGCCGCGGGCCGGCCGGTTCTCCAGCGGGGGCTGCTGGCCGAGGCGGATTGGGGCCTCGTGATCGTGCCGATGGCCGAGCGCCTCGACGGGGCGACCGCCGCACGGCTCGCCGCCTGCCTCGATACCGGCAGGGTCTCGGTTGCCCGAGACGGGCTCGCGGCGCGCCTGCCCGCGCGCATCGGCCTGATCCTGCTCGACGAGGGGGACGAGGACGAGGCGCCGCCGGCGGCTCTCCTCGAACGCCTCGCCTTCCGGCTCGATCTCGACGGCGTCAGCCTGCGCGACATCGTGCCCGACTCCGCGCCCCGGGATGCCGTGCCGGCACGTCCGGCCGGCACCCACTCCCGCTCGGGAGCGGTGACGTCCCATCGCCCCGGCCACGGCACGAGATGGATCGAGAGCCTCTGCCTCACGGCCAGCGCCTTCGGCGTCGCCTCCCTCCGCGCGCCGATCCTGGCTCTGCGCATCGCCCGCCTCGCGGCCGCGCTGGACGGAGAGAGCGAGCCGGGAGAGGCTCACGCGGTCGAGGCCGCCGAACTCGTGCTCGCGCCGCGCGCCACCCGCCTGCCCGAGCCTCAGGCCGGGCCGCCTGACCTACCAGAGCCGACCACTTCCGACACGCCTGCGGACCGGGACGGCGACGGCGACCGACCCATCGACGATGTCGTCCTGGCGGCGGTGCGCGCCGCGATTCCCCCCGGCCTCCTGGCGCTGCTCGCGGCCGGCCGCGTGCGGAGCGCCAAGGCCGGCAAGTCCGGCGCCGCCGCGGCCTCAGCCCGGTCAGGCAGGCCCGTGGGCAGCCGGCCCGGCGATCCGCGCCGTGCGCGGCTCGACCTCATGGCGACGCTTCGCGCGGCTGCCCCCTGGCAGCGGCTTCGGATGCCCCGTGAAGCGGGGCGGATCTCGATCCGCACGGACGACCTACGCATCACCCGCTATCGCCAGCGCAGCGAGAGCACGACGATCTTCGCCGTCGATGCCTCGGGCTCCTCCGCCATCGAGCGCCTCGCGGAGGCGAAGGGCGCCGTCGAGGCTCTGCTCGCCGAATCCTACGCCCGGCGCGACCGGGTCGCCCTGATCGCCTTCCGCGGCGCGGGCGCCGACATCGTCCTGCCGCCGACGCGCTCTCTGGTGCGGGCGAAACGCGGCCTCGCGGGGCTGCCCGGGGGTGGGGGGACGCCGCTGGCGACCGGGCTCGACGCGGCTCTCGCCCTGGCGCTCGCGATCCGACGGGGCGGCGGCTCGCCCCTCGTCGTGCTGCTCACCGACGGGCGCGCGAATGTGGGGCGCTCGGGGGAGCCGGGCCGGGCGCGGGCGGGGGAGGAGGCGCTAGCGGCCGCGCGCGCCTTCCGCGAGGAAGGGCTGGCGGCCCTTCTCGTCGACACCGCATCCCGTCCCCAGGAGGCGGCCCGGCGCCTCGCGGAGGCGATGGCCGCGCGCTACCTCCCCCTGCCGCAGGCTAATGCCGCGAGCCTCGGGGCCGCGGTGCGGGCGGCGGCGCCCGCCGCATGAGCGCGAGCCTCGCCATGCCCTCCTACCGGGAAGATCGGCCTCTCTGGGAGGAGGAGGGCCGCGACTGGCCCCACCGCGGCGCGAGCCGCTTCGTGACGGCCTCCGGATTGTCCTGGCACGTGCAGGCCATGGGACCGGAGACCGCGCCCGTCCTTCTCCTCGTTCACGGGACCGGGGCGGCGACCCATTCCTGGCGCGGGCTGATGCCCAGCCTCGCCGAGCGCTTCCGCGTGATCGCGCCGGACCTGCCCGGCCACGGCTTCACGGACCCGCTGCCCGACCGGCGCCTGTCGCTGCCCGGCATGGCCGGCGCGCTCACCGACCTCGTTCGAACCCTCGGCTGCGATCCCGCGGTCGTCGTCGGCCACTCGGCCGGGGCCGCGATCCTCGTCCGGGCCTGCCTCGATGGCGGGCTCGCGCCCCGCCTTCTCGTGGCCCTGAACGGCGCTCTCAAGCCTTTTCCCGGGATGGCGGGACTGGTCTTCCCGGGCATGGCGCGGATGCTGTTCCTGAACCCGGTCACGCCGCGCATCTTCGCGTGGTCGGCCGATCGCGCCGCGGTCGAGCGCCTGATCCGCGGCACCGGCTCCCGGCTCGACGCACAGGGGCTCGATCTGTATCGGCGCCTGTTCCGCAAGCCCGGGCACATCGCTGGCGCGCTGGGCATGATGGCGAACTGGAATCTCGACGCCCTCGACCGCGACATCGTCGGCCTCCGGCTCCGCACGCTGCTCCTCGTCGGCGGCGAGGATCGCGCCATCCTGCCCGAGACGGCCTTCGCCGTGCGCGACCGCCTGCCCGACGGGCGGGTGGAGTTGCTGCGCGGCCTCGGCCACCTCGCGCACGAGGAAGCACCCGAGCGCGTCGCGAGCGCGATCCTCCACGAAGCCAGGGCCGTGGGTGTCCTGCCGCCGAAGGATCCGCCGGATTGACGCGGACACGGACTGAAGACGCCTTGCCACGGGAACCTTGACGACCCTACTGTCCAATGATGTTGACGATTGATCAGTCAATTCATCTCGACACACCGAGTGAGCGGCGGAAGCCGGGCGCTGTCGTGATCGGCAGCGGCTTCGGCGGCCTCGCAGCGGCCATCCGGCTCGGTGCGCGGGGCTACCGCGTCACGGTGCTGGAGCGGCTCGATCAACTCGGCGGGCGTGCCCGTGTCCATCGGCAGGACGGATTCACCTTCGATGCCGGTCCGACGATCGTCACCGCGCCCTTCCTGTTCGAGGAGTTGTGGGCGCTCTGCGGGCGGCGCATGTCGGACGACGTCCACCTCGTGCCGATGCGACCCTTCTACCGGATCCGGTTCGAGGACGGGGCGACCTTCGACTACAGCGGCGACGAGGCCGCCATGCGAGCCGAGGTCGCGCGGTTCTCGCAGGCCGACGTTCCGGGCTACGAACGCTTCATGGCGCGCAGCCGCGAGATCTGCCGGGTCGGGTTCGAGGAGCTCGGGCACGTTCCCTTCGGCAGCGTCCGGGACATGCTGCGGATCGCCCCCGATCTCCTGCGCCTCGGCGGCCACCGCAGCGTCTACGGGGAGGTGTCGCGCCACATCCGCGACGAGCGGCTGCGCACCATCTTCAGCTTCCACCCGCTGCTGATCGGCGGCAGCCCGTTCCGGGCGAGCGCGATCTACTGTTTGATCGCGCATCTCGAACGGCGCTGGGGCGTCCATTTCGCGATGGGCGGCACGGGCCGCCTCGTCGACGGGCTGGCCGGGCTGATCCGGGGGCAGGGCGGGAGCCTGCGCACCGGCACGGATGTGGCGGAGATCGGCGTCGAGAACGGCCGGGCGACCGGGGTCACGCTGACAACGGGCGAGCGTATCCCCGCCGACATCGTGGTCTCGAACGCCGATTCGGCCTTCACCTATCGTCGCCTGCTGCCGCCCAGGGTGCGCCGCCGCTGGAGCGACACCCGGATCGAGGCGGCCAAGTCGTCGATGGGCCTGTTCGTCTGGTACTTCGGCACGAAGCGCAAATATCCGGACGTCGCCCACCACACGATCCTGATGGGTCCGCGCTACCGCGAGCTCATCGCCGATATCTTCGGGCGGAAGCACTTGGCCGACGATTTCAGCCTCTACCTGCACCGGCCGACCGCGACGGACCCGATGCTGGCGCCGCCGGGCCACGACGCCTTCTACGTGCTCTCCCCCGTGCCGAACCTGGCCGGCGGCCAGGATTGGAGCGCCTGCGCGGAGCCCTACCGCGCACGCATCGCGCGGTTTCTGGAGGCGAGCCTCCTGCCCGGCCTCTCCGGGTCCGTTGTCACCTCGAAGGTGACGACGCCGCAGGACTTCGCCGACGATTTCCTGAGCTTCCGCGGGTCCGGGTTCGGCCTGGAGCCGGTGCTCACGCAATCCGCATGGTTCCGGCCGCACAACGCCTCGGAGGACGTGCGCAATCTCTTCCTCGTCGGGGCCGGCACCCATCCGGGCGCCGGGCTTCCCGGCGTGCTCTCCTCCGCCAGGGTTCTCGATCGGGTGGTGCCGGATGCGCGCGTCTTCGCCTGACCTTGCCGAGCCGGCCCCTGGGCGCCACGCCGGCGAGCGGGACCATGCCGCCTGCCGCACGGCGATCCGGCAGGGTTCGCGAAGCTTCTACGCGGCCTCGCTTCTGCTGCCGCCGAGCACGCGCAGGGCGGCCTACGGGCTCTACGCCTTCTGCCGACACTCGGACGACGCGGTGGACGAGGCGCGCGCCGGCACGTCGCGTGCGGCGGTCGCACGGCTCGAGGCGCGCCTCGCGCGGATCTACGCCGGTGACCCAGCCGACCAACCGGCCGACCGGGCGCTCGCCGAGATCGTCGCTCGCTACGCCATCCCGCGGGCGCTTCCGGAGGCGCTCCTCGACGGCCTCGCCTGGGATGCCGAAGGACGCCGTTACGAGACGCTGTCCGACGTGTGCGCCTACGCGGCCCGGGTCGCTTCCGCGGTCGGAGCGATGATGACCCTGATCATGGAGGTTCGCGATGCCGACGCCCTCGCGCGCGCCTGCGACCTCGGCGTGGCGATGCAGCTCACCAACATCGCCCGCGATGTCGGCGAGGATGCCCGAGCCGGCCGCCTGTACCTGCCGCTGCGCTGGCTCGCGGAGGAGGGCATCGACCCGGACGCCTTCCTCGCGGCACCTGCGGCAGACCCGGCGATCGGTCGCGTCGTCGCGCGCCTGCTGGAGGCCGCCGAACTGCTCTACGCCCGGTCCGAGGCCGGCATCGGCGCGTTGCCGTTGGCCTGCCGCCCCGCGATCCGCGCTGCGCGCCTGATCTATGCCGAGATCGGCCGGGAGATCGAGCGCGCGGGTTTCGATTCGGTCGACCGCCGGGCGCGGGTCCGCGGGCGCCGCAAGGCCGCGCTTCTCCTGAGGAGCGCACTGCCCCTGGCCGGCACCGACAGGTCGGCACATTGCCTGCCGGAGACGGCCTTCCTCGTCGCGGCGGTGGCGGCGACGCCGCCCCCCGCCGCCGCCCCGGTCTGGTGGGACATCGCAGGTCAGGCGGTGCGCGTCCTCGACATGATCGAGACCTTGCGCGAGCGCGAGGCCCTGACGCGCGAGAGCGCGCCGTGAGCGATCCGCTCTTCGCCTTCTTCGATATCGGCCTCGTCTTCGCGCTCGCCCTCGGCGCCGCGATCTGGCAGCTCGTCGTCCTCAAGCGCAGCATCCGGCGCGACCGTGAAGCCGCCGCGCAGCGTCGCGCCGATGTGGGGGAGGGCGGCCCGCCGTGATCGCCTCGACCGCCCTGGAGCTGCTGCTGATCGGCTTGGCGGCTTGGCAGCTCGTCGTGGTCCGCCGGAGCATGCGTGCGGACCGGGAGCGGGCGGCGTCGGAGACGCGGGAGGACACACCGACCGGGTGAGACGTTCCGCACCCGTTCCGAATCGATGGGAGTGCCGGCGTCGCGCTTACCGCGCGGCGGTGCCGCCGAGATGGAACACCCGGTGCGGCACCAATTCGCCGCGCTCCACATCGCCGACCGCGACGAGGATGCCGGCGCAGGTCGCGAACACCTTGCCCTCGGTCGGCGCGTCGCGCCCGCGCAGGATTACCGGCTGACCGCGCATCAGGCGCAGTGCCATGTCGCGCGAGATCGCGACGGAAGGGATCGCGTCGAGGGCCGTCTCGACCGGGTGCAGGTGAGGCGCGTTGCCTTCGGGGCCGGCCGCCTCAAGGGCGGAGACGTTGCAGGCTTCCGCCTCCGCGAAGGGGCCGACCCGGGTGCGGCGCAGAGCGGCGACGTGACCGTAGCAGCCGAGCATGCGGCCGAGGTCGCGCGCCAGCGCCCGCACATAGGTGCCCTTGCCGCATTCGGCCGCGATGACCGTGCGGCCCTCTGCGTGCTCGACCACGGAGAGATGGTCGATCTGCACCGGCCGCGCGACGAGCTCCACCACCTCGCCGTCCCGCGCGAGGTCGTAGGCGCGCTCGCCCGCGATCTTGATGGCGGAGAAGCGCGGCGGGACCTGCTCGATCGCCCCGATGAAGGTCGGGAGTGCCGCCTCGACGGCCTCGCGTGTCGGCCGCGCCTCGCTCGTCGCGACCGGGCGGCCCTCCGCATCGTCGGTATCGGTCTCGATGCCCCAGGCCACGGTGAAGCGGTAGGCCTTGCGGCCGTCCATCACGAACGGGACCGTCTTCGTCGCCTCGCCGAGGGCGATCGGCAGGATACCGGAGGCCAGGGGGTCGAGCGTACCGGCATGCCCCGCCTTCTTCGCGTTGAAGGCCCGCTTCACCACGGCGACGGCGTGCGTCGAGGTCATCCCGACGCCCTTGTCGAGGATGACCCAGCCGCTCACGTCACGCTTCTTCGGCCGGTCGGGACGGGGGCCGCCGCGGGAGGGACGGCGCCCGTCGAGGGGACGGCGGTCGCTCGGGCGCATCGTCTCCGGCGCTGATTCCTGGCGCTCGATGGGCGGAACGTCGGTCATGGGATCCTCGGTCGATGACGGTTCGGCCGCTCGGGCTCCGGAGTTGAACCGGGCCTCGCCGCGCCGTCCAGCGTTTCGGGTCGAATGGGTTCGGTCGGGCGCCGGGGTCAATGCCCGGAATCGGCCTCGGGTTCGCCGTCTGATTCCGCGTGCGGGGCGCTGTCCAGATCCCGCTGGACCTTCTCGCTGCGCAGGAGCGCATCGATCCGGGCGGCCTCGTCGAAGGTCTCGTCGCGGCGGAAGCGGAGCTCGGGAGCGTATTTGAGATTCACCCGGCGGGCCACCTCCTGGCGCAGGACCTTCCGGTTGCGCTCCAGAGCGGCGATGACCGGCGCCTCGTCCTGCCCGCCGAGCGGCATGATGTAGGCGGTGGCGAGCTTGAGGTCCGGCGACATCCGGACTTCCGGCACCGTGACGACATGCGTGCCGAGTACCGGATCCTGGATATCGCCGCGCTGAAGCACCTCGGCGAGGGCGTGACGCACCAGTTCCGCCACACGCTGCTGGCGCTGAGAGGGACCGGCACTCTGCTGTTTCTGGGCCATCACGACGTCTAACGCGGTTCGGGCGGCGAACGCTGCAACGGGCGCGGGGACCGCGTCCCCGCCGAACCCCCATTCAAGGGCTACGGTCGGGACGGTCCCTCCACCTGCCGAGCATCGCCGGAGCATGGATCGCGAGCGGCCACATGACGGCGAACCTGAGGACCAGGACGCCGTCCGCGAAGCGGGCGCCGAGCGAAGGCGCTTCCTTTAGCGCAAATACTCGTTCGGGATATAGGCCTGTTCCGCGCGTTTGGCCGTCGCGGGGGTGCGTGCAGGGTGATCGTGGATATGCGCCGCGAACATGCGGTCGATCCAGCCGGCGTTCTTGAAGATGCGCTTCGAGCGCAGGACGTTGAAGGGCGCGATCTTGCGCAAGCGATGCGCCTCGTTGAACTCCGCCACCGCGAGAAGCTCGCCGTTCCAGGGGTTCGCCCCGTCCATGCTCACGTCGTCGAGGTAGACGGGCACCAGTGGCAGATACTGGTCCGCCCGGCCGCCGAGGATCGTGAGCACCTTCACGGCCGAGGAGTAATAGTCGACGTCGACCGAGACGAAGCCGATCGGCGCCTCGGGCGACACCGAGGCGAGGAATTCGGGAATCGTCGTCTCCGCGTCGCCGATCACGAGGCGGCACCGGCCTGGCAAGGCGCGGCGCAGGGCCTCGAAATCCATCGGGAAATCGCCCTCCTGGAAATATTCCGGCATGTCGCGGTAATCGATCGCGGGCGGCATGCCGCTGCCGGTATCGAACCCCACGACATCGATGGCGACGCCCGTCGCGGCCTCGGCGCGCTCGGCAAGCTCGCACATGTTCAGGAGGCCGGCCCCGGCGGCGACGCCGAATTCCAGCACCGTGATCCGCGACAGCCCGCGCTTCTTCGCCTCCTCGGCCGCGAACAGGATCGGGAAGGCGTATTGCTGGCGCACCATCAGGTCGAAGGCGACCTTGGCGCGGAACGAGCCGAACAGGGCGACGCCGAGCGAGATCAGGTTGAGGTGCAGCGGCTCCGTGAGGCGCTCGACGAAGATCTTCCGGTGCTTGCCGTCGGAGAGCGCCCGACGGATCACGTAGGAGTTCAGCATCGGCCCCCGTCCTCGCGGCCCGTCGACCGCCTCTGCATGATTGTCTCGTTGAGCCCGAGGCTAAGCGGTGCAGATGCACCTGAACAGGGCGCCCCTGGGCCGCCCCGCACGAATCGAGCGTCAACGTTAAGAGCGTCTCCGGTCGCCAAAAGAAAGGGCGCGGCCTGAGGCAGGCCGCGCCCATCGTCCCGGAGGGAAGGACCGCCTCAGAGCGTGCGGCGGATCTCCTCGACGCGGTAGCACTCGATCGTGTCGCCCGCGCGCATGTTCTCGAAGTTCTCGAAGGCCATGCCGCATTCCTGGCCCGAGGTGACTTCCTTCGCGTCGTCCTTGAAGCGCTTCAGGGTCTTCAGCTTGCCCTCGTGGATCACGACGTTGTCGCGGATCAGGCGAACATGGGCGCCGCGCTCCACCACACCATCCTGGACGCGGCAGCCGGCGACCTTGCCGACCTTGGAGACCTCGAAGACCTCCTGGACCAGCGCCTCGCCGAGGCGCTCCTCGCGGAGCGTCGGCGGGAGCATGCCGGACATCGTGGCTTTGATGTCGTCCACGAGGTCGTAGATGATGTTGTAGTAGCGGATCTCGGTGCCGGCCCGCTCGGCCGCCTCGCGTGCCTCCTTGTGGGCGCGCACGTTGAAGCCGATGACCACGGCCTTGGAGGCCTGCGACAGGGTGATGTCGGATTCGGTGATGCCGCCGACGCCCGCGAGCAGGATGCGCGCCGAGACCTCGTCGTTGCCGAGCTTCTCCAGCGCACCGGAGATCGCCTCGACCGAGCCCTGCACGTCGCCCTTGATGACGATCGGCAGCTCCTTGCGGCCGGCGCCTTCCTTGAGATCGCGCATCATGTCGACGAGCGAGCGGTTGGCGCCACCGGTGCGAGCCGCGAGCCGCTCGCGCTTGATGCGCGCCCGGTACTCGGTGACCTCGCGAGCACGGGCCTCGTTCGGCACGACGACGACACGGTCGCCGGCATCCGGCGTGCCGTTGAAGCCGAGAACCTCCACAGGAACCGAGGGCCCGGCATACTGGATGTTCTCGCCCTTGTCGTCGATGAGCGCCCGCACGCGCCCCCACTCGGCCCCCGCGACCACGATGTCGCCGGTAAACAGGGTGCCGCGCTGCACGAGGACCGTCGCGACCGGACCGCGGCCGCGATCGAGCTGCGCCTCGATGACCGTGCCTTCGCCGTCGCGCTTCTCGTTGGCGCGAAGGTTCATGATCTCGGCCTGGAGCTGCAGACCCTCGAGGAGGTCGGGCAACCCGTCACCGGTCTTGGCCGACACCTCGAATTCCAGGGTCTCGCCGCCCATCGACTCGACCTGGATGTCGTGCTGCAGCAGCTCGGTGCGGACCCGCTGCGGGTTCGCGTCGGCCTTGTCGATCTTGTTGATCGCGATGATCATCGGGACGGCCGCCGCCTTGGCGTGCTGGATCGCCTCGACGGTCTGGGGCATCACGCCGTCATCGGCCGCCACCACGATCACCACGATGTCCGTCACCTTGGCGCCGCGGGCGCGCATGGAGGTGAAGGCCGCGTGGCCGGGGGTGTCGATGAAGGTGATGAGATCGCCGCTCGGGGCCGCGACCTGGTAGGCACCGATGTGCTGGGTGATGCCGCCGGCCTCGCCCGAGACGACGTTCGCCTTGCGGATCGCGTCGAGCAGCGAGGTCTTGCCGTGGTCGACGTGGCCCATGATGGTCACGACCGGCGGGCGGGGATCGAGATCCTCCTCGAAATCGGGCTCGTCGGAGGTGAGACCCTCCTCGACGTCCGATTCGGCGACGCGGCGCACGGTGTGGCCGAGCTCCTCGGCGATGAGCTGGGCGGTATCCGAGTCGATCACGTCGGTGATCTTGTGGATCTCGCCCTGCTTCATCAGCAGACGAATCACGTCGACCGCGCGCTCCGACATGCGGTTGGCGAGCTCCTGGATCGTGATCGTCTCCGGGACCGTCACCTCGCGGGCGATCTTCTCCTTCTGCTCCACGTGCCGGTGGCCGCTCATGCGCTGCTGGCGACGGCGGAACGAGGCGACCGAGCGTGTGCGCTCCTCCTCGCCGGCGGTGGCATTGGCGATCGTCAGTCGGCCGCGATTGCGGTCGCCGCCGGGCGAGCGGGGGGTCTTGGGCGGCGTGATGATCTTCAGCGGCATGCCCGGCCGCCGGATCACGCGCTTGGTGTCGCCCTCCTCCTCGGCAGCGACCGCGGGGCGGCCGGCCGGGCGGGCAGCCGCCGTCGCGCCGGCGGGTCGCGCGGCGGTGGCGGGTGTCGCGGATTTCTCGGGCTCGGGAGCCGGCGCGGGCTTCGCCATGAAGCTGAGGTCGCGCGGCTTGCGGACATCGGCCGTGATCGTCCGGCGCGGCTCGCCGGCGGGCGGGCGCGGCGTGATCGGCGCGCGGACCGGAGCAGCGGTCGCCGGGCGGGCAGATGGGGCGGAGCGAGCGGCAGAGGCGGCCGCCGGCCGGGCCGCAGGCGCGGCGGGACGCTGGGGCGCGGCAGGCTGCGCGGCCGCGGGGGCGGCTTGGGCGGGGGCAGCTTGGGCGGGCGCGGCCGGAACCGGCGCGCTCGGAGCGGCAGCGGCAGCGGGCGGGGCGGGTGCGCGGGTAGCCTCGGCGTCGGTGCGCCGCAGGGCCTCCTCGGTCGCGCGGCGGCGCAGCTCGTCGTCCTGCCGGCGACGGGCCTCCTCGTCGCGCTTGCGCTGCTCGGCGGCTTCGCGCTCGCGCTGCTCCGCCTCCTCACGCTCGCGGCGCTGGCGCGCCTCGTCCTCGGCGTGCTGGCGAATCTCCTGCTCGCGGCGCTGCGCGTCGGCGAGAGCGGCGGCGCGGGCGTCGCGCTCCTGCTCGCTCAGCGTCCGAAGGACGACGCCGGAAGACGATCGCTGCGGAGCGGCTGCCGGACGCGCGGGTGCGGCCGGTGCCGACGCTGCGGGACGGCCGGCGGGCGCAGCCTCACGCGGTGCGGCCGTGCCGGGCGTCGCGCCGATGACCCGGCGCTTCACCGTCTCGACCACGACCTGCTTGGAGCGGCCGTGGGAGAAGCTCTGACGGACAGTGCCCTGCTCGATCGGACGCTTCAAGGACAGCGGCTTCGAGGGTGCCTTCGTCAGAGTCTTGTCTCCCGGATTGTTCGTATCGCTCATTCAGCCCAAACCCTGAGGGTTTCCATCGTCCCGTCCACCGGCAACCGTCCCGGTACCGGCCAGATCCGTCACATCGTCGTCAGGCAGATCGGAGCCGATCTCGCCATCGCGGGCGGAACCGGTCCCCTCAGTCGTCGTGGCAACGCCCTCGAAGGAGCGGTACCGACGCCAACGCGCCAGGCAGCCGGACGCACCGACTCCTGCGACGAGCGCAGCGTGTATCACATGATCCCGACCCAAGGCCATGTCCAATTCGACACCGGACAGGTCATCGATGATCGGTACACGGGATATGGCATCGCCATGCCGCCGGTGCAATGCCGCGGCGATCTTCCGGCGTCCATCCGCACTGGCATCGGAGGCGTGGACGATCGCTGCGACGCCGGCGCGGTCGCCGATCGCGGCCTCGACCTTGGCGAAGCCGGCGACCACGCAACCGGCCTTGTTGGCGAGGGCCAGCCCCTGCCGCAGGTCCTCGCGCAGCGACTCGGCGATCCGGTCGGCCACATCATCCGCCGCCTCGGCCGTCTTCGTCTTGAAGGCGCGCTGAAACAGGCGGCGGCGCGCGGCCTCGGCCACGGCCTCGCGCCGCGCGCTCACCCAGGCGCCGCGGCCGGGCAGGCGCGCGCGCAGGTCCGGCACCACCGTCCCGTCGGGCCCGAGCACGAAGCGGATCAGTCGGGCGGGGTCCTGCGAAACGCGCGTGACGATGCAGGTCCGCCGAGCCCCGTGCCGGCCCGTGAGGGGGCCCGCATCGAGATCGGCGATGGCCGGATCATCCGCCTCGCGCGCTGTCGTCATCGGAATCTGATTCCCTCGGCTCGCCTCAGGCCTCCGCCTCCGCCTCCGCGGCTTCCTCGCCCTCTGCCGGCTCCTCGGGCAGAGCCTCGATCCAGCCGGCCTTGAGGCGCGCCGCCATGATCATGGCCTCGGCCTCGGCCCGCGAGACGTCGAACCCGTCGAGGTAGCCGACGTGGCGCACGGCGTCCTGGCCGCGGCCCTCGGTGTAGCCCACGAGATCGTCCGTGGCACAGCCTGCCAGATCCTCGACCGTCTTCACCTCGTTCTCGCCGAGGGCGACGAGCATCGGGGTGGTGATGCCCTCGATCTCCCGAACGTCATCCTCGACGCCGAGTTCCTGGCGGCGAGCATCGTATTCCGACTCGACGCGGGCAAGGTAATCCTGCGCGCGGGCCTGGATCTCGGCGCCGGTCTCTTCGTCTAGGCCCTGGATGTTGCCGAGTTCCTGCGGCTCGACATAGGCCACTTCCTCGACGTTGCGGAAGCCTTCCGCCGCGAGAAGCTGGCCGACCGTCTCGTCGACGTCGAGGGCTTCCATGAAGACCTGGGTCCGCTCGGCGAATTCTTTCTGGCGACGCTCCGATTCCTCGGCCTCGGTCAGGATGTCGATGTCCCAGCCCGTGAGTTGCGAAGCGAGGCGCACGTTCTGGCCGCGGCGGCCGATGGCGAGCGAGAGCTGGTCGTCGGGCACCACGACCTCGATACGGTCGGCCTCCTCGTCGAGCACCACCTTGACCACTTCCGCCGGCTGCAGCGCATTGACGATGAAAGTCGCCTGGTCCTCGGACCACGGGATGATGTCGATCTTCTCGCCCTGAAGCTCGCCGACCACCGCTTGGACGCGCGAGCCCCGCATGCCGACGCAGGCGCCAACCGGGTCGATCGAGCCGTCCCGGGAGATGACGGCGATCTTGGCCCGCGAGCCGGGATCGCGCGCCACCGCCTTCACCTCGACGATGCCGTCGTAGATCTCGGGCACCTCCTGGCCGAAGAGCTTGGCCATGAATTGCGGGTGCGAGCGCGAGAGGAAGATCTGCGGCCCGCGCACCTCGCGGCGCACGTCGAAGAGATACGAGCGGATGCGGTCGCCCGGCCGGAACGTCTCGCGCGGGATCATCTCGTCGCGCCGCACGATGCCCTCGCCGCGCCCGAGATCGACGATGACGTTGCCGTACTCGACGCGCTTGACGAGGCCGTTCACGACCTCGCCGATGCGGTCCTTATACTCCTCGTACTGGCGGTCGCGCTCGGCATCGCGGACCTTCTGGACGATCACCTGCTTGGCGGACTGGGCGGCGACGCGCCCGAAATCGAAGGGCGGCAGGGTGTCGGAGATCACGTCGCCGACTTGGGCGGCGGGGTTGTAGCGGCGGGCCTGATCGAGGGTGATCTCGCGGGCGTCGTTCTCGACGAGATCGACCACGAGGAGGTGGCGCGACAGGCGAAGCGCCCCCGTCTTCGCGTCGATCTCGGCATGGACATCGGTCTCGGCGCCGTAGCGGGAGCGAGCCGCCTTCGCGATCGCCTCCTCCATGGCCTCGATCACGATCTGACGGTCGATCACCTTCTCGCGGGCGACCGCATCGGCGATCTGCAGGAGTTCGAGCCTGTTGGCGCTGACGACGGCCATCGGAATCGTTCCTTCTCTCTCACAATCTGTTCACGCCCCGCCTCAGACGGCGGGACAGGGGCTCGTTCAGTGGAGCTTGCCGGAATCCTTCAGACGCACGGCCTTGGTGACGGCGGATTTCGCCTTCTCCTTCTGCTCCGGCGTCTTGGGCTGTGGGACCTTGGGCTTCACAGGCTTTGCTTCCTTCAGCTTCGGCCGCTGCGGAGCGGGCACGAGGCGCACCGCGTGCGGTGCGTCGGCCTCGACCTGATCCGGTTCGAGATCCTCGTCGTCGTCCTGCGGCGGGGCGGACCCGCGGCGGAGCGATTCGCGGATCAAATCGTCGGTGAGGACGAGATGGGCCTCGGCGAGATCGCGCAGCGGCACGTCGATCCGGCTCGGCAGGCCCTCCTTCACGTCGGGCAGATCGACCGGCACGGTCCGCCCGTCCGGGCTCGGCGTGTCGATGATGCCGCGGAAGCGCTTGCGGCCGTCGAGCGGGACGGCAAGCTCGATCTTGGCCTCGTAGCCCGCCCAGCGGGCAAAGTCGGAGACGCGCACCAGCGGCCGGTCGATGCCGGGCGAGGAAATCTCCAAGTGGTAAGGCCGACCGACCGGGTCTTCGAGATCGAGGATCGGCGAGAGCGCGCGGCTCACCGCCTCGCAATCCTCCACGGTCATCGACCCGTCCGGCCGCTCGGCCATGATCTGGACCGTGCAACCGTTCGTGCCCGAGACTTTCACGCGCACGAGTTGGTAGCCGAGCCCCTCGATGGGGGCCTCGACCACCTGCACGACGCGCGCGGCGACGCCGCTCTCGCTGACCAGACGCTTCTCGGGGGCTTCCGCCATGCGCTCAAGGCTCCGACGTGACAGGCCGGGTCGCGCGATGCGGCAATAAAAAAGAGCGGGCCCGGTGGGGCCCACTCCCGAACCGCAGCCTCACGACTGCAACCAGAACTGTTGGGTCTGAAATAGCGCCGGGAGCGCCGGGATTCAAGCCAATTTCTCGCGGATAGAATGCTCCCTTCCAACAGAGAGGGGGTGCGGCGAGCGATCGTCAGCCGATCTCGATGGGGAAGGGCGCGGGTATCCGGTTGGGCTCGATCGCGATGCCGCGCGGTGTCCGGCTCTCGGCTATGGAGGAGCAGCCCGATGAGCGCCGTCTGGCTGACGGGCGGGCGCACGCTTGATCGCGCCTATCCTCGCGGGCGAGGCGGGGTGCGAGGCGGACGGCTCAGTCTCGACAAGCGGACTTGCTGGCCCCTGCCGGATCCCGATGTGTTCGCATGCCGGATGCCAGGCGTCGCTATCAGGCCTCTTCAAGATCGGGAGGAAGAGCTGTCGGACTTGCTTCTTGGTCGTTATGCGTTCTGGTCCAACCGGGACATGGCGGGTTGACAGGACGTGTCGGTCAGACCTCACGCTCAAGCGGGAAGGGCGTCGGCACCCAGTACGGCTCGATCGCGGTGCCCCGCACGTTCTCGGCTTCCCATCGGTGGAGGATCCGCGCCAAGGAGGCTCGGTCATCCGCCATGAGAGGCTCGCCGATCTCGCAATAGCGATCGTACAGGAACTGATCCTGTGGGTCGCGCATGACCTCCCCTTTCCAATACAGGTGGCCGCGCTCCCGCCAGAGGTCCCGCGCGGCATCAAGCTCCCCGAGTGCCACGGCGGCAACGAGGTGCCACCGCCAGCCACGGGTCAGGACCGTCGGCTGGTGGCCGCGCACGAAGGCGAGCGCCTTCTCCAAGCTGTCGAGCGGATGGAGCATCGGCAACACGCTCTCCTCCATAGCCTGCCGGAAGCCGCCCGGCATGGCCGGATCGTCCCAATCCCATCCAACGAAATCCTCGCCTTTCGAACCGGTCCGCCGCAGGAATCTCTGGCCGCAGCACCCGTAGGATCGGGCCGGCCTCGCTTCGGGTGCATAGAGTTCGGTGACTTCCCAGCTCAGATAGAACCGTCGTGCACATGAGGATCGATCAAACCGGATGGTGCGCCCGACATGGTCGATCGGCTTAAGCCAAATCACGTGACCCTTAATCAGGATCAAATCAGAGCGTTGATCGAGCAAATCCTTTGAAAGACTCTTAATCTGTTTTAATGTCGTCATGTCCGAGGCCTCACTTACACGATGATGATCTGCTGAACGTGGGGATAGCGTTTCTTCACAATGGTTGCGATCCAGAGAGCGCGTGAAGCGGAGAGCCCCCGCGATCCCGTCTTATGGTCATAGACACACACCGTGTTGTGCTTTGTATTTTCAAGCACATCTAGACGAATGGATCCGAGATCTCCGTAATCAGCCTCTTTTCCATTATCGTCGAAAGAAATTTCAGCAACGAAATCAGGATCATTTCGCGAATTTATCGCGTTGGCTATTTCGTAGTGCAGGGCATTTCCAAAATTTTGCGGTGTGAGTAGCGGCTTCGACTGCCTCAATTGAGCAGCGACCCGATCGGCAAGAGCCGAGACTTCACCTGCTCGCGGACAGGCGACCTCAAGCTCCGATCGCGTCAGCGGCCTCACCCACACCAACGGAGCGTTTTCCAGGCTTCCGTCTTGCGCGTACCCGTTGGCGGAGAGACCGAGGGCAGCCCCAAACCGGCCTTCTCGTGCCGAAAGAACCGTGGCGAGGATGGCTGCCAGTTCGACCGTGGTCGTGACGACCAGCGGCAGCGCAGGAAGGAAAGCGGGCTGAACGCTCGCGACGGGCTTTACGCCCGTTCCGGTGAAGCGCGTACGGGACAGAATCTCGCCGGACGACCCATCCCGGATGGTTTGCATGTCGCCGGACGTCTCGAAGACCCGACTCTCGCCGTCCGGTGCGGTGACCGTGTGCTCCTCGTCACCGGCGCGCGGGCCCGCATGGATCCGGATGGTGAGAACTTCGGAGCCGTCCTCGAGCAGCGTGCGCTCGCGGCTGCGACCGTCTTCGCCTGCCTGATCCTGCGACGCGAGGGAGGCCCAGAGGCCCGGCCCCACGAGCGCGGGATCGACGTCTCCCTCGCCTGCTCCGCTGCCCTCCGAGATCCACTGGCCGCCATCCGGTTGACCGGCCGGCGCGCGGGGCTGATCGGGACTGTACTTGCGGGCGAGGCTCCGCGAGAGACGGATGAGATTCGTCTCGACCAGCAGCCCCGCCAGCACTTGGCGGATGCGGCTGAGTTCGCTGTCGCGCGGCGGCAAACCTAACATCTCGACAGCCTGTGTTCGTGCTTTGTTCTTTAAGCGGTACAGATTCCTAGGTCTGTTGTCACATCAAGTCCGCGTTACGGCACAAACGAGAAGCGCCGCCCCGCTCAGGCGGGACGGCGCTTTTTGGACCGAAGACGCGTGCGACGGCGGATCAGGCCGCCTGCTTCGCCTTGCTCAGGAGCTTCCGATTAATCAGCACCTCGGCGATCTGCACGGCGTTCAGCGCCGCGCCTTTGCGCAGGTTGTCCGAGACGCACCAGAAGGCGAGCCCGTTCTCCACCGTCGCGTCCTCGCGGATGCGGGAGATGTAGGTGGCATCCTCGCCGGCCGCCTCGTGGGGCGTGATGTAGCCGCCGGGCTCACGCTTATCGACCACGAGGACACCCGGCGCCGCGCGCAGGATCTCGGTGGCATGCTCGGGCGACAGGGGACGCTCGAACTCGACGTTCACCGATTCCGCGTGCCCGATGAAGACCGGCACGCGCACGGCGGTGGCCGTGAGCTTGATCTTCGGGTCGAGCATCTTCTTGGTCTCGGCGACCATCTTCCACTCTTCCTTCGTGTAGCCATCCTCCATGAACACGTCGATGTGGGGGATGACGTTGAAGGCGATGCGCTTGGTGAACTTCTCGACCTTGACCTCGCCCGCCGTGAAGACGGAACGGGTCTGGTTGAAGAGCTCGTCCATCGCGTCCTTGCCGGCGCCGGAGACGGATTGGTAGGTCGAGACGACGACGCGCTTGATCGTCGCCGCGTCATGCAGCGGCTTGAGCGCGACGACGAGCTGCGCCGTCGAGCAATTCGGATTGGCGATGATGTTCTTCTTGGAGAAGCCCACGATCGCGTCGGCATTCACCTCGGGTACGATCAGCGGCACGTCCGAATCGTAGCGGAAGGCCGAGGAGTTATCGATCACGACGCAGCCCTGCTGGCCGATCCGCGGCGACCACTCCTTCGAGGCCTCGCCTCCCGCCGACATCAGGCAGATGTCAGTGTCCGAGAAATCGTAGGTATCCAGCGCTTTGACCTTGAGGATCTTGTCGCCGAACGAGACGTCCTGCCCCTGGCTCCGGCGCGAAGCCAGCGCGACGACCTCGTCGGCCGGGAAGGCGCGCTCGGCCAGAATGTCGAGCATCTCGCGGCCCACGTTGCCCGTGGCACCGACGACGGCGACCTTGTAACCCATTTCTCCCACTCCGCTTGAAACCTTCGACCCGCGACCGCACGGTTCTTCCGGCGACGGTCCGGCCATCCTGCCCTGCGGGCATATCCTCGACGCGCAGACGGCGACCGCCGGGACGAGATCCGCGCCGCACCCGGGCGGAGCGTCGCCATCGAATCCCAGTCCCGGCTTTCATCCGAGGTGGGGCCTCCGGCCGGCGGGAGCAAGACTCCTCGGTCGCGCAGCTGTCAAGGGCGACCGCGCCACAGCCTCGGCGATCCCTGCCGAAAAAGACTCGATTTACCGAGACCGCAGAAAGGCGGCCGAGAGATCTCGCGCGGAAACCCGGTGGCGAACGGGGGCGCCCATGATGCCTGCAAATGCCCGCCCGGAGCCTGAACCGCGCCCGCGAGATGCCGATGACGAGAGAACGCCGCGAACCGCATTTCGACGCGCTGGGAGGAGCCGATATTCAGGCCGACGGGGCGCCCCCCGCTGCCGCCCCGCGCCCGTTCGGGGCTGCCCGGTTCACGCTCCGCGCGACGGCTGCGGCCGCGGTGATCGCCGTGCTCAGCCTCTATGCCCGCAACACGATCCGGACAGACCCGCCTGTCCGCGAACCGGAGCAGGCGGTCACCGTCGCCTTCGTGCCCGCGTCGGCTCTGCCGGTCAGGCCGGCGGTGCCGATCGCCGAGGCAGGTCCGCGGCTGCGGCTGGAGGATCCCGCCGGGGTCGAGGCGATCCGCCCGGAGCCGGCCCGCATCAACGCCGCCACGTCCTTGCGCGAGGCGAGCCTGTCCCGCGGCGACTTTTCCGCGATCGAGGAATCCCATCTGCGGGTGACGCTGACCCAGGGGGTCACGAGCGAGCCGACCCCGAGCCTGTTCGTCGCGTTGGCACGCCGAGCCGCGGACGGCCCGGGCCTCTCCGTGACGCGCACAGGCGAACGCGGCCGTGTGGTCACGAAATTCGGTGCGGTCGAAACCCTTGAGGCTGTGCTGGCGGGGGTCACGAGCCGCACCTGCACCGGGTTTCTCAGTCTCGAGGCCGCGCCGGTTCGTCTCGAAGGCTGGCTCTGCGCCCCGCTCGCACGACCTCCGGAGGCGGCGGCGCTCGCCTGCGCCCTGGATGGCCTCGCCCTCGACGGATCCGCGGACGCGGCGACCGAGGCCGTCTTCCGTGAAGCGGCGGCGCGGCGCGACCCGCGTTGCCGGAGCGAGAATTCGGTTTCGGCCGTGTCCGATCAGGGCGGGCAGACCGGGTCGATCGGCCCCGCGCGGATCGATGAAAAAATAAGGCGAAAACGGGGCGAAAACGTGCAAGCTAGGCCATGAGTCGGGAACAACGGCTCCGCTGGCACGTCTTCTCCACAGACAAGCCGAGGACCAATGGCCGGAAACACCGATCGGCGCAGGAGCTAGGACAGCTGCGCGCCAGCTTGGCGTGACAGGCTCTTAACCCTTCGGTGCCAAAGTCAGTCCGAATTTAACCAAGGTGCGTCATGCGCTCTTTCAAGATTGCCCTCATGGGAGCCCTCGCTGTCGCCGGCCTCGGCCTCAGCACCGCAGCGGATGCTCAGGGGCGCTACGCGCCGGCGGGCTACCGGGTGAGCCAGCCGCTGCCGATCCGCATCCGTCCGCGGAGCTGGCTCGATGCCGGCAACGTGGTCGAGCCGGGCAGCACCGCGGGCGGGCTCGGGAACCCGGCCACCAACCCGCAGCTGATCGCCGCTTCGAACCAGCTGAACCCGGTCTACGGCCGCAACGATCGCTTCGGCGCGGGCATCCTGCCCGACCCGATCACCAATGGCCCGTTCATCGGCGCCCGGTCGAGCGCGATCCGCAACGTCGACTTCTCGGCGGTCGATGCGATCGACCCGACCTCCTACGTCTCGCGCTACGGCAACCCGTACTGAGCCGACACGAACGACCGAAGCAAGAAAGGGCGCCCGCGGGGCGCCCTTTTCGTTGGTGAGGTCCTCGACCAGTGCCGGTGAGTGTCGGCCGGCGCGCTCAGCGCGCGCGCGCCTTTAGCGCCGCGATCACCGCATCGCCCATGCCGCCGGTGCCGAGCACCTTCGCGCCGGCGCCCGCAATGTCCTTCGTGCGAGCGCCCCCTGCCAGCGCGTCGGTGATGGCGCCGTCCAGGAGATCCGCGGCCTCGCCGAGGCCGAACGAGTAGCGCAGGCTCATGGCGAGCGATCCGATCATGGCGAGCGGGTTCGCGATGTCCTGCCCCGCGATGTCGGGGGCGGAGCCGTGCACGGGCTCGTAGAGGGCCTTGCGGGTGCCGCGTGCGTCGACCGCGCCGAGCGAGGCGGAGGGCAGCATGCCGAGCGAACCCGTGAGCATGGCAGCCGCGTCGGAAAGGATGTCGCCGAACAGGTTGTCGGTCACCAGCACGTCGAACTGCTTCGGGCGCCGCACCAGCTGCATGGCGCAATTGTCGGCGAGGACGTGCTCGAGCTGCACGTCCGTGTAGTGCTCGGCATGAACCTTGGAGACGACCTCCTTCCAGAGGACGCCGGACTTCATCACGTTGTGCTTCTCGGCGGAGGCGACGCGGCCCGAGCGCTTGCGGGCGAGGTCGAAGGCCACGTGGGCGATCCGCTCGATCTCGCCGGTCGTGTAGACCTGCGTGTCGACGGCCCGCTTCGAGCCGTCCTCCAGCACCGTGATCTCTTTCGGCTCGCCGAAATAGACGCCCCCGGTGAGTTCGCGCACGATCATGATGTCGAGGCCCTCGACGAGATCGCGCTTGAGGGCCGAGGCGTCGGCCAGAGCGGGATAGCAGATCGCCGGGCGCAAGTTCGCGAAGAGGCCGAGATCCTTGCGCAGACGCAGGAGGCCGGCCTCGGGCCTGATCTCATAGGCGACGCCGTTCCATTTCGGGCCGCCGACCGCGCCGAGCAGGATCGCGTCCGCGGCGTCGGCACGGGCCAGGGTCTCGTCCGCGAGCGGCTTGCCGTGCACGTCGATCGCGGCGCCGCCGACGAGGTCGGTCTCGGTCTCGAACGAAGCGATACCGAACTCGCGCAGCGCGCCGACCACCCGCTCCACCTGCGCCATCACCTCGGGGCCGATGCCGTCGCCGGGCAGGAGGAGGAGCTTGTAGGTGGTCATGGTGGAACTCGTCTGCTGAAACGGAACGTGCCGCGCGGCTCTATCGGCGCGGGCCGGCCTTTGGCAAGCGGGCGGGGACCGCGATCAGGCCTTGCGGGCCACCGTGAAGCGGGCCGCCTCGCGCAGGATCTCGGCCTTCGCGCCCCAGCGGGAGACCGCCTCTTCGCAGACGCCGACGAGCCGGTCGCACTCGGCACGCGCACCGTCGAGACCGAGCCGGTCGACGAGGGTCGCCTTGCCGGCCTCCTTGTCCTTGCCGGTCGCCTTCCCCATCGCCTCTGGCGAGGCTTCCCGGTCCAGGATGTCGTCGGCGATCTGGAAGGCTTGGCCGAGCGCGAGGCCGTAGCGGAGAAGCGCCGCGCGTTCGTCGGCATTCGCGCCGCCGACGATGGCCCCCGCCTCGACCGAGAAGGCGAGGATCGCGCCGGTCTTCATGGCCTGGAGCTTCAGCGTGTCGTCCACGTCGACCGCGATCGGTCCGAAGCGTCCCTCGGCCCCGAGGTCGAGGAGCTGGCCGCCGACCATGCCGCCGAGCCCTGAGGCTCGGGCGAGGCCGAGGACGAGATCCGCGCGAATGGCGGCATTCGCCTGCCAGCGGGAATCGGCGAGGATCTCGAAGGCCAGGGTCTGCAGGGCATCGCCGACGAGGATCGCGGTCGCCTCGTCGTAGGCCCGGTGGACGGTGGGCTTGCCGCGCCGCAGGTCGTCGTTGTCCATCGCCGGCAGGTCGTCATGGACGAGCGAGTAGCAGTGCACGAGCTCGATCGCCGAGCCTGCTGCGAGCGCGCCCTCCTCGGGACCAGCGAGCATCCGTGCCGTCTCCACGGCGAGAAACGGGCGCAGCCGCTTGCCGCCGCCGAGCACGGCGTGGCGCATCGCCTCCATCAGACGGGGGGGACGTGCGATCTCGCCCGTCCCCGCCTCGGGCCCGAGCCGCTCGGCGAGAAACGCCTCGACGGCGTCGGCGACCGTGCCGAGCCTGTGGGAAAAGGCATCCGCCGGCGTGCCCGGGTTGACCGAAGCGTGGGAAGCTTGCGTTGAGGGCTTCGAGGTGGTCATCGGGGTCGTCATCGAGACTCAGGCCTTGATCGGAAATGAAAGCGTTGCGGTGGGGAGGATCGATCGAAGCGGCGGACCGGGCGGCGCCGCCACCGGCTCGGGCGAACGGGACCTGCCGCGCGCACGGGGCACGCGCCGCGGGCGCAGCGGCTTGGCGCGGCGCATCGCGGGCCTGATCCTGCTCCTCCCCATCCTCGGCCTCGCCCTCATCCTTCTGCTCGCGCTCGTCTATAGCGCGCTGACGCCGCCCTCAACCCTGATGCTCGGCCGATGGTTGACGGGCCAGCCCGCTCAGCGGACCTCCGTCCCCCTCGACGCGATCTCGCCGCACCTCGTGCAGGCCGTCATCGCCTCGGAGGACCAGCGCTTCTGCGCCCATCGCGGGGTCGACTGGGCCGCGCTCCGGGACGTCGTGGACGACGAGGAAGGGCCGAGCCGGGGCGCCTCGACGATCACCATGCAGACGGTGAAGAACGTCTTCCTGTGGCCGGGCCGCTCGATCATCCGGAAGGGTCTGGAGATCCCGCTCGCGATGCTGGCCGACACGCTGTGGGGCAAGCGCCGGGTGATGGAGATCTACCTGAACGTCGCCGAGTGGGGGGAGGGGGTGTTCGGCGCGCAGGCCGCAGCCCGCCACTGGTTCGGCAAGGATGCCCGGGCGCTCAGTCGAAGTGAGGCGGCGCTGCTGGCCGCGGCCCTCCCGAACCCCATCCTCCGGAGCGCCGGCAAGCCCTCACGGGGCGTGCGTGCGGCCGCCGCGCGCATCCAGGGCCGCCTCGGGCAGGTCGAGGGACTGATGGGGTGCCTGCGCGGCTGAGCGGGCAGGGCGACGTCACGCTCGGGAGCGAGCGCCACTCAGTCGAAACGGACGCCGACCTCGGCCCCCGAACGCCACAGGGTCTGGCAAGTCACGCGAATCTGTTGAGGCTCGATGACCAGCGTGAAGGCCGCCGGGATTTGCCCAGCATCGGACGTGGTCAAGCGTGCGCCGACTTCAGACATCGCTTCAATCATGACGGGCAAATCTGCTCCGCCTTCCACCACTATTCGGCCCTTACGGCGAAATCGATTTCCGGACAGGGACATGCTCAGCATGGAGGGGCTCGGGCTCGAAAGTCTCGCCCTGTCTCTCACACATCCACTTACTGGATCTTTACTGCAGATCACCGAGCGGAGCGCAGCCTCGTCGCGCCAGACTGTAGTATAGATTTCCAGTTGCAGATTTAATTCAGGACAACCGCCGGAACCCGATCGGATCTTCGATGTGCGCATCGGCGCAGCGAGGATCTGCCCCGCCATCTTGCGGACGGTATGCGCCGTCCGCACCGATCACCTGCGCCGTACCGATCAGAGAGGTGCGGCGTGGCCCCTCAGCCGCCGAGCTTCTTCCTGCGCTGAGCGAGGGTACGTAGCCGCAGGGCGTTGAGCTTGATGAAGCCCGCCGCGTCGCGATGGTCGTAGGCCACCGCGCCCTCCTCAAAGGTCACGAGGTCCTGGTCGTAGAGGGAGTTCGGGCTCTCGCGGCCGATGACGTGGACGCCACCCTTGTAGAGCTTCAGCCGCACCGTGCCGGTGACCTGCTCCTGACTCTTGTCGATCAGCGCCTGCAGCATCTCGCGCTCCGGCGAGAACCAGAAGCCGTTGTAGATGAGCTCCGCGTAGCGCGGCATCAGCTCGTCCTTGAGATGCGCCGCGCCCCGGTCGAGGGTGATCGACTCGATGGCCCGATGCGCCGGCAGCAGAATCGTGCCGCCAGGTGTCTCGTACATGCCGCGGCTCTTCATGCCGACGAAACGGTTCTCGACGAGATCGAGGCGGCCGATGCCGTTGGCGCGGCCGAGCTCGTTCAGCTTGGCCAGCAGCGTCGCGGGCGACATCGCCTCGCCATCGATCGAGACCGCATCGCCCCGCTCGAAGCCGATACTGATCACGGTCGGCGTGTCGGGCGCCTCCTCGGGCGAGAGCGTCCGCGAATAGACGTAATCCGGGACCTCGTCGGCCGGATCCTCCAGCACCTTGCCCTCGGAGGAGGCGTGCAGGAGGTTTGCGTCGACCGAGAACGGGCTCTCGCCGCGCTTGTCCTTGGCGATCGGGATCTGGTGCTGCTCGGCGAAGGCGATGAGGGATTCGCGGGAGCGGAAATCCCACTCGCGCCATGGCGCGATCACCGTCACGTCGGGCTTGAGCGCATAGTAGCCGAGCTCGAACCGGACCTGATCGTTCCCCTTGCCGGTCGCGCCGTGACAGACCGCATCCGCACCGACCTTCTCGGCGATCTCGATCTGCTTCTTGGCGATGAGCGGGCGCGCGATCGAGGTGCCGAGGAGATAGACACCCTCGTACTGCGCGTTCGCCCGGAACATCGGGAACACGTAGTCGCGCACGAATTCCTCGCGCAGGTCCTCGATGAAGATGTTCTCGGGCTTGATGCCGAGAAGCTCGGCCTTGCGGCGGGCAGGCTCCAGCTCCTCGCCCTGGCCGAGATCGGCGGTGAAGGTCACGACCTCACAACCGTAGGTCGTTTGCAGCCATTTCAGGATGATCGAGGTGTCGAGGCCGCCCGAATAGGCGAGGACCACCTTGCTGACGGGCTTCTGAGATTGGGACATGGGATCGGGACTTCGGTTCGCCGGGCTTCGCGGCGGCTTATCGTGGCGGGGCCGGCCCTGCAACCGGCGGGCCACGTCGATCGTTCGGAAGGGCCCGGCCGCCTTATCGCGGACACGGCGGTGGGGGAGGACTAGCCTGCACACTCGCTCCGGAGATTTCCCGACATGGCGCGGCGGCCGACCCTCGAGTTCTGGTACGAGTTCGCCTCCACCTATTCCTATCTGGCGGCGATGCGCGTGGAGGCCTTGGCGCAGTCCGCCGGCGTCACGGTCCGCTGGCGGCCCTTCCTGCTCGGGCCGATCTTCGCGGCGCAGGGCTGGACCTCCTCGCCGTTCAACCTCTACCCGGCCAAGGGCCGCAACATGTGGCGCGACCTGGAGCGCGAGGCCGCGCGCCTGGGGCTGCCGCCGATCACACGGCCGGACCCGTTCCCGCAGAACAGCCTCAGCGCCACCCGCGTCGCGGTGTTCGGCGCGGATCAGGATTGGCTCCTACCCTTCAGCAAAGCGGTCTACGCGGCGGAATTCGCGGAGGGCCGCTCCATCGCGGAGCCGGCCTCCGTCGCCGCGATTCTCGACCGGCTCGGCCTCGACGGGACGCTCACCCTGAAGAGCGCCTCGGCCGAGGCGAACAAGACGCGGCTGCGCGTCGCCGGCGAGGAGGCGCGCTCCCGCGGCATCTACGGCGCGCCGACCTTCCTGACCGACGACGGAGAGTTGTTCTGGGGCAACGACCGGCTGGAGCAGGCCCTGGCCTGGGCGGGGGGCGACCGGCCGGGGGACCTCCGCTGAGACCGGAGGTGGCCCGCATCAGGGCTTCGGCGCAGCCTCCGCGGCCGGCGCCGGCTTGACCTCATCCGCGGCCGGCGCGGCACCGGACGTGTCGGTCTCCTGGCGCCGACGCGCCTCCTCCGCACGACGCGCCACCTCGGCCTGATACTTCTTCTGCTCCTCCTCGGTCATGGCCGGGCCGTCGAGCGCGCCCCCGAGTCCCGCGAGCGGCACCATGAAGTTCAACTCGCGCTGGGTCTGGTTGAAGACCGCAAGCTTCAGGGCAGATCCCGTCCGCAGAGCCGCGAGCGCGTCGGGACCGATCGTGACCTCGGAGAAGCAGCCGATCACGGTGCAGGTGGAGAACTTGCCGGAGGTGGGGTGCTGCCCGTCGACCGTGACGCGAATGCCCGGCTGGAGAATGAGCCCGAGCGGCACGAGAAAGCGCAGGATGCGGGCCTCCTGCTTGGTCTGCGCGCTGCGCATCTCGTAGAGGGCGATCGCCATCAGCGGCTTGCCGCCCTCCGACACGAAATCCCGGGTGACGCTGCAGAGGTTGTTGCCGCCCGGGTCCTTGTTGCAGACCTTCAGCCAGCCGGGCTGCCCGGAATCGGGCTTCACGTTGATCACCTGCGGCGGCTGCTGGGTCGTGGCCGTCATCGGAGCGGTGATCGGCGGCGCCGTGAGCGGCGGCGGCGCGAGCTTCCCGGACGGCTCCGCCGAGGCCTGGCCCGCGGCGAGGGCGCCCGCGAGCGCGAGAAGCGCGATGGCGCGGGAGCGGCGCGTCTCGGATTGGGCAACGAGCATCGGAACGGACCCCTCGGATAACCGGACTTCGAAAGCTTGGATCGGAGGCTCGTACAGCACGCGCCCTCGATGCGGCAGGGGGCCTGATTTCCTCCGGAATACGGCGAAGACATGATGCGGAGGCGGGTCGGCGCCCGACCGGGCAGATGCATCGGCCCGGGAAAGCCATTAAGAGCCGCCGCGATCCGCCGCCGTCGCGGCGTCGAACCCCTTCACAGCCGGCCGCCGGGATCGGGCAGCCGTGGCACCCCGGATCCGCGCCCATGCCGCTCGACCGACGCCGCTTCCTCGCCGCCGCAGCCGGCCTCGCCACCGGGACGGGATGGGCCGGCGGCGCTGAGGCGCAGGGATACGGCCAATCCTACGGTGTGACGAGCGACGAGGGACGCCCGGTGGCCAACATGCGGCTCCCGGGCGAGATCACGGGCGAGATCCCGGCGCTGCGCGGCGTGACCTATCTCGGCACCCGCGAGGCCGAGACCACCCTCTACGAGTTCTTCGACTTCAACTGTCCCTATTGCCGAAAGGCGGCGAGCGACATCGCTTCGCTCTCGGCGAGCGACGGCTCGCTGCGCATCGGCCTCATCCACAACCCGATCCTGTCCGTGCAATCGGCGCAGGCCGCGAAGGTCGCGCTCGCCGTCCAGCGCAAGCTCGGCTCGGCGGCGGCCTGGAGCCTCTACACGCAACTTCTCGGGAAGCCCGGCCGGATCGACGGGCCGGGCGCCCTGGACGCGGCCGCCGGCTTGGGGCTGCCGGCGGGGGAGGCCGAGGGCATCGCCGACAGCGAGGAGGTCCGGCTCGCCCTGAAGAGCCACATGCGGATGGCGGCCGATCTCGGCCTCTACGCGACCCCCTCCTACGTGCTGGGCAATACCGGCATTCTCGGGCATCCCGGGCCTCGCGCGCTCGCCAAGATGATCGCTTCGCTTCGCCGCTGCGACCGCATCGCCTGTTGAGAACCGGACATTCGGCGGGCGAGGGTGAGGCCTCACCTTTGCCACCGTTCACCATCACGGAAGGCAGCCCGCGGCAATGCCCCAACGCCGGCTTCCGGCGCCGGTTGGCTCGCCTTGCGCCCACCCATCTCCCATGCTAGGCGGTCGCCGCGTCGGCAAAGGGGCATCTTCGCGCCCCGAGCAGCCGGCATATTCCCAATACCCAGGGTCCCAGTGCCGAGCGCCTCGTGAGGGGCGCGATCCGGCCGGAACCCAGGCAAGGATAAAAGAGAGAGCGGCGGGTGGCGCAGAACGGTAACGAAGCGGGTCCCCTGGTTGCAGGCGTGGCTGGCCGCTACGCCTCCGCCCTGTTCGAGTTGGCACGGGACGAGCGTCAGGTCGACGCCGTCGCCGAGAACCTCGACCGGTTCGACGCGCTCCTCCAGGAGAGCGCGGACCTGAACCGCCTCGTGAAGAGCCCGGTCTTCTCCGGCGAGGAACAGGCCGCCGCGATCGGCGCCGTCCTCGACCGAGCCGGCATCACGGGCCTCGCCGCCAATTTCATCCGGCTCGCCGCTGCCAACCGCCGGTTGTTCGCGCTCCCCGACATGATCCGGTCCTTCCGCGCCCTGGTTCGGGCCTCGAAGGGCTTCGTCCGCGCCGAGGTCCGGGTGGCCGAGAAGCCCTCGGAGGCGGTGCTCGAGGAGATCAAGTCCAGCCTGCGCGACGTCGCCAAGTCCGAGGTCGACATCGATCTGCATGTCGATCCGCGCCTGATCGGCGGACTCGTGGTGAAGCTCGGCAGCCGCATGGTCGATGCCAGCCTGCGCACCAAGCTCAACGGAATTCGCCTTGCGATGCGGGAAGCCCGGTAGGCGCCTGACGCCGACCCCGCTCCCGTCCCTGACAACACACGATTGAAGTAAGAGGCCCGACGATGGACATCCGCGCCGCCGAGATCTCCGCGATCCTGAAAGAGCAGATCAAGAACTTCGGCGAAGAGGCCGAGGTCACCGAGGTCGGCCAGGTCCTGTCCGTCGGCGACGGCATCGCCCGCGCCTATGGCCTCGACAACGTCCAGGCCGGCGAGATGGTCGAGTTCGAGTCGGGCGTGCGCGGCATGGCGCTCAACCTCGAGCAGGACAACGTCGGCATCGTGATCTTCGGCTCCGACCGCGAGATCAAGGAAGGCCAGACCGTCAAGCGCACCGGCGCCATCGTGGACGTGCCGGTCGGCAAGGGCCTGCTCGGCCGCGTCGTGGACGGCCTCGGCAACCCGATCGACGGCAAGGGCCCCATCGTGGCTGAGGAGCGCCGCCGCGTGGACGTGAAGGCGCCGGGCATCATCCCGCGCAAGTCCGTGCACGAGCCGATGGCTACCGGCCTCAAGGCGATCGACGCCCTCATCCCGGTCGGCCGCGGCCAGCGCGAGCTGATCATCGGCGATCGCCAGACCGGCAAGACCGCGATCGCCCTCGACACGATCCTGAACCAGAAGCCGGCCCACCAGGGCACCGACGAGAAGGCCAAGCTCTACTGCGTGTACGTCGCGGTGGGTCAGAAGCGCTCGACCGTCGCCCAGTTCGTGAAGGTGCTGGAGGACCAGGGCGCGCTCGAGTACTCGATCGTGATCGCGGCCACCGCGTCGGACGCCGCGCCGATGCAGTTCATCGCCCCCTTCGCCGGTTGCGCCATGGGCGAGTACTTCCGGGACAACGGCATGCACGCCGTGATCGTGTACGACGATCTCTCGAAGCAGGCCGTCGCCTACCGCCAGATGTCGCTGCTGCTGCGCCGCCCGCCGGGCCGCGAGGCCTATCCGGGCGACGTGTTCTACCTCCACAGCCGCCTGCTCGAGCGCGCCGCCAAGATGGGCGACGCCGCCGGCAACGGCTCGCTCACCGCGCTCCCGGTCATCGAGACCCAGGCCAACGACGTGTCCGCCTACATCCCGACGAACGTCATCTCGATCACCGACGGCCAGATCTTCCTTGAGACCGACCTGTTCTACCAGGGCGTGCGCCCGGCGGTGAACGTCGGACTTTCGGTGTCGCGCGTCGGCTCGGCCGCGCAGACCAAGGCGATGAAGAAGGTCGCCGGCAAGATCAAGGGCGAGCTCGCGCAGTACCGCGAGATGGCCGCCTTCGCGCAGTTCGGCTCCGACCTCGACGCCTCGACGCAGCAGCTCCTGAACCGCGGCTCGCGGCTCACCGAGCTTCTCAAGCAGCCGCAATTCTCGCCGCTGAAGATGGAGGAGCAGGTCGCGGTGATCTACGCCGGCGTGAACGGCTACCTCGACAAGCTCCCCGTCAGCAAGGTGCGGGCCTTCGAGGATCAGCTCCTCTCGACGCTGCGCTCCAAGCACCAGGACCTGCTCACCGGCATCCGCGACTCGAAGGATCTCTCCGACGAGAACGCCGGCAAGCTGAAGAGCGTCGTCGAGGGCGTCTCCAAGTCGTTCAACTGAGGCGACGGATCGCCGAAGCCGGGCGCCCGCCGCGCCCGGCCCTGAGCCGCCCGTGACCCACCTGGAAATCTCCCGATGCCGAGTTTGAAGGATCTGCGTAACCGCATCACTTCGGTGAAGGCGACGCAGAAGATCACCAAGGCGATGCAGATGGTCGCCGCCGCCAAGCTGCGGCGCGCCCAGAATGCGGCCGAGAGCGCGCGGCCCTACGCCGAGAAGATGTCCCAGGTGCTCGGCAACCTCGCCGGGAACCTCGTCGGCGGCGTCGGCGCTCCGAAGCTTCTGTCCGGCACGGGTGAGGACCGCACGCACCTCCTCGTGGTCTGCACCGCCGATCGCGGCCTATGCGGCGCCTTCAACTCGTCGATCGCTCGGCTCGCCCGCGACCACGCCAACCGCCTGATGGCGGAGGGCAAGACGGTGAAGATCATCACCGTCGGCAAGAAGGGCTACGACATCCTGCGCCGCCAGTTCCGGCAGCAGATCATCGAGAACATGGACCTGCGGGGCAACAAGCCCGTCGATTACGAGTTCGCCTCGGAGATCGCCGACAAGATCCTCGCGCGCTTCGACGCGGGCGAGTTCGACGTGGCGACCCTGTTCTACTCCGAGTTCCGCTCGGTCATCTCGCAGATCCCGACCGCTCAGAAGCTGATCCCGGCGCAGCTGCCGGAGGGAGCGGAGAGCACCACCGGTGCGCCCGCCGATTCCGCCCTGGAATTCGAGCCGAGCGAGGAAGCGATCCTCGCGACGCTCCTGCCGCGCAACCTCACCGTCCAGGTCTTCCGGGCGCTTCTCGAGAACGCAGCCTCCGAGCAGGGCTCGCGCATGAGCGCCATGGATTCCGCCACCCGCAACGCGGGCGAGATGATCAAGAAGCAGACGCTGATCTACAACCGCACGCGTCAGGCCATGATCACCAAGGAACTGATCGAGATCATCTCGGGCGCCGAGGCTCTCTAAGAGCCGCCCGGACGCCCCGCCCGCACAGATTCGAAGGACACGCACATCATGGCGAACACCGCTCTTCCCACCGCCGCCAACTCGGTCGGCCGGATCACGCAGGTCATCGGGCCTGTGGTCGACGTGCAGTTCGACGGCCATCTGCCGGAAATCCTGAACGCTCTCGAGACCAAGAACAACGGCGCTCGCCTCGTGCTCGAAGTCGCCCAGCAGCTCGGCGAGAACACCGTGCGCTGCGTGGCGATGGACACGTCCGAAGGCCTCGTGCGCGGCCAGGAGGTCACCGACACCGGCGAGGCGATCAAGGTGCCGGTCGGCCTGAACACGCTCGGCCGCATCATGAACGTCATCGGTGAGCCGATCGACGAGGCCGGCCCGATCGAGACCACGACCTACCGTGCGATCCACCAGCCCGCCCCGGCCTACGACGAGCAGTCGACCGAGGCGCAGATCCTCGTCACCGGCATCAAGGTGGTGGACCTGCTCGCCCCCTACGCCAAGGGCGGCAAGATCGGCCTGTTCGGCGGCGCCGGCGTCGGCAAGACCGTGCTGATCATGGAGCTGATCAACAACATCGCGAAGGCCCACTCGGGCTACTCGGTGTTCGCCGGCGTCGGCGAGCGCACCCGCGAGGGCAACGATCTCTACCACGAGATGATCGAGTCCAAGGTCAACATGGACCCGAAGGAGAACGGCGGCTCGGCCGAGGGCTCCAAGTGCGCGCTGGTCTACGGCCAGATGAACGAGTCGCCCGGCGCCCGCTCCCGCGTGGCGCTCACCGGCCTCACCGTCGCCGAGCAGTTCCGCGACGAGGGGCAGGACGTGCTGTTCTTCGTGGACAACATCTTCCGCTTCACACAGGCGGGCTCCGAGGTGTCGGCGCTTCTCGGCCGCATTCCCTCGGCGGTGGGCTATCAGCCGACGCTCGCCACCGACATGGGCGCCCTGCAGGAGCGCATCACCACGACGACGAAGGGTTCGATCACCTCGGTGCAGGCCATCTACGTGCCGGCCGACGACCTGACCGACCCGGCGCCCGCCGCCTCCTTCGCCCACCTCGATGCCACCACCGTGCTCTCGCGCTCGATCGCCGAGAAGGGCATCTACCCGGCGGTGGATCCGCTCGACTCGACCTCGCGCATGCTCTCGCCCGCCATCCTCGGCGAGGAGCATTACGACATCGCCCGCCGCGTCCAGCAGACCTTGCAGCGCTACAAGGCGCTCCAGGACATCATCGCGATCCTGGGCATGGACGAGCTCTCGGAAGAGGACAAGCTGACGGTCGCCCGCGCCCGCAAGATCGAGCGCTTCCTCAGCCAGCCCTTCCACGTGGCCGAGGTCTTCACGGGCTCGCCCGGCAAGCTCGTCGCCCTCGAGGACACGATCAAGGGCTTCAAGGGGCTCGTCAGCGGCGAGTACGACGACCTCCCGGAGGCGGCCTTCTACATGGTCGGCACCATCGAGGAGGCCAAAGAGAAGGCCAAGAAGCTCGCGGCAGCCGCCTGAACCGGCCGTCTCCCTCCCCGCCTCGCGGGGAGGGGCCAAGGGTGGAGCGGCCTGCCCGCACCACCCCGCTCCCAGCTTCTCCCCGCGGGGAGGAGAGCTTCTGAAGAGACCCTGATCCGATGGCCACCTTCCAGTTCGATTTCGTCGGCCCCGAGCGGACGCTCTATTCCGGCCAGGTCGAGGCCGTGCAGCTGCCGGGCACCGAGGGCGAGATGACCATCCTTCCCGGCCACGCGCCGGTGCTGACCTCGCTCAAGGTCGGGGTCATCCTCGTCACCGAGCGCCAGAACAGCGGCAAGCGCATCCTCGTCCGCGGCGGCTTCGCGGATATCGGCCCGACCGGCGTGACGGTGATCGCCGAGCGCGCGGCCCCCATCGAGGAGGTGACGCCCGCCTCGATCGACCGCGACATCGAGGCTGTCGAGCTTCAGCGGGATGCGACCGAGGATTTGGAGCGTCGCGAGGAGCTGAATGGGCAGATCGTACAGCTCCAGGAGACCAAGGTCGCCCTCGGCCTCTGAGCCGATCGCCGGCTCGTCAGGACGGAATTATCCGCCGCTCTCGGCTCAGCCGAGGGCGGTTTTTTTGTCCGGTCGGAAGGCGGCAATCTGCGGCTCGGCAACTCGCCCGGGTCACTCACGCCTTGCGGATCACTTCGAGCGCCTCCTCGAGCAGCGCGTCACGCGATGCCGCGTCGACGGGGCAGCCGCGGGCGAGCCAGAGCTTGCGCGCGGCGGCGAGGGCGCGCCCGATCTGAGGTCCGGGCGCCAGACCGCGGGCGACGAGGTCGGCGCCGGCGAGGGGCATCACCGATCGGGGTGCGGCCGGATCGAGGAGGGCGGGGAGCAGCGCACGGGCCTCCGGCGAGAGGCGAGGGCGCGGCTCGCCCCGGGTGGCTTCGAGCACGCGTCCGAGCGCCGCCGCGCCGTGTTCTGCCGCGAAGGCCCGAAGCGCGGTCGCGTCGATGCTGTCTGGGCTGAGGAGCGCGGCCAGCGCCCGGGCATAGGCGAGAAGGACGGCCTGCTCGGCATTCGAGAGGCGCAACCGGTCTCGTAGCCGCTCGACGTCCGAGGCGCTGAGGACGAAGCCGGCGGCGAGCCGCCCAGTGGCGCAGAGCCCTGCTCGGGCGGCCCGTCCGAGCCGGCCGAGATCGCAGAGGCCGCCGATGAGACGCGGCAGCAGCCCGGTCCGGCTCAGGATCTCGAACGCTTCGGTGACGCCCGGTGTCGTCAGGATCTTGAGGAATTCCGCCCGCACGCGCTCGCGGGACAAGCCGTCGAGGCTGTCGCGAGCCCGGATACAGGCGGCGAGGCCGGGAGCGTCCGGCTCGCCGGCTCCGAACCGGGCGTGAAAGCGGAAGAAGCGCAGGATGCGCAGGGCATCCTCGCGGATGCGCGTGTCCGGATCGCCGATAAAGCGGACACAGCCCTCGGCGAGGTCGGCGAGGCCCTCGGTGAGGTCGTGAAGCGCGCCGTCCACACCCAGGGACAGGGCGTTCATGGTGAAGTCGCGCCGCTCGGCGTCGCGCCGGAAGTCGCGCCCGAACCGGACGATGGCGTGCCGCCCGTCCGTCTCGATGTCCTCTCGGAGCGTCGTCACCTCGAACGGGTCGCCGTCGGCGATCACCGTGACCGTGCCGTGCTCGAACCCGGTCGGGATTGCCTTCAGCCCGGCGGCGGTGGCCCGCGCCATCGTCGAGGCGGGCAGCAGGGTCGTCGCGAGGTCGATGTCGGCCACTTCCCTGCCCAGCAGCGCGTCGCGCACGCAGCCGCCGACGAGGCGGGTCTCCTCGCCCGGCCCGTCGAGGGCAGCGAGCACGGCGGCTACGCCCGGCCGCGCGAGGAGCCGGCTGAGGCCGAGCGCGTCGAGACTGTCCGGGATCGTCGACGTCACCGGAACTGCCCCGGTACGAGGCGGCCATTCTCCATATGAGCCGGCACGTAGCCGCCGGCATGGCGCTCGGAGAACAGGCCGGTGAGGACGAGAGAGGCGATCACGACGCCGAAGCCCGCCAGCACGAGCCGGAAGACCTGCGCCTCCCAGTGAACCCGGTGGAACGGGTTCCGGCCGACGAGGAGGAGGTAGCCGAAGAAGAGCAGGAACGGGATGAGGAAGAGGCCGAGCTCTTCGAGGACGCGACGCAGCATGGCACCCGGGCGGTCAACGGATCAGGCGGGCGGCGACGCCCTGGCTCACAGACATAAGCGCTGATGGAGATTGTGCAGGATCCCGGCCGTGAGACCCCAGATCATGCGCTCGCCGAAGGGAATGGCGTAGTAATGGCGCAGCTGGCCCTTGCACAGAAGGGCGTTCCGCTCGTAGCGCGAGGGGTCCATCAGGAAGGCGAGCGGCACCTCGAAGATCTCGGCGACCTCCGCCGGGTTCGGCGCCAGCGGTGCGGCGGGATCAACGAGGCCGACCACGGGCGTGACGAGGAAGCCGGTCGCCGAGAGGTAGGGGTCGAGATATCCGATCGTCCGCACCCGCTCGGGGGCGAGGCCGATCTCCTCCTCGGCCTCGCGGAGCGCGGCGTGCCGGGGCGTCTCGTCGTGCGGGTCGATCTTGCCACCGGGGAAGGCGATCTGGCCCGAATGGTCGCGCAGATGGGGGGCGCGCTTCGTCAGGAGGACGAACAGGCTGCCATAGCGGGGCACCACCGGCACCAGCACGGCGGCGCGGCGATGCGGACCGGGCGGCGCCACGGCCTTGCCCTCGGGATCGAGGGAATGGTCGCCGCACGGGTTGGAGGTCGGATCGCAGGGACCCGGCGGCTCGCGCGAGAGCCGGGCCTCGGCCCGGGCGAGGAAATCGGCCAAGGCCGCCTCGTCGGGCGGCGGGGCGGCCACCGGGGCCAGGACGCGAGAGGACACGCTCACGCAGCCTCGGCGGGCGCGATCCGGTGGAAGGCGCCGCCCGCTGCGAGCCCGAACCAGCGGGTCCCGTCGATCTCACGCTCTTCGCCCATCTCCACGAGGTCGTAGGTCAGAGCGCGCGTCATGAGTGCCCAGAGACCGCGCCGGACGTGGATGTAGGGGCGCAGACCCCCCTCCCGATCCTGCTCGAACCGGAGCGCGTGCTCGGTATCGAGCGGGACGAGATCGTCGACGTTGGTGCGGAAGGCGAGGCGCCGCGCTTCGCCGGTGCCCTCGACGGCCATCTCGACGGCCAAGAAGGGCGCGTCGTCCACGGCGATGCCGACGCTCTCGACGGGTGTGACGAGGACGATGCGTCCGTCCGGCTCCTTCCGGAGGATCGAGGCGAAGAGCTTGACCAGGGCCGGCCGCCGGATCGGCGATCCGTTGTGGAACCACGTCCCGTCCGCGGCGATCCGCATGTCGATTTCTCCGCAATAGGGCGGCTTCCACGATTCGACCGGCGGCAGCCCGCGCGGCTCCAGCCTGCCGAGCGCGTCGCTGAGGCGGCTGAGGATCGGATCGGCGGTCGCGTCGGCGGCTGTCATCGGTGCATCAGATAGGGCCGGGCGGACGCTGGCAATCGGCTCGCGACGCGGTGCCACCGCCTTCATGGCGCGGGCTTGCGGCGGAGGATCTTCCAGATGCCCGTGGCGCTGGCGACGATATCCGTCCCGCAGGTCAGGTCCGTGCGCAGGAAGACGAGGGAACTCGTGCGTCTTACGATCTCGGGGCGGGCCTCGATCCAGTCGCCGATGCGCCCTGCTCCGACGAACTGCATCTCGAGCTGGATCGTCACGCAGTTCGCTCCGTCGGCGGCCGCCATCGCGGCGACGCCGAGAGCCCGGTCGGCGAAGGTCATCAGCATGCCGCCCTGCACGATCCCGATCAGGTTGGCGTGCTTCGTCTCCGCGCGGAAGCCGTAGGCCCCCTCCGGCCGGTGCCAGACCGGGCCGACATGGTCGATGAAGCCCGGATCGTCGAAAGCTTCCCAGCCGTCGGACGGCTCGGGCAGGAGGGCGGGGTCGGCCGGCATGGCGATCTCGTGAAGCGGGACGGTGGGATCGTGGACAGAACTCTGTGCGCCGGCGGTTGATCCGAGGGGTTGAGGGAGCGGACCGGGCTGCGGCGACACCGACCTTGCCAGCCCGCCCAAAAGGACGCCACACTCCGGCCCTTCGACAGGTCCCGGGCGTTCGTCCCGGGCACGGCCCCTGCACACCGACCGCGAGGCCCGCGCGCCGGGCCGCGAGAGACGGGAAACGACGCGCATGACGCACGGCTCATCGCCGGCCACCAGCCTCGACGACGGCATCGTCGCCACCGCCGAATCCTGCCTCGCGGCGGTCGGCAAGGCCCGGGAGGCGATCCACGGAGTCATCTTCGGCCAGGAGCAGGTCGTCGACCTCGCCCTGGTGACGATCCTCGCCGGCGGACATGGTCTCCTCGTCGGCTTGCCGGGCCTCGCCAAGACCAAGCTCGTGGAGACCCTCGGCACCGTCCTCGGCCTCGACGCGCGGCGGGTGCAGTTCACCCCCGACCTGATGCCCTCCGACATCCTGGGCACCGAGATCCTCGACGAGGACGCGGACCGGCGCCGCTCCTTCCGCTTCGTGAAGGGCCCCGTCTTCACGCAGCTCCTGATGGCCGACGAGATCAACCGCGCGAGCCCGCGCACCCAATCGGCCCTGCTGCAGGCGATGCAGGAGCACTTCGTCTCGGTCGCGGGCGAGCGCCACGACCTGCCGCGGCCGTTCCACGTGCTGGCGACCCAGAACCCGATCGAGCAGGAGGGCACCTACCCGCTGCCGGAGGCGCAGCTCGACCGCTTTCTCCTCGAGATCGACGTGGGCTATCCCGACCGGGCGGCGGAGCGGCGCATCCTGATCGAGACCACCGGCGTCGAGGAGACGCGGCCGCGGGCCGTCATGACGACGGAGGAGCTTCTCACAGCCCAGCGCCTGGTCCGGCGGCTGCCGGTCGGCGAGGCGGTGGTCGACGCGATCCTCGACCTCGTGCGCTCGGCCCGGCCGGACAGCGGCGAGGGAATCGTGAAGGGCAAGCTCCTGTGGGGTCCGGGACCCCGCGCCAGCCAGGCGCTGACGCTCGCCGTGCGCGCCCGCGCCCTGATCGAGGGCCGCGTCGCGCCCTCCATCGCCGACGTGAAGGCGCTCGCCGAGCCCGTGCTGAAGCACCGCATGGCGCTGAGCTTCGCGGCCCGGGCCGACGGCGAGACCGTGCCGGGCCTGATCCGGCAGCTCGCGGACAAGCTCTAGCGGATGGTCGCGACCCGGGTCTCCGGCCCCTCCGAGCGCGCCCCCGGACGGCGCGAGACTGAGCGCGCGCTCTCCCTGGCAGAGCGCATGCCGCGCCTCGTGCTGGAGGCGCGGCGCGTCTCGTCGACGCTGGCGCACGGCCTTCACGGGCGCAGGCGAGCGGGACCGGGCGAGAGCTTCTGGCAATTCCGGCCCTTCGTGACGGGTGAGGCGGCGGCCCGCATCGACTGGCGCCGCTCGGCCCGGGACGACCGGCTCTACGTGCGCGAGCGCGAGTGGGAGGCCGCCCACAATGTCTGGCTCTGGATCGACCGATCCGCCTCGATGGGCTTCGTGTCGGACCTCTCCGAGACCCCGAAGGTCGAGCGCGCCCTCGTCCTCGGCCTCGCCCTGGCCGACACCCTGGTGGAGGGCGGCGAGCGGGTCGGCCTGCTCGGGCTGACGCGGCCGAACGCCTCCCGGCGGATCGTCGAGGCGATGGCGCAGGAGATCGTCGGCGACGAGGCCGGACTCGCGCAGGACCTTCCGCCCCGCGCCGCCCTCGGGCGGTTCGACGAGGCGATCCTGGTGAGCGACTTCCTGACGCCGCTGCGCGAGATCGAGCCCGCGCTGCGCACCCTCGCGGGGCACGGTACGCGGGGCCATTGCGTCCTCATCGCCGACCCGGTCGAGGAGACTTTCCCCTTCGCGGGACAGGCGGTGCTGCAGGATCCGGAAGCCGGGATCAGCCTGGATGTCGGCGACGCGGCGGCCTGGGGGGAAGCCTATCGCGAGCGCAACGCCGCCCATCGCGCCGGGCTTCTCGGGCTGACCCGGGACCTCGGCTGGACGCTGACGCTCCACCGCACCGACCGCCCGGCGAGCGAGGCGGCGTTGCGCCTCGTCACCCTGGTGGCCGCCCGCGGCGCCGGCTGAGGAGGGCGTGATGCTCGGACCGCTGACCTTCGCCGCCCCCTTCGCGCTCGCCGCCCTGGTGGCCCTGCCGGCCCTCTGGTTCCTGCTGCGGGTGACGCCGCCGCGCCCGCGCCGGATCGACTTCCCGCCGCTGCGGATCGCGGCCGATCTCGCGCCGCGCCGGGAGACGCCGGCCCGCACGCCGCCCTGGCTGCTGATCCTGCGGATGCTGGCGGCAGCCGCCCTCATCCTCGCCGTGGCGGGACCTGTCTGGAACCCGGCCGGGATCGGGGCGGCGGGCGGGCGCAACCCGCTCATCCTACTGATCGACAACGGGTTTTCGGCGGCCCACGATTGGCGGGAGCGCCTGCGCGTCGCCACCGACGCGGTCGAGGGCGCGGCCCGCGACGGGCGCCCGGTCGCGATCCTCAGCCTCGCCGATCCGGCCGCCGCGGCCGAGGCGCGCAACCCGGCCGCCGCGCTGGAGCGCCTGCGGGCGATCGCGCCGCGGCCCCATCTCGCCGACCGGGCGGCGCATCTGCCGGCCATCGGAAGCGTCCTGGAGCGGATGCCGGGAGCCGGCATCGTCTGGATCAGCGACGGCGTCGCGGGGACCGGGGAGGGTCGTTTCGCGCCGGATCTGGAGGCGCTCGCGACGAAGCACGGCGTTGATCTCGCGATCCTCAAAACCGACCAGCCGACGTTGATCGCGATCACCGGCTCGGAGGGGGGCGGACGGCTCACCGCACGGGTCCTGCGCGCGGCGCCCAACGGGCGCGACACGGGCCTCGTCCGGGCGCTCGACCAGAAGGGCCTGCCCCTCGCGGAGCACGATTTCGCCTTCGCGCCGAACGCCACCGAGGCCGAGATCGTGTTCGACCTGCCGGTGGAGCTGCGCAACGCGATCGCGCGGCTCGAGATCACCAACGAGCGCTCGGCCGGAGCCGTGGCCCTGATGGACGAGCGCGGCAAGCGGCGCCGCGTCGGCCTCGTCTTCGGCGGCACGGCCGATCAGGCGCAGCCCCTGCTGGCGCCGACCTACTATCTCGCCAAGGCGCTGACGCCCTTCGCCGACGTGCAGGAGCCCCGCGGCGCCAAGGGCACGGCCGAGTCGATCGGCCAGATGCTCGACAGCCAGGTCTCCGTGCTGGTTCTGGCCGATGTCGGGGCGCTCGACGAGCAGACGCTCGGCCGCGTCTCGACCTTCGTCGATGGCGGCGGCCTCCTCCTGCGCTTCGCCGGGGCCCGGCTCGCCGCCGGCAACGATCCGCTCGTGCCCGTGCGCCTGCGCCGGGGCGGCCGGACGCTCGGCGGCACGCTCTCCTGGGACAGCCCGAAGACGCTGGCCCCCTTCGCCCCCGAGAGCCCCTTCGCGGGCCTCGCGCCGCCGGCCGATATCGGCGTGCGCCGCCAGATCCTGGCGGAGCCCGACGGCGAGTTGCCGAGCCGGACCTGGGCCTCGCTCCAGGACGGCACGCCGATCGTCACCGCCGAGAAGCGGGGCCAGGGGCTCGTCGTGCTGTTCCACGTCACCGCCGACACGACCTGGTCGAACCTGCCCCTGTCCGGCCTCTTCATCGACATGCTGCGGCGGGTGGTGGGCCTCGCCGGCAGCAGCGCCGCCCCGGTGGCCGAGGGCGGCCCGCGGCCCGCGGCCGCCGTCCTGGCGCCGCGGCTGACCCTCGACGGGTTCGGGGCGCTCGGCAGCCCGCCCGCCTCCGCCAAGGCCGTCTCGGCCGATTACGGGGACCGGGCGACGGGCGAGCACCCGCCGGGCTTCTACGGGCCGGCTGATAGCGGCATCGCCGTCAACGCGCTCCGGCCGGACGACCGGCTGAAGGCCCTCGACCTCGCGAGCCTGAAGAATGCCCGCCTCGGCTCGCTGGCGGGGGCCGAGACCCTTGACCTTCGGGCCCACCTCTTCACCCTTGCCCTGATGCTCCTCGTCCTCGACACCCTCGCCGGGCTCTGGCTCGGCGGGTTCCTCAGCCGGTCGACCGGAGGCCTGCTGGGCCGGGTCGGCAACCGGCCGGCCGCCCTGCTGCTCGCCGGCCTCGCCCTCCTGGCGCTGGCGGCTCCGCTCCCGACGCGCGCCGAGGAGCCGGCGGCGAACCGCCCGAACGGCTTCGAATCCGCCCTCGTGACGCGCCTCGCCTACGTGATCACCGGCGACGCGGCGGTCGACGAGGCGAGCCGGGCCGGCCTCTCGGGGCTGACCCAGATGCTCGCCTCGCGCACGGCGCTCGAACCCGGCGAGCCCGCGGGCCTCGACCCGGCCAGGGACGAGCTCTCCTTCTACCCGCTGATCTACTGGCCGATCGCGCCGGGGCGCCCGCAGCCAAGCGAGGCCGCGATCCGCCGGATCGACGCCTTCATGCGCAACGGCGGCACCGTCCTCTTCGACACCCGCGACGCCCTGACGAGCCGCCCGGGCGACGGGCCGACGCCGGAGGCGGCCTACCTGCGCAAGATGCTGGCGACGCTGGAGGTGCCGGAACTGGAGCCCGTTCCGATCGACCACGTGCTCACCAAGGCCTTCTACCTCGTCGAGACCTTCCCCGGCCGCTACGCGACGGGCCAGACCTGGGTCGAGGCGCTGCCCCCCGCGGCGGACGGGGGCGAGCGGCGCCCGGCGCGCGCGGGCGACGGGGTCAGCCCCATCATCATCACCGGCAACGACCTCGCCGCCGCCTGGGCGGTCGGCCGCCGGGGCGAGGCGCTCTATCCCGTCACCGGGGGCGACCAGCGCCAGCGCGAGATGGCCTTCCGCGGCGGCGTCAACATCGTGATGTACACGCTGACCGGCAACTACAAGGCGGATCAGGTCCACGTGCCGGCCCTGCTGGAGCGGCTCGGACAGTGAGGAACATGCAGGCACAGGTGAGACGGCCGCTGGCTCGCAGCCCGGCTCGATCGGGCGCCCTTCAGCTCTCCAGCCCGGGAGAGGTCGACGCCGCGCGAGCCGACCGGGTGAGGGGGACAGGTTTTTCGGAAACGGTCGCACCCCTCACCCCGTCCCTCTCCCGAACGGGAGCGGGGGCGCGGCGCGGGCTTGATGATCGCCGGTGCACCCCTGATCGCGGAGGGCTCGCTCCGTGCTGAGCCTCAGCTTCACGCCCCTCGTCCCCTGGCCGGTTCTCGCCGGCTTCGGCGTGCTCGCCCTCCTGTTCGGCGGCCTCGCCCTCGTGGCGCGCGGGCGGACGGCGGGCCTGCGGGCCCTCGTGCTGATCCTCGTCCTCGCCGCCCTCGCAAACCCGTCCCTCGTGCGCGAGGACCGGGAGCCGGTGAAGGACGTCGCGGCGGTCGTCGTCGACCGCTCGGGCTCGCAATCGCTCGGCGATCGCCCGGCCATGACCGATCAGGTCCGGGCCGAGCTGCAGCGCCGCTTCGGCGGCCTCACCAACATCGAGCCGCGCTTCATCGACGTGCCGGATTCCCGCGAGGGCGACGGCGGCACGCAACTCTTCGCGGCGCTCTCGCAATCGCTCGCCGACGTGCCGCCGGAGCGGCTGGCGGGCGTCGTGATGCTGACGGACGGCGTGATCCACGACATCCCGGCCACCGCCGCCGCGCTCGGCCTGAAGGCGCCGCTCCACGTCCTCGTCACCGGGCACCCGGACGAGCGCGACCGGCAGATCAAGCTCCTGGAAGCGCCCCGCTTCGGCATCGTCGGCAAGGAGCTGACGATCCGGGCCGAGGTGATGGAGCGGGGCGGCACCGGCAACGCCGTGGTGACGGTCCGCCGCGACGGCGAGCAGATCGGCCGGCGCAGCGTGCCGACGGGCAAGCCCTTCGCGCTGACGACGAAGATCGAGCATGGCGGCCCGAACGTCGTCGAGATCGAGGTCGAGCCGCTGCCGGGCGAGCTGACCACGGTCAACAACCGGGCGGTGCTGCCGATCGAGGGCATCCGCGAGAAGCTGCGCGTGCTCCTCGTCTCCGGCGAGCCGCACCAGGGCGAGCGGACGTGGCGCAACCTCCTCAAGTCCGACGCCAATGTCGATCTCGTCCACTTCACCATCCTGCGCCCGCCCGAGAAGCAGGACGGCACGCCGATCTCCGAACTCTCCCTGATCGCCTTCCCGACGCGCGAGCTGTTCGTCCAGAAGATCAAGGATTTCGACCTGATCATCTTCGACCGCTACGCCAACCAGAGCGTGCTGCCCTCGGCCTATTTCGACAACATCGTCCGCTACGTGCAGGAAGGCGGCGCGCTCCTCATCGCGGCGGGTCCGGAATTCGCCTCCTCGGCGAGCCTCGCCCGCACCCGGCTCTCCTCGATCCTGCCCGGCGACCCGAACGGCCGGGTCGTCGAGCAGCCCTACAAGGCCGCCCTCACGCAGACCGGCGCGCGCCACCCCGTCACGCGGGCGCTGCCCGGCTCCGAATCGAGCCCACCAACCTGGGGCGACTGGCTGCGCATCGTCGCGGCGCAGACCCGGCCCGGGATCCAGCCGATCCTGGCAGGGGCCAACAACCTGCCATTGCTCGCCCTCTCCCGCGAGGAGAAGGGGCGCGTCGCGCTGCTGCTCTCGGACCATGCCTGGCTCTGGGCGCGGGGCTACCAAGAGGGCGGCCCGCATCTCGACCTGCTGCGCCGCCTCGGCCACTGGCTGATGAAGGAGCCTGCGCTGGAGGAGGAGGCGCTGCGCGCCCAGACCACGGGCCGGGGCCGCGAGGTCCGGGTCGAGCGCCAAACCATGTCGGATACGGCCGAGCCCGTCACCGTCACCGGCCCGACCGGGCAGGAACGGACCCTCACCCTCACGGAGGCGCAGCCCGGCCTGTTCTCGGCGACCTTCGAGGCGAGCGAGCTCGGCCTCCACACGCTGCGTTCCGGATCCCTCGTCGCCTTCGTCAGCGTCGGCCCGGCCAATCCGCGCGAGCTCACCGACGTGTTCAGCGACACCGAGCGGACGCGGGCGCTCGCCGAGGCGACGGGCGGCTCGATCCGCCGCGTGGCGGATGCGGGCGGGATCAGCGTGCCGCGTCTGCAGAGCGTGCGCAGCGGACGCCTGAGCGGCGGCGACTGGATCGGTTTCCGCCCGAGCGACAGCGCCATCATCCGGGGCGTCGAGGTCTACCCGCTCGCCCTCGGCCTCTGGGCTCTGGCCGCCATCGGCGCGGCGCTGCTGGCGATGTGGCTCGTGGAGGGGCGCCGCGGGCGCGCCGCCTGAGCCGCCGGCTGAGGCTCAGGCGCGCCGGGTGCGCATGCCGGGAACGATCCTGAGGTCCGTGCGCGCGGCGAACATCGCATAGGCCTGCGTCTCGACGCCGTAGGCCGCGACGCGGCCCGCCGCATCGTGGTGCAGCCCCCAGCCGTGCAGCTTCACCAGCGGCGAGGCGCGCAGGCACGCCTGCGGCCGGGCCAGGAAGGCGGCGCGCTCCGCCGGCCGCTCCGCCTCCGTGAGGGCGCGGCGGCGCGCATGGACCTCGAACAGCAGGTCGTCGCTCGTGAGCCCGTAGGGATCGGCGAGGAGGAGGGCGTGCTGGATCTGCGCGATCGAGCCCGGCTTCAGGGGGGCGAGGCCGGCATCGGCCGGGCTGTCGGCGGAGGCGAGGATGAACGCGTCGACATAGTTGGTGCTCATCGCCCCTCCGGCGCGCAGGTTCAGCCGCCCGAGACCGGGCCTTCGGCCGCCGCGAAGGCGCCCTCGGCGAGTTCAAGCCAGAGGAAGCGGGCCGGATCGACCGGACCCGGCAGGACGAGGCGGCCGGCCGGCACCGGCACGAAGCCGAAGCGGCGGTAATAAGGGGCGTCTCCCACCAGCACGACGAGGCCGTGCCCGGCCTCCCGCGCCGCCGACAGGCTCGCCTCCATCAGGGCGGCCCCGACGCCGCGGTTGCCGAAGCTCGGATCGACGGTGAGAGGGCCGAGCACCAGGATCGGCCGGTCGCCCGCCCGGGCGGGTCCGACCCGCACCGAACCGACGAGGAAGGTGCCGACGAGGGCCGTGAAGCTGAGCTCGGCCCGGTGCCCCACGCCCTCGCGCAGGCGGTAGGCGGTGCGGGCGAAGCGTCCCGGCCCGAAGGCCCGGGCATGCAGGCGCTCGATGGCCGGCCCGTCGTCGGGATGCTCGGGCCGGATGACGAGGGAGAGGGGAGACACGCGCGCTTCCGGGATCCAGGCGTCGCGCCCGATAGCAGCGCGGGGGCCCGGCTGCAAATGGGGCTTGCGCGCCCGGCCCGGCAGCGGCGGGGGCGGGGCCTGTCTACCCGCTTGAGCTCGGCCGCGAAGACTGCCAAGCTCAAGACACGCGGGAGCGCGCCCGGGTCTCCGACCAGTCGTCGCCGGCCGGCCGGGAGCCCGAACCTGAACAACCCGGAGCGTTCGACGGTGCCGCGCGCCCTCTACTCGATCGGTCCGCCGATCCGCCCGAAGATCCGCCACGACAACGGCTTCCTCGACCAGTATCAGAAGCGCGCGCCGTCGCTCGGCGACCGGAAGATGCTGGCCCGCTGGAAGCTGCTGCTGGAAGCCGCCGAAGCCGGCCAGAACGTGCCGTTCCTGCCGCACAACGACGTGCCGGATGCGCTCGCCGCCTATCGGCACTTTCTGGAAGGAAGCGGGCGGACGCGGCGGATCGGCTACGAGCGCTACCTGCGGGACGATCCGAGCGGGCGGATCACCCTCGACAACATGATCCGCGACGCGCGCGAGGGCGCCGTCGGCCTCTACGAGCGGTCCTTCCCGAGGCGCGATGCAAGCTTCAGCATGACCTCGACCGCGCTCGCGGCGGGCGGCACCCAGTCCCCGTTTCCCTACCCGCAGACCGAGAATTGGCAGAAGGCCATCGGCGCGCACAATTTCTGGATCAGCGCCGACGTGATCGTGAGCGCGCATCCCGCCTACCCGGTCTACGAGATGACGATGACCATCCACGTCGAGGACATGTACAACTTCAACCCGGGCGCGCAGGACATCGCCACCGGCATACCGGACGACGCCAACGGCCTGTTCGAGATCACGGGGCTGGCGCAGCAATATCTCAATGTGGCGGAGGTTCAGCGGCACGTCGCATGGCGCGGCTCGGCGGTGGCCGCCGCCCGCGTGACCCTGGCGGACACCTCGCGGCAGAGGCGGCCCTCCGACAATCGCCGCTTGCGGAACCGCCTGTGAGCCCGGACCGGGGACCGGGCTCCCTGACGCGGCGGGCCGCGCTGCTGCGCCTCGGCCTCTCGCTCGGGGGGCAAGTGCTCGGGGGGCAAGTGCTCGGGGGGCAAGTGCTCGGCGGTCAGGCGCTCGGCCTCGCCGCCACGGGGCGCGCCGTCGCGCGGGAGAGGACAGAGGCCGTGACCGTCAGCACCGATATCGAGGCCCTCGGGCGGCTGATCCGCCTGCCGGCGCGGCCGCAGGAGGCGTGGTGGCAGACGCAGGCGTTGGGCGAGGCGGGCGGCCTCGGCCCGTCCGACTGGCTCCTCGTGGCGGTCCTTCGCTTCGCGCCGGACGCCGCCCGCCCGCTTCTCGCCGGCGCCGCGCAGACCCAGCTGCCGCCAAGAGACTTCCCCGACTGGGCCCTGGCGCGGGTCCTCGGCGGAGGGCCCGGCGAGTCGGAGGCGCGCGCCTGCTCGATCGACCCCTTCGCGAAGCCGCCTCTCCTCGAGGGGGCGTGCTTCCATCTCGCGGGGGCGGACCTCTTCCTCATCCGGCTCCACACGACCTGAGGGAGCGCCCTCAGGTCGCGCGCGCGGAGAAGTCGATGCGCGGGTCGATCCAGACGTAGATGAGGTCGGAGAGCAGGTTCACCGCGAGCCCGAGCAGGGAGAAGATGTAGAGCGTGGCGAAGACGACCGGATAATCGCGCCCGACGATCGACTGGAACGAGAGCAGGCCCAGCCCGTCCAGGCTGAAGATCGTCTCGATCAGGAGCGAGCCCGTGAAGAAGGCCGAGATGAAGGCCCCGGGAAAGCCCGCCACCACGATCAGCATCGCGTTGCGGAAGACGTGCCCGTAGAGGACGCGGCGCTCGCTCAGGCCCTTCATGCGGGCGGTCAGCACGTATTGCTTGCGGATCTCGTCGAGGAAGGAGTTCTTGGTCAGCAGCGTCGAGGTGGCGAAGGCCCCGATCACCAGGGCGGTGAGCGGCAGCACCATGTGCCAGGCGTAATCAACGATCCTCTCGCCCCAGGTGAAGCTCTCCCAGCCCTCGCTGGTGAGGCCGCGCAGGGGGAAGATCTGCACGAAGGAGCCGCCCGCGAACAGGATGATCAGCATCAGCCCGAACAGGAAGCCCGGGATCGCGTAGCCGATGATGACGACGAAGGAGGTCCAGAGATCGAAGCGGGAGCCGTCCTTCACGGCCTTGCGGATGCCGAGCGGGATCGAGATCGCGTAGGACAGGAGCGTCATCCAGAGCCCCAGCGAGATCGAGACCGGTAGGCGCTCGCGGATCAGCTGCAGCACGCTGACGTCGCGGAAATAGCTCCGCCCGAAATCGAACCGGGCATAGTCCCAGAGCATCTTGGCGAAGCGCTCGGGCGCCGGCCGGTCGAAGCCGAATTGCTGCTCGAGCTTGGCGATGAATTCGGGGCTCAACCCCTGCGCGCCGCGGTACTTCGAGCTCGTCTCGCCGGTGCGGTTGGCGGACATCCCGCCGCCGAGATCGCCCGCGCCGCCGGTCACGCGCGAGAGCGCGCCGTCGCCCTGGCCCTGGAGCTGGGCCAGCACCCGCTCCACCGGGCCGCCGGGGGCGAATTGCACGATCGCGAAGGTGATCAGCATGATCCCGAACAGGGTCGGGATCATCAGGGCGACGCGGCGCAGGATGTAGGCGAGCACGAGGGTCCCCTTCCGCGGTCAGTTGCGGCCGATCCGGCGCGCCTTGTCGGCGTCGAACCACCAGATGGAGGGCGCGCCGAGCCCGTAGCGCGGGCCGGCGGCCGGGCGGCCGTAGACGTCCCAGACCGCGAGGCGGTGGCTGCCCGAATACCACATCGGCACCCAGTAGCGGCCGGCCCGCAGCACCCGGTCGAGGGCGCGGCAGGCATGGGTCAGGTCCTGGCGCGAGGCGGCGTTCGCGACCTTGTCGACGAGCGCGTCGATCGCCGGGTCCGCGATGCCCGCGAGGTTGTTCGAGCCCGGCGTGCCGGCCGCGCGCGAGCCGTAGGCCTGGCGGAGTTCGGCGCCCGGCGTGACGCCGTTCGTGAAGCGGCGCGAGGTGACGTCGAAGGCGAAGTCGTTGAGGCGCGCCTGGTATTGCGAAGGATCCACCTGCCGGATCGTGCCCTTGATGCCGATCAGCCCGAGATTGCGGATGAAGGGGTGGGTGTGCGGCTCGAGCGCGGGGTCGGTGTCGAGGAACTCGATCTCGATCGGCTTGCCGCCGGGCAAGCGGGCTATGCCGCCCTCGCGGGTGCAGCCGGCCTCGCGCAGCAGCGCCACCGCGCGGCTGAGGAGCGCCCGGTCCTGGCCGGAGCCGTCCGAGGCGGGCGGGGTCCAGGCCTCGCCGAACACCTCCGCCGGCAGGCCGTCGCGCAGGGGGTCGAGGAGGGCGAGTTCCTCCGCCGAGGGTTTGCCCGTCGCCTTGAGGTCCGAGTTCTCGAAATACGAGGCCGTGCGCGTGTAGGCGCCGTACATCAGGTTGCGGTTCGTCCAATCGAAATCGAAGCAGAGGCCGATCGCTTCGCGCACCCGCGGATCGCGGAAGGGCTCGCGGCGGGTGTTGATCCACCAGCCCTGCGTGCCGGAGGGGGTGGCGTCGGGCAGGGTCGTCTGCACGACGCGGCCTTCCTTGACGGCCGGGAAGTCGTAGCCCGTCGCCCAGACGCGGGCGGTGAACTCCTCCCGGTAGGTGAAGGCGCCGCTCTTGAACGCCTCGAAGGCCACCTGCCGGTCGCGGAAATACTCGTAGCGGATCGAATCGAAATTGTTCTGGCCGACATTGACCGGCAGGTCGGCCGCCCAGTAGTCGCGCACCCGCTCCAACTCGATGAAGCGGCCGACATCGAGCCGCCCGACCTGGTAGGGGCCGGAGCCGAGCGGCGGCTCCAGGCTCGCCGCCTCGAAGTCGCGGGTCTCGTAATAGGCCGCCGAGAAGATCGGCAATTGCGCCACGAAGAGCGGCAGGTCGCGGCTGCGCCCGGGCGCGAAGGTGACGATCACGGTGCCCTCGTCGGGGGCCGCCGCGTCCGTCATGTCGGCGATCACCTGCGAGATCTCGGGGTGCCCCTTCGCCTTGAGGAGCTTCAGCGAGGCGGCGACGTCCCGGGCCGTCAGCCGCGACCCGTCATGGAAGCGGGCCTGCGGGCGCAGGCGGAACGTGTAGGTGAGCCCGTCCTCGCTCACCTCGACGGCGCGGGCCACGAGGCCGTAGAGCGCGTCCGGCTCGTCGAGGGCGCGCACCATCAGGCTGTCGAAGGTGAGGTTCATGCCCGCCGCACCGTCCCCGCGCAGGACGTAGACGTTGAGCGTGTTGAACGTGTTGCCGTTCTGGTTGCCGAAGGTCGCCGAGAGCTGCGCCGAGAACCGGCCGCCATGGGGCGCAGCCGGGTTCACGTAGTCGAAATTCTGGAAATCGGCCGGGTATTTCAGGTCGCCGAAGCTCGAGAGACCGTGGGCGGGCCGGGGATTCTGGGCGCGGGCTCCGCGCGGCAGGCAGGCCGCGCCGGCGAGCGCCCCGGCGCCGAGGACGAGACCGCGCCGTGTGGGAGCGGGGCTCAACGGGGCGCCCCGGTCTTGGCGGCCATCGTCTCGTCGTACCACCACGTCGTCGGGAAGCCCGAGCCGCCGTAGCGCGGCAGCAGGTCCGGATGGCCGAAGCGGTTCCAGCGCAGGGTGCGGGAGACGCCGGAGGCCCATTGCGGCACCACGTAATGGTGGGCGAGCAGGGTCCGGTCGAGGGCGCGGGTCGCGGCGACGACGCCGGGCCGGTCCTTGGCGAAGATCACCTTCTCGATCAGGGCGTCGATGCCCGGATCCTTGATGCCGGCGATGTTGCGCGCACCCGGCTTGTCGGATGCGGCCGAGCCCCAGTACTCGCGCTGCTCGTTGCCCGGCGAGAGCGATTCGGGCCAGGAACTCGTCGTGATGTCGAACTCGAAGGCGCGCATCCGGTTCTGGTACTGCGCCTGATCGATGACGCGCAGCGTCGAATCGATGCCGATCAGCTTCAGCTGCGCGGCAAACGGCAGGATCACCCGCTCGAAGACGTTCTGGAATTCGAGGAACTCGACCGTGAGCGGCTCGCCGGTCTTGGCGTCGACCATCTTGCCGCCGCGCAGCTCGTAGCCCGCCTCGCGCAGGAGCTTGACCGCCTCGCGCAGGTTCGCCCGCACGGCGTCGGGGCCGTCATTGACCGGGTTCCTGTAGGGCGTGGTGAAGACGGAGGCCGGGACCTTGTCCCTGACGCTCTCCAGGATCGCCTTCTCCTCGCCCTCGGGCAGGCCCGAGGAGGCGAGCTCCGAGCCGAAATAGTAGGAGTCGATCCGCTTGTAGAGGCCGAAGAACAGGGCCCGGTTCATCTCCTCGAAGTTCATGACGAGGTTGAAGGCGCGCCGCACGCGCTCGTCCTTGAACTTGTCCCGGCGCAGGTTGAACACGAAGGCCTGCATGATGCCGTTCCCGCGATCCGGGAACTCCTCCTTGACGAGGCGGCCCTCCTTGACGGCGGGGAAGTCGTCGTAGGCGGTGGCCCAGTTGCGGGCGACGTTCTCGGTGCGGAAATCGTAGAGGTCGCCCTTCAGCGCCTCGACCAGCACGGTCGAGTCGCGGAAATACTCGTTGCGGATCGTGCCGAGGTTGTTGCGCCCGGCATTCACCGGCAGGTCCTTGCCCCAGTAATCGGCCACCCGCTCGTAGGTCGCGCTGCGGCCCGGATCGACCTTGGCGAGGCGATAGGGGCCGGAGCCGAGGGGGATCTCCAGGCTGGTCTCGGTAGGGTTGCGCGCCTTGCCCTCGGCGTTCTTGCCCGTCCACCAGTGCTTGGGCAGCACGCGGAGCTGGCCGATCACCTGCGGCAACTCGCGGTTCCCGGTCTCGCTGAAGGTGAAGGTCACCTCGCGCTCGCCCGTCTGCTCGGCCTTCGCCACGTTCTGGTAGTAGGCGGCGTAGAAGGGGCTGCTGTCCTTGAGGATGCCGAAGGACCAGATCACGTCCTCGGCCGTGATCGGCTTCCCGTCATGCCAGCGCCCGCCCTCGCGCAGCCGATACGTGACCGAGGACAGGTCGGGCGCGATCCGGACGGATTCGGCGAGCAGCCCGTAGGAGGTGAAGGGCTCGTCGAGGGATTCCGTCATCAGCGTGTCGTAGATGAGCAGGACCCCGCCCTCGAGATCGCCCTTCAGCCCCGACACGATCGTGTTGAGGTTGTCGAAGCCGCCGAGCGCGCCGAGGCGCACGAGGCCGCCCTTCGGCGCGTCGGGCTTGGCGTACTCGAAATGCTTGAAGTCCGGCCCGTATTTCGGCTGGCCCATCAGCGTGACGGCGTGCGCCCACTCGCCCGTCGGCGCGGCCACGGAGGCGGCGGAGGATTCGGGCGCCGCTCTGGCCGGAAGCCCCGGTAGGGCGACGCAGAGCGTCGCGGCGAAGAGGCGTCCGATCAGGGCGTGGGCTGTCACGGTGGAGCGATCTCCCGGTGGGCGCCCGACCGGGGTCGGGACGCGGGGCCGGGCGACGTTCTAGGACGGACGGGCGCCGCACGCCAAGCCGGCGCGTCCGCGCAGGGCTCCCGCCCGGTCAGGAAGCGTCCGAGGGCGGGGCCTTGGCGAGGCGCGGACGCTGGAGGAGCCGCACCGATTCCTCGATCCGGGCCCGGCTCGACTCGATCGCGAGGCGGGTGAGCGCGAGGCAGCGGTCGGTGCGGGCCTGGAAGGTGAAGTCGATCCGTGCCGGACGCGGGAGCGTGTGCATACCGCTTTGTGGCCGCACGAGGCTCCGGCCGCATTCACCTGTATCAAGCGGCGCGGAGGGCCGGGCGGGACCGGCAGAACGACGAAGGCCGGGCGCGGGGCCCGGCCTTCGCTGGGGCGTCGGACGCCCTCTATTGCTGCGCGGGCTTGCTGCCTGCGTCGAGATCCTTGGCCTTCTGCTCGGCCGCCGGATCGGGCTTGGCGGGGGCCTCCGTCGCGTCGGGCGCGCTCGGGGCGGCGGGTGCGGGCGCGTCCTTGGCGGAGGGCGCCGGGCCGCCGGCCTCGGGGGCCTGCTGCGGGGCGACCTCGTTGTGGCCCTCGACGCTGCCGGCGGGCTTCGGCCCGACGGGCTTGGCCTCCTTCGTGTCGGCGGGCTTGGCCGGGCTGTCCTTGCCCTCGGAGGGCTTGTTCGCCGCCGGCGTCTCGGCGGAGGGCTTGTCGCCCCCGGCCTTCGTCGGCGCGGCGTCGGCGGGCTTGGACTCGGGCTTCGCATCCGCCGGCTTCGCGTCCGCCGGCTTGGCCTCGCCCGATTTGGCCTCGCCCGATTTGGCGTCGGCCTTCTCGGCGGCGGGAAGCGGCTTCGGGCTGTCGGAGAGCGTACGCAGGTAGGCGATGACGTTGGCGCGCTCCTGCGGGGAGGAGATGCCGGCGAAGGCCATCTTCGTGCCCTTCGCGTAGCCCTTGGGGCTTTCCAGGAAGTGGTCGAGATCCTCGTAGGTCCAGGCGCCGCCCTTCTCCTTCAGGCTGGCCGAGTAGTCGAAGCCCGGCTCATGGGCCTTCTGGCGCTCCACCACGTCCCAGAGATGGGGACCGACCTTGTTCGGGCCGCCCTTCTCAAAGCTGTGGCAGGACTGGCAAGCCTTCGTCCCGGCCTGCCCCTTCTCGACATTGGCGCTGGCGAGCCGCACGGAGACGGGCTCGGCCTTCGCGGCGGGGGCGCCGCCGGCCTCGGCCTTCGGCTCCGGCAGCTCGTAGCCGGCGCTGCCCGCGGGCTTCGGGTGGTAGATCAGCTCGGCGACGAACCCCGATCCCATCGCGAACAGCAAGGCTCCGAGCACCGCGCCGGCAACCTTGTTCACCTCGAATGAGTCCATTCTCGACAACTCCGGCGCGCCGCCGGGCTGCGCCCCCGCGGCACAAGATTGCGACCGGCGGGGGAAGGCGCCGACCTTGGAAAAGTTCGAGGGTGCCTTAGCCGCTCCGCACGGATCTTGACAATGGCGGATTCGGCGACCGCGAGGTCGCAGAGGCCACGGAGCGGGACAAACGTCCCTCGAATCCTCGCCATGACAACACGCCTGCCGCCTGTTAAGCACCCCGGCCGCGAGACGAAGCCTGCCACGAGGGCTGTCGCGAAGGCTGTTGCGAAGGTTGTTGACAGCATGTCCGACCCCCTGGTCCTGATCCCCGCGCGGCTCGCCGCGACGCGCCTGCCGAACAAGCCGCTCGCCGACATCGCCGGCGAGCCGATGATCGTGCATGTCTGGCGCCGCGCGACGGAGGCGGGCATCGGCCCGGTTGTGGTGGCGACCGACGCGCCGGAGATCGCGGCGGCGGTCGAGGCGGTCGGCGGCCTCGCGGTGATGACGCGGGCCAATCACCCCTCGGGCTCGGACCGCCTCGCCGAGGCGCTGGAGATCGTCGATCCGGAAGGCCATCACGATGTCGTCGTCAACGTCCAGGGCGACCTGCCGACGATCGACCCGCGCGCCATCGGCGCGGCCGTGACGCCCCTCGCCGACCGGGCCGTCGACATCGCCACGCTCTGCGCCGTGATCACCCGCGACGAGGAGGCGACCGACCCGAACGTGGTCAAGCTCGTCGGCGTCCCGGTCGGCCCGGACCGGCTGCGCGCCCTCTACTTCACGCGGGCCCGCGCCCCGTGGGGGGAGGGGGCGCTTCATCACCATATCGGCCTCTACGCGTATCGCCGCACGGCGCTCGCCCGCTTCATGGCCCTGCCGCCCGGCCACCTCGAGACCCGCGAGAAGCTGGAGCAGCTGCGGGCGCTCGAGGCCGGCATGCGCATCGACGCGATCGTCGTCGACGACCTTCCGCTCGGCGTCGACACGCCCCATGACCTCGAACGCGCCCGCGCCCTGATGGGCGCCCGCCGCCTGAACTGACGCACGATGACCAACCGCACCATCTCCTACCAGGGCGAGCCCGGCGCCAACTCGCACATCCTCTGCGCGCAGGCCTATCCGGACTGGACGCCGCTGCCCTGCCCGACCTTCGAGGACGCCTTCGCGGCGGTGACGGAGGGGCGCGCCGCACTCGCCATGATCCCGATCGAGAACTCGATCGCGGGGCGGGTCGCCGACATCCACCACCTGCTGCCGACCTCGCCGCTCCACATCGTGGCCGAGCACTTCCTGCCGATCCACTTCCAGCTGATGGCGCTTCCGGGCGCACCCGCCGAGGGGCTGACCAGCGTGCACAGCCACGTCCACGCGCTGGGCCAGTGCCGCCGCATCATCCGGCGGCTCGGGCTCAAGGCGGTGGTCGCCGGCGACACGGCCGGCGCCGCGCGCGAGGTGGCGGAGGCCGGCGACCCGACGCGGGGCGCGCTCGCCCCGGCACTCGCCGCCGAGGTCTACGGACTCGAGATCCTGGCGCGCGACGTCGAGGACGAGGCGCACAACACCACCCGCTTCGTGGTGTTCTCGCCCGATCCGATCACGGCGCAGGCCGGCGAGGGACCGATGGTGACGAGCTTCATCTTCCGGGTGCGCAACATCCCGGCCGCCCTCTACAAGGCGCTCGGCGGCTTCGCGACGAACGGCGTCAACATGTCGAAGCTCGAGAGCTACATGGTCGAGGGCCAGTTCACGGCGACGCAGTTCTACGCCGAGGTCGACGGGCACCCGGACGATCCGGGACTGGCCCGGGCCCTCGACGAGCTCCGCTACTTCTCGCGCGAGTGCAAGATCATCGGCGTCTACCCGGCCCACCCCTTCCGCGAGACGACCCGGCTCGCGGCGGAGTAGCGGCCTACTCGCGCCGGATCACCCGGTCGACCAGCACGTCCGACCAGAACCCCGCCCGGAAGGACCGCCGGAGCGCCTCCGGATCGTACGCGGTCTCGACCCAGGTGAGGAAGTCGAGCCCCCGCGGCTCGCCCTCGCGCAGGTAGAGCGCGAAGAACGCGTCGAGGATCCCCGTCTTGGCGAAGCGGAAATGGCCGAAGCGCGCCGAGAGCTGGCGGGCCGCCTCGGCCACGGGCCGGTTCTCGTGCAGGATCAGGTAGAGGGCGGCGGCGAGCCCCGCCCGGTCCGCCCCCGACTTGCAATGCATCACCGCCGGGTACTCGATGCCCGCGAAGACGTCGCGCGCGGCGAGGATCGTCTCCCGCGACGGCGCGTCGCGGGAGCGCAGCACGAACTCGACGAGCTTCAGCCCGTGCCGCTCGCAGGCCTCCCGCTGCAGGGGCCACGACCCGTGCTCGCGCCCTCCCCGGAGCGAGATGATCGTGCGCACGCCCTGGCGGTGGAAGCGGGCGAGGTCGCGCGGGCTCGGCTGGGCCGAGCGCCAGATCTCGCCGGCCCCGACCCGGTGCCGGTTCAGATAGGCGAGGCGGAACACCCCGTGATCCACGAGGAGCATGTTCGCCCAGGCCATCAGGCGGGCGCCCGGCCCCGAGATCGGCCGCTCGAAGCGGGCGATGCGGGCCAGACGCCGCGCGTTGCGGACCTCGGTGGTGCGGAATCGGTTGAACACGGGATGCGCGGAAGGGCTCGCGGAGGGGGCGGAGGCCGCCTCTAACAGCCCGGCCGGACCCTCGCAAATCGAGGGTACGTTTCCGGCATCGGCCTTGCCTTCTCTTTGCCGGCATCCGGGCAGAACCTGAGGCAGGGCATTCGGGTTTCCCACCGGCAACGAAGCACGCTTGCGAGAAGGGATCCGGGGCATGAGCACGCGCAGCACGACGAGCATCCGCCGGGCCCGCGAGAGCGACGCGGGGTCCCTCTCCGCGGTGTTCGACGCGTCCTGGCGGGAAGCCTATCGCGGCATCATTCCCGGGCTCGCCCTGGAACGCCTGATCGCGCAGCGGGACGGCCGCTGGTGGCGGGGCGCCCTGCGCCGCGGACGGCCGATCGCCGTGGTCGAGACGGCCGAGGGCGTCGTCGGCTACGCGGCCTACGGGCGGGCCCGCAGCGTCGCCCTGAAGGCGGAGGGCGAGATCGACGAGCTCTACCTCGCCCCCGAATACCAGGGCGTCGGGCTCGGCCGGCGCCTGTTCCGGGCCGTGCGCAACGATCTGGGCGATCACGGGCTCGCGCGCGTCGGCGTCTGGTCGCTGGAGGAGAACGAGCGGGCGGGCGCCTTCTACGAGGGTCTCGGCGGCGTCCCCGGGCCGCGGGGCCTCGACCGGATCGCCGGATTGCGCCTCGCCAAGGTCGGATACCTGTTCCGGTGAGGGCCGCGTACCGGGTCCGGTGAGGGCCGCGTCGGCAACGATTCGGCGGAAACGTCGCCACGGCGGGGCGTGGCCGATTTCCTTCGTCGGGCAACGGCTTTAAGAGACCGGCGGACGGGGCTCGCGCCCCCGATACCGGAGACGAGGGACCATGCGTATCGACGCCATCTCGATCGGCAAGACTCCGCCGCAGGACGTCAACGTGATCATCGAGGTCCCGCTCGGCGGCGAACCGATCAAGTACGAGATGGACAAGGATGCGGGCGCGCTCGTCGTCGACCGCTTCCTCTACACCTCGATGGTCTATCCGGGGAATTACGGCTTCATCCCGCACACGCTCTCGGGCGACGGCGATCCCTGCGACGTGCTCGTGGCCAACACCCGGGCCATCGCGCCGGGCGCGATCATGAGCGTGCGCCCGGTCGGCGTCCTCGTGATGGAGGACAATGCCGGCGAGGACGAGAAGATCGTGGCCGTGCCCTCGCGCCACCTGACGATGCGCTACGACCGCATCGAGAACTACACCGACCTGCCCGACATCACGCTCAGCCAGATCCAGCACTTCTTCGAGCATTACAAGGACCTGGAGCCCGGCAAGTGGGTCAAGGTCGTGCGCTGGGGCGACAAGGCCGAGGCCCACCGCCTGATCCTCGAGGGGATCGAGCGCGCCAAGGGCGAGAAGAAGGCCTGAGCGGCCTCCGGCGGGGCGCTACAGCGCCTCGCCCCTCATGAGCCGGGGCTGCGCGCCGCGCTGGCCCGCGGCCTCGCCGATGAAGTAGCGCTTCAGCGCCGGCATCCGGTCGACGAGGCCGAGGCCGAGGTCGCGGATGAGGCGCACCGGCAGCACGTCGTTCGAGAACAGCCGGTTGAGCCCGTCGGTGGCCGCCGCCATCGCCAGCGCGTCGAAGCGGCGGCTGCGCTCGTAGGCGCGCAGCACATCCTCCCCGCCGGGATCCATCCCGAGGCGCACGGCGTCGCTCACGGCCTCGGCGAGCGCCGCCGCGTCGGCGAGCCCCAGATTGAGCCCCTGGCCGGCGATCGGATGGATGACGTGGGCGGCATCGCCGAGGAGCGCGAGGCGCTCCGCCCGGAAGCTGCGGGCGAGGCCGAAGGCGAGGGGATGGGCGCTCGGCCCGTCGAGCAGGGCGAGCTCCCCCAGATTGAGGGTGAAGCGCCGCTCGATCTCGGCCAGGACCTCCTCCGGCCCGCCGCCGAGCAGGGCCGGCACCTCCGCCGCACGCTCCGTCCAGACGATCGAGGAGCGATGGCCGAGGGGGCCGCCCGCGCTGAGGGGCAGGATCGCGAAGGGGCCGCCCGGCAGGAAATGCTCCCAGGCCCGGCCCTCGTGATCGCGGGCGTGCCCGATCGTCGCGACGATGCCCGATTGCGGGTAGGACCAGCCGACCCAGCCGATGCCGGCGGCCTCGCGCAGGCGCGAGCGCGCCCCGTCCGCGGCCACGACGAGGCTCGCCGTGAGAACGCGGCCATCCGCCAGGGCGACGCGCATCGCGCCCCGCTCCGGCCGCGCGCGCGCCACGCCGACCGGATCGAGGGCGATTTCCGCCTCCCGCGCGGCCGAGACCAGGGCCTCGGCGAGGGGCTCGGCCTCGACCATGTGGGCGAAGGGGGCGTCCGCCTCGCGGTCCTGCCCGAAGGTCAGGAAGACGGGCCGGACGGGATCGGCGAGCCGGCTGTCGCTGATCGCCATGTCGCGGATCGGCTGCGCCGCGCCCGCGAGGCGGCCCCAGATCCCGAGCCGATCCAGCATGCGCCGCGCGCCCGCGGCGACCGCGTAGGCCCGCCCGCGCTGGCGAGCGGCCGCCGCGGCGAGGCCGGGATCGCAGACGGTGATCCGGAGCGCCGGCCCGTGCGCCTGCCCGAGGGCGAGCGCGAGGGCGAGACCGGGGATGCCGCCGCCGGCGACGAGGAGGGAGCGGGCGCCGGGCCGGGCAGTCGAACTCGTCATGGCTCCGTCGCCTCCCGTGGATCGGTGTTGCCCAAGCCTGCTATGACCTGCCGCCCGAGGCCACAAGGCCCCCTTCAGCCGCATGTGATGCCATGACCGGAATCGTCGCCGAACTCCTCGACATCCTCGACCTCGAGCGCCTGGAGGTCGATCTGTTCCGCGGCGTCAGCCCGCAGATCGGCTGGCCGCGGGTGTTCGGGGGGCAGGTCGTCGCGCAGGCGCTCGTGGCGGCGACGCGGACGGTGCCGAGCACGCGCCCGCCGCATTCCCTGCACGCCTATTTCCTCCTCGGCGGCGACCCGAAGGCGCCGATCATCTACGAGGTCGAGCGCATCCGCGACGGGCGCAGCTTCACCACGCGGCGGGTCAAGGCGGTCCAGCACGGGCGCGCGATCTTCGCGATGTCGGTCTCCTACCACGACGTGGAGGAGGGCTACAGCCATCAGGCCCGGATGCCCGAGGCGCCCGATCCCGAGACGCTGCCCGACACGCGGGCCCTCCTCGCTGCGGGCGGCAAGGGCATCCCGTTTCCCGTCGCCGCCTATTTCGCCCGCGAGCGCCCGATCGAGCTGAAGCCCGTCTCGATCGAGCGCTACCTCGTGCGCGAGCCGCGGGAGCCGCGCTGCCGCGTCTGGCTGCGGGCGGCCTCGCCCCTGCCGGACGACCCCGCGATCCATCAGGCGGTGCTCGCCTACGCCACCGACATGACGCTCCTCGACGCGACCCTGATCGCGCATGGGCGCACCGTGTTCGACACGGACATGCAGTCGGCGAGCCTCGACCACGCGCTCTGGTTCCACCGGCCCTTCAGGGCGGACGATTGGCTGCTATACGCCCAGGACAGCCCGGCCGCAGAGGGCGCGCGCGGCTTCGCGCGTGGCCAGATCTTCAGCCGCGCGGGCGAGCTGATCGCCTCGGTCGCGCAGGAGGGATTGATCAGGCCGCGCCGGGCGCAGGATTGACGGCATCGACCGTGCGCTTCCGGACGCTTTCGACCCGGAAAAGCTGAATTTTGCCTAATGCGAAGACGACCTGCACAATCGAATGGCAGATTGTCGCCGGCTGCCGCCCGGAACATCAGCATGAGCGGTCCAAAACCTGGGCAGACGGCGAAGTCGTGAAAAGGTTCCCGGCCAGGAAAGCGCTGGCATAGTCCTTGAATGAGGGGCGGCGAGCGCGGGGTCATCCCGATCCTCGCGCAACCCGGACCGAGACGTCGCGATCAAGACGGCTCCGGCCACCGGTTCCCAGTCGGACAAGGGGGCGCCGCCCATGAAAATCGTGATGGCCATCATCAAGCCGTTCAAGCTGGAGGAGGTGCGCGACGCCCTGACCGGCATCGGCGTGCACGGCCTGACAGTGACCGAGGTCAAGGGCTACGGCCGCCAGAAGGGCCACACGGAGATCTACCGCGGCGCCGAATACGCCGTGAGCTTCCTGCCCAAGCTCAAGATCGAGGTGGCCGTCTCCGCCGATCTCGTCGCGAACGTGATCGACACGATCGCCGGGGCCGCCCGCACCGGCCAGATCGGCGACGGCAAGATCTTCGTCATGCCCCTCGAGAAGGCCGTCCGCATCCGCACCGGCGAGACCGACGCCGACGCCCTCTGAGCCGGCCCAAATCCGCGCCGGGCCCCGGCGGGCTCAGCGGCAACACACCGTTTCACAACAGAATCGCATCGCGATCGGGAGTCTCGTGTCCATGAAACTTCGCAACATCCTCGCGCTCGGCTTGGGAGGGGCAGCGCTCGCCGCCCTCCTCGTCGAGCCGTCCCTGGCGCAGACGCCGACGCTGGAGGCTGCCGCAGTCCCGGCCGCCTCGCCCGTGCCGGCCAAAGGCGATACGGCCTGGATGCTGATCTCCAGCGCCCTCGTCCTGATGATGACCGTGCCGGGCCTGGCGCTGTTCTACGGCGGCCTCGTCCGCACCAAGAACATGCTCTCCGTCCTGACGCAGGTCTTCGCGATCGCCTGCATCGTCTGCCTGCTGTGGGTCTTCTACGGCTACAGCCTCGCCTTCACCAACGGCGGCGGCCTGAACGACTTCATCGGCGGCTTCTCGAAGGCCTTCCTGAAGGGCATCGACCCGAACTCGACGGCCGCCACCTTCTCGAACGGCGTCGTGATCCCCGAATACGTCTACATCTGCTTCCAGATGACGTTCGCGATGATCACCCCGGCGCTCATCGTCGGCGCCTTCGCCGAGCGGATGAAGTTCTCGGCGCTCGTCGTGTTCTCCATCCTGTGGGTCACGCTGATCTACTTCCCGATGGCCCACATGGTCTGGTACTGGGGCGGACCGGACGCGGTCGGCAACGCCGCCAAGGCCCTGGCCGCGGCGACCGACGAGGCCGCCAAGAAGACGGCGCAGGACGCTCTCGACGCCGTCAACGCCGATGCGGGCCTGCTCTTCAAATGGGGCGCCCTCGACTTCGCCGGCGGCACCGTCGTGCACATCAACGCCGGCATCGCGGGCTTCGTCGGCTGCCTCATGCTCGGCAAGCGCATCGGCTACGGCCGGGACCTGCTCGCCCCGCACTCCCTGACCATGACCACGATCGGCGCCTCGCTCCTCTGGGTCGGCTGGTTCGGCTTCAACGCCGGCTCGAACCTCGAGGCCAACGGCACCACGGCGCTCGCCATGATCAACACCTTCGTGGCCACCGCGGCCGCGGCGGTCTCGTGGCTCTTCGTGGAATGGGCGCTCAAGGGCAAGCCGTCGCTGCTCGGCATGCTGTCGGGCGCCATCGCCGGCCTCGTCGCCGTCACCCCGGCCTCCGGCTTCGCCGGCCCGATGGGCTCGATCGTCCTCGGGCTCGTCGCCGGCGCGATCTGCTTCGCGATGTGCTCCACCGTGAAGAACGCGATCGGCTACGACGACTCGCTCGACGTGTTCGGCGTGCACTGCATCGGCGGCATCATCGGCGCCCTCGCGACCGGCATCCTGGTCAACCCGGATCTCGGCGGCGTCGGCATCCCGGACTACACCACGAAGCCCGGCGAGCTCGTCGTCGGTGCCTACGACCTGACGACCCAGCTCATCACGCAGGCCAAGGCGGTCGGCATGACGATCCTGTGGTCGGGCATCGGCTCGGCGATCCTCTACAAGCTCGTGGACGTCACGATCGGCCTGCGGGTGACGCAGGAGGAGGAGCGCGAGGGTCTCGACATCGCCGATCACGGCGAGCGCGCCTACAACTACTGATCGTCAGCCCTCGGGCATCGATCCGAACGGGAGGGCCCCGGCTCGCGAGAGCCGGGGCCCTCCCTCGTTTCGAGCCACCGATTCGATCGCGCGACGGGGCGCCGGCCTGATTCGTTCGGCCCCGGCGGCGCGGCGGAGCGGTCACCGAAAGGTGAGGCGTTGCGAGAGCCCGGTCGCTCCGGCGTCGAAGGCCCGCCGTCAGCAAATTCGTCGCGTGGCAAGTGCCGTCCCGAACAAAAAAGCGTGTCCTCGGCGCAACATGGCCCGATGGAAGCTGTGAGCCCCCCTGAACTGCCTCCAAACTAGGCAATTGCCTGGAGTTTGGTTTTGCGCTGCACGGGCCGATCCGGCACCTTGACTATACAAGATCAAACATTGGGGCTCGACACGATGACCTTCAAACTGTTCCTGCAGTGCGGCACGGCCGCGGCCGCGATATCGCTCTGCCTCGGACAGGCTCAGGCGGCGGACATGCCGGCGGCCCCGCCCCCGGCCCCGGTGGTCGAGGCCTGCAAGGCCACGATCACCTTCCCCGCCTTCGGCGGCGTCATCAAGCAGAACCCGAACCCCGCCTGCTTCACCACGGGCATCGGCGACATCTATGTCGGCGGCGCGGTCACGGGCTACGCCTACAATTACTCGAACGCGTTCGGGCCCTTCTACACGCCTCCGGGCGAGCGCGACGACCGCTACGGCCGCGTCGACATCAGCAACCTGCAGGCCTTCATCCAGAAGGCCGACGGCCCGTTCCAGTTCTACATCCAGACCGGCCTCTACTCGATCCCGGCGCTGGGCTTCCCGACCTTCAGCTCGTTCAGCCAGACCGACCTGCTGTTCGGCCCCGTGCCGGTGGCCTTCGGCAAGATCGCGATCAACGACGAGTGGTCGGTGCAGGGCGGCCGGATGCCGACCAACATCGGCTCGGAGCTCGCCTTCACCTTCCAGAACCTGAACATCTCGCGCGGCCTCCTGTTCAACCAGGAGAACATCATCAACCAGGGCGCGCAGGTCAATTATTCGAGCGGGCCGCTCGCGGCCTCGATCGCGGTGACGGACGGCTTCTACTCCGGCGAGCTCAACTGGGTCACCGGCGCCATCACCTACAAGCTCGACGACGCCAACACGATCGGCATCAACGGCGGCACGCACTTCTCGAGCTACAATTCCGGCTTGCGCAGCCTGCGCTTCCAATACGCGACGCCGGTGGCGCTGCAGAACAGCAGCATCGTCAGCGCGAACTACACCTACTCGGCCGGCCCGTGGATCGTGACGCCGTACGTCCAGTACACGAACGTCGAGCCGGTCTTCGGCCTCGCCGGCGCCGAGACCTTCGGCGGCGCGCTGCTCGCGAGCTACGCCTTCACCGACAACTTCGCGCTCGCCGGCCGCTTCGAGTACATCAGCCAGAGCGGCAGCCGCTTCAACCCGGCCGGCCAGACCTCCGTGCTCTACGGCGCGGGCAGCTCGGCCTATTCCTTCACGATCACGCCGACCTTCACCTTCGACCGGTTCTTCATCCGCGGCGAGTACTCGCATGTCGAGCTGGTCGACTTCCAGCGCCCGGATCTCGCCAACGGCATCGTGGGCCTCGGCTTCGGCCGCATCGGCAACCGCGCCGGCCAGGACCGCTACATGATCGAGACGGGCTTCACCTTCTGATCCCGGCTTAACCCCGGCGCCGAGCCCATCGGCGCCGGGCGAACCGTTCGACGAAACGGGCGCGCGTTCGGTCGGAACGCGCGCCCGTTCTGCATTCTCCGCGGGTTGCGGCCCGCCGCACCGAGGCGGCGGGCCGCACCGACGCGGCGGGCGATGCGTCTCAGAAGCTCACCGCCCGCACGCGCTTCACCTGCGGGATCTCGGCGATCTTCTCCAGCACGTCCGGCCCGACCGGCCCGTCCACCGCCACGAAGGCGATGGCGTTGCCGCCCTCGGTCTCGCGGCCGAGATTGAAGGTCGCGATGTTGACGCCGGCCTCGCCGAGCAGGCTGCCGAAGCGGCCGATGAAGCCCGGCTTGTCGTGGTTGCGCACGTAGAGCATGTGCGGCGCGAAGGCCGCATCGATGTCGATGCTGCGAATCTCGATGATCCGGGGCTTGCCGTCGTGGAAGACGGTGCCGGCGGCATCCCGCGGCATGTCCTCCGCATCGACCGTGATGCGCACGACCGATTCGTAATCGCCGTCCCCGCCCTCGCGCTTCACCTCGTCGATGACGATGCCGCGCTCGCGGGCGATGGCGGGGGCCGAGACCATGTTGATGTCGGCGAGGAACGGGCGCAGCACCCCGGTCACCGCCGCCGAGGTGAGCGCGCGGGTGTTCATCCCCGCGACCGCCCCCTCGTAGGTGATGCGGATGCCCTTGATCGGCGCGTCGGTGAGCTGGCCGAGGAACGAGCCGAGCTTGTCGGCGAGCGACACGTAGGGCCTCAGGCGCGGCGCCTCCTCGGCCGAAATCGACGGGAAGTTGATGGCGTTGGTGATGGCCCCGCTGAGGAGGTAATCCGCCATCTGCTCGGCGACCTGGAGCGCCACGTTCTCCTGCGCCTCGTTGGTCGCGGCGCCGAGATGGGGCGTGCAGATCACGTTCGGGTGGCCGAAGAGCGGGTTCTCCTTCGCCGGCTCCTCCACGAAGACGTCGAAGGCCGCACCGGCCACGTGGCCCGAATCGAGCGCCGCGCGGAGCGCCGCCTCGTCCACGAGGCCGCCGCGGGCGCAATTGACGATGCGCACGCCGGGCTTCGTCCGCGCCAGCGCCTCGGCCGAGAGGATGTTGCGGGTCTTGTCCGTCATGGGGACGTGCAGGGTGATGATGTCGGCGCGCGCGAGCAGCCCGTCGAGCTCGACCTTCTCGACCCCGATCTCGCGCGCCCGCTCGGGCGACAGGAAGGGGTCGTAGGCGATCACCTTCAGCTTCAGGCCGATGGCGCGGTCGGCCACGATCGCGCCGATATTGCCACAGCCGATCACCCCGAGGGTCTTGGCCGTGAGCTCGACGCCCATGAAGCGGTTCTTCTCCCAGCGGCCGGCCTGCGTCGAGGCGTCGGCCTGCGGGATCTGGCGGGCGAGCGCGAACATCATCGCGATGGCGTGCTCGGCCGTGGTGATCGAGTTGCCGAAGGGCGTGTTCATCACGATCACGCCCTTGGCGGTGGCGGCCGGCACGTCGACGTTGTCGACGCCGATGCCGGCCCGGCCGACGACGCGCAGGCGCGCGGCCTGATCGAGGATCTTCGGCGTCACCTTGGTGGCGGAGCGGATGGCGAGGCCGTCGTAATCGCCGATGACGGCGGCGAGCGCCTCCTTGTCCTTGCCGAGTTCGGGACGGAAATCGACGTCGATGCCGCGGTCGCGGAAGATCTGGATCGCGGCCTCCGACAGCGCGTCGGAGATGAGCACCTTGGGAGCGGGCATGCGTGCCTCCTGCTCTAACAGGTCGGGGAAGCGGCCGGACGGGCCGGCCGCGGCAATCTCGATGTGTGGACGGCGCGGGCGGACACCCTCTCCCCTACGGGAGAGGTGAGGCGCCGCGGCGCAGGGGCAGGCCCTACGCCGCCCGGGCGAGCTTCGCCTTGGCCTCGGCGAAGGCCCAGTCGAGCCAGGGCGTCAGCGCCTCGAGGTCGGCGCGCTCCACCGTGCCGCCGCACCAGATGCGCAGGCCCGCGGGCGCATCGCGGTAGGCGGCGATGTCGTAGGCGACGCCCTCGCGCTCCAGGGACCCGACGATGTCCTTGGCCACCGCCGCGACCGCCGCGTCGCCCTTGGCGAGCACGTCCGGATCGGCGATCACGAGGCAGATGCCCGTGTTCGAGTAGGTGGCGGGATCAACCGCGAGATGGGTGATCCAGGGGGTGCGCGCCACCCACTCATGGATCACTCCGGCATTGGCGTCGGCCCGCGCATGCAGCGCGTCGAGGCCGCCGATGCTCTCCGCCCAGCGCAGGGTGTCGAGGTAATCCTCGACCGCGAGCATCGAGGGCGTGTTGATCGTGTCGCCCTTGAAGATGCCCTCGATCAGCTTGCCGCCCTTGGCGAGGCGGAACACCTTCGGCACCGGCCAGGCGGGGGTGTGGCTCTCGATCCGGGCCACGGCGCGGGGCGACAGGATCAGGATGCCGTGCGCGGCCTCGCCGCCCATCACCTTCTGCCAGGAGAAGGTGACGACATCGAGCTTGTCCCACGCCAGCGGCTGCGCGAAGGCGGCCGAAGTGGCGTCGCAGATCGTGAGCCCCTCCCGGTCGGCCGCGATCCAGTCGCCGTTCGGCACCTTCACGCCGGCGGCCGTCCCGTTCCAGGTGAAGATGACGTCGCTGCGCTTCGTGTCGATCTTCGAGAGGTCGGGGAGCACGCCGTAGGGCGTCTGGTGCACGATGGGGCTGATCTTCAGCTCCTTCAGCGCGTCCGTGACCCACTCGGCCCCGAAGGCCTCCCAGGCCGCGACCTCGACCGGCTTCGGGCCGAGCATCGTCCACATGGCCATCTCGACGGCGCCGGTATCGGAGCCCGGCACGATGCCGATGCGATAATCGGCCGGCACGCGCAGGATCCTGCGCGTCAGGTCGATGGCTTCCTGGAGCTTGCCCTTGCCGAGGGGGGAGCGGTGCGAGCGCCCGAGCGCCGCATCGGAGAGGGCGTCGAGCGTCCAGCCGGGGCGCTTCGTGCAGGGGCCGGACGAGAAATAGGGCACGCGGGGACGCGTGTCGGGGCGGTTCGTCATGTGATCCATCCTTGCAGATGGGCGCTCCTCGTTGGGGAGGAGTGTCCCGTCGATCCGCATGATGGAACTTCGTTGCGAAAGCAAGGTGGGCAAGGGTCGAAGGCCGTCGATCCTCCGTCCGTGTCACATGTGCGCAGTCATTCCGTGATCCGCGTCACGCTCCGATTGAGAAGATCCGGCCGGCGCTCGCGCGTGAGGCGAAGGGCCTCGTCAGCCCGCCAGCGGGCGATCGCCGCGTGGTTGCCGCCGGTGAGCACCTCGGGAATCGTGCGCCCCTCCCAGGCCCGCGGCCGCGTGTAGTGCGGGTATTCGAGCCGGTCGTTCTCGAAGCTCTCCTCGACGCCGGAGGCCTCCTTGCCCATCACGCCGGGCAGGAGGCGCACGCAGGCATCGATCAGCACCATCGCGGCGATCTCGCCGCCGGAGAGCACGTAATCGCCGATCGAGACCTCCTCCAGGGCGCGGCCCGCGATGACCCGCTCGTCGACGCCCTCGAAGCGGCCGCAGACGACGACGAGGCCGGGGCCGGCGGCGAGCGCCCGCACCCGCGCCTGCGTCAGCGGGCGGCCGCGGGGCGACATCAGAAGGCGCGGGCGCGGATCGTCGGGGCCGGCGGCCGAGTCGATCGCGGCGGCGAGCACGTCGCAGCGGAGCACCATGCCGGCGCCGCCGCCCGCGGGCGTGTCGTCGACGCTGCGGTGGCGGCCGAGCCCGTGCTCGCGGATGTTGCGCGCCGACAGGTCCCAGGCGCCGCGGCCGAGCGCGTCCCCGGAGAGGGAGACGCCGAGGGGGCCCGGGAACATCTCCGGGTAGAGCGTCAGCACCGTGGCCTGCCAGGGTGCGGGCGCTCGGGAGGGCAGGGGGTCGTCGGCGGTCATGCGTGGCGTCTTGGCGCGGAGCCCGTCCGGGGGTCAATGGCCGGGACCGCCGCCGACTGTGCGAACGCGCCGAGGCCCCTATTCTCCGAGGCCCCTCAGAGTGCCCCGATGCCGCGCCCGATCCTTCCCGTTCCCCTCCTCATCCTCGGACTCGCCGGGATCGCCTCGGCGGCCGAACCGCTCGGGCCGCCCGGCGCCCCGGCCTCGCTCTTCCCGAAGCCCGACCGGCCCGTCGCCGAGATCGTGGCGGCGCAATGGGCCCTGGAGAAGGAGCGCGAGAAGGCGGACGAGGTCGGGCAGGTGGCCCGCCTGATGGGCATCGCGCCGGGGCAGACGATCGCCGATATCGGCGCGGGCAGCGGCTACTACACGCTGCGCATCTCCGAGCGCGTGGGGCCGCAGGGCCGGGTCCTCGCCGAGGACGTCACGCCGCGCTACCTCGCGGAGTTGCAGAAGCGGGTGCGCAAGGCGGGATTGCAGAACGTCACGATCGTGCGCGGCGAGCCGCACGACCCGCGCCTGAAGCCGGCCTCCGTCGACGCGGCCGTGCTCGTGCACATGTATCACGAGATCAGCCAGCCCTACGGCCTGCTCCACAACCTCGCCGCCGCGATGAGGCCGGGCGGCCGTGTCGGCATCGTGGACGCGGACGACATCCCCTCGCGCCACGGCACGCCGCCCGCGCTGCTGCGCTGCGAACTCGCCGCCGCGGGCTATCGCGAGACCGGCTTCAGCGTGCTGGAGGGGGGAGTCGGCTACCTCGCGATCTTCGAGGCGCCGGCACCGGAGCAGCGGCCCGACCCGCGCGCGATCCGCCCCTGCCGGGACGAGGCGAGCCGGGGCGCGAAGTAGCGACGGTGCGGCGGGGGAGTAGCGACGGCGCGGCGCCTCAGCCCGGCTCGTCCGGAGGCTTCGGGCCAGAAGGGGCGAAGAGGTCGTCCGGCGGGTCGACGGTGATCCGGCCGCCCGGCACGTCGAGCCCGGGCACGAACGCCTTGGTGAAGGGCAGGAGCGCGCTCGGTCCGCCGGCCTCGGGACGGATCTCCAGGAGGTCGCCGCCGCCGTAATTCGGCACCGCGACCACGGTGCCGAGGGTCTTGCCCGCGCTGTCGACGACGGACAGGCCGACGAGGTCGGCCGTGAAGAACTCGTCCTCGTCCTCCGCCTGCCCGAGCGTGTCGCGCGGGACGTAGAGGCCGACGCGGTTCAGCGCCTCGGCGCCGCTGCGGTCGGACACGCCCTTCACGCGGGCGACGAGGAGGTCCGGCGCGGGGCCGGGTGCGGGCCGGGCGCTCACGATCTCGATGCTGCGGCCATCGGCCGTGCGGAGCGGCCCGTAGGCGGCGATCGCCACCGGGTCGGCCGTGTAGGATTTCAGGCGGATCTCGCCGTTGAGCCCGTGCGCCCGGCCGAATTCGCCCAGGAGGACGAGGCCGGGATCGGGCGCGGCGGGCGCCGGCCTCGCCGCGGCGCCTTTCGGCCGGGGCGAGGTCTCGGACGCGGGCGCGAGGCGTGGGGGCCTCGCGCGGCGGGCGCCGTCCCCGCGGGGTGGTTGTCCGCCGGGACGGCGCGCCATCTCCCGCGCCTCAGGCCGCGGCGTCCTCGGCCGGGGCGGCAGCCGCCTCGGCGCGCTTGGCCGCGCGCTCCTTGGCCTTCTCGCCGGGCTCGGCCTTCTTCGGGTTGTTGCGGGCCGGCCGCTTGGCGAGGCCGGCGGCGTCGAGGAAGCGCAGGACGCGGTCCGTCGGCTGCGCGCCCTTGGCGAGCCAGGACTGGATCTTGTCGGTCTCGAGCTGCACGCGGGCCGGATCGTCCTTGGCCTTCATGGGATCGTAGACGCCGACCTTATCGATGAAGCGGCCGTCGCGAGGGGCGCGGGCGTCGGCGACGACGATGCGGTAGTAGGGGCGCTTCTTGGCGCCGCCGCGGGTGAGACGGATCTTGAGGGACATGCTTTCAACTCCTGAACGTGTACGTGGTCTGGTTAGAGCGAATAGTGAGTAGGGAGTAGCGAAGAGAGCGGAAACCCTGTTCGCTATTCGCTACCCTCTATTCGCTCACTTCTTCTTCCCGAACGGGAACCCGCCGAGGCCGGGAAGACCCGGCACCTTCGGCCCGCCGAGCCCCGGAAGGCTCGGCATCTTTCCGCCGCCCATTCCGGGCGGCATCGGCGGCAGCTTGCCGCCGAACTGCTTCTCGATCTGCGCGATCTGTTCCGGCGTCGGCTCGGGCATGCCCGGGGGCATGCCGCCCGGCATCCCGCCGCCGCCGAGGCCGAACATGTTGCCCAGAGCCTGCCCGATTCCCCGCTTGCCCGAGCCCATCGCCTTCATCATGTCGGCCATGGTCCGGTGCATCTTGAGGAGCTTGTTGATCTCCTCGACCTTCACGCCGGCGCCGGCGGCGATGCGCTTCTTGCGGGAGTTCTTGAGGAGATCGGGGTTCTTGCGCTCCTGCGGCGTCATCGAGGAGATGATCGCCCGCTGGCGCCTGAACATCTTCTCGTCGAGATTCGCGCCCTCGACCTGCTTCTTGATCTGGCCCATGCCCGGCAGCATGCCCATCAGGCCGCCGATGCCGCCCATCTTCTCCATCTGGCCGAGCTGCATCGACAAGTCCTCGAGATCGAACTTGCCCTTGCGCATCTTCTCGGCGGTGCGCATCGCCTGCTCGGCGTCGATCGTCTCCGCCGCCTTCTCGACCAGGGAGACGATGTCGCCCATGCCGAGGATGCGGTTGGCCACGCGCGCCGGGTGAAACTCCTCCAGCGCGTCGACCTTCTCGCCGGTGCCGACGAGCTTGATCGGCTTGCCCGTGACCGCGCGCATGGAGAGCGCCGCGCCGCCGCGGGAATCGCCGTCCATGCGGGTGAGCACGATGCCGGTGACGCCGAGGCGCTGGTCGAAGGCGCGGGCGGTGTTGACCGCGTCCTGGCCGGTCAGCGCATCGGCGACGAGGAGCACCTCGTGGGGCCGCGTCGCCGCCTTCACCTCGGCGGCCTCGGCCATCAGGGCCTCGTCGACCGTGGTGCGGCCGGCGGTGTCGAGCATGACCACGTCGAAGCCGCCGAGGCGGGCCGCGTCCATGGCGCGCTTGGCGATCTGCACCGCGGACTGGCCGGCGACGATCGGCAGGCTCTCGACGCCGACCTGACCCGCCAGCACGGCGAGCTGCTCCATGGCGGCCGGGCGCCGGGTGTCGAGGGAGGCGAGCAGGACGCGGCGGCGCTCGCGCTCGGTCAGGCGGCGGGCGATCTTGGCGGTGGTGGTCGTCTTGCCGGAGCCCTGGAGGCCCACCATCAGGATGGCGACGGGGGCGGGGGCGTTGAGGTCGATCACCTCGGCCTGATCGCCCAGCATCGCCACGAGCTCGTCGTTGACGATCTTGACGACCATCTGGCCGGGCGTGATCGACTTGAGAACGGTGGCGCCCACCGCCTTCTCGCGCACCCGGTCGGTGAAGCCGCGCACCACCTCCAGCGCCACATCGGCCTCGAGCAGCGCGCGGCGCACCTCCCGCATGGCGGCGGTGACGTCGGCCTCGGTCAGCGCGCCGCGGCGCGTCAGCCCCGAGAGAATGCCGGAGAGGCGATCGGACAGGCCTTCGAACATGGTCAGGCGATTCCGTGGGTCACTGGTGAAGGCCCGCCTTCTCGACGCGGCGCGCCTGCAGGGCGGCCTCGAAGCTCTGAAGCGCGCGGGCGAACCGGTCTCGGCACTCGGGATCGCAGAACCCGACGACGGCACCGTTGTAGAGCGTCAGCGAATCCGCCGCGATCGGCTTGCCGGACCACGGGCAGGTCTCGTTGATCGCATCCTCGATGCGAAGGGGCGTCTCGCGTGCTGGCGTCATGGCTTGGCACACCGGGGCAGGACGCGCTTCTTCCAACACGGAACACGCCCGAGGGCGCGGACGCGCTGTCGGGCGTTGACCTCCGGCCTCTCGGGCCGGTCGGCGTTCAGGTTGACGTCCATGCGTCGGATCGGGAGCGCGGGCCTTAGGCGGGCGTGGCCGAAATGTCAAATTCCCGGTTCGGCCCCGGAAGGCTCCGTTAAGCTTTACGGTTCATTAAGCATGATCTGGTCGGATGGACCTGAGATCGCAAGGACGCCCGCAGATGTCGGAACCCGCCCGTCAGTACCCGTCGCACGAGAGCGGCCGCCCGGCTCCCGGCCCCTTGCGCGACTGGCTCGCCGCGATGAAGGCCCACACCCCCCCGGTGCCGGAGCGGCCCGCGACGGTGCGGCAAGAGGCGCCCCGCGCAGCCGAGCCGCAGCAGAGCTGGGCCCCGCGCCTCGTTCCCGGCAACGCGGCGCAGGCCGAGCGCGCGCCGGCCGGACCGGCCCGCGCCGGAATGGGCACGGCGGACGGCGAGGACATGTCGGAGCTGATGGCCGAGAACCTGATGCTCAAGGCCAAGCTGCGGATCGAGCAGGACCGCTACGCCGAGCTTCAGGCCATGCTGGCCCAGGAGATCCGCGACCTGCGCAAACACGTGCAGGACGAGATGAGCGCGCTGGAGAGCGTGCGCGAGGAGCGCGACCTCTGGCAGGCGCGGGCCGAGGCCCTGGCCCAGCCGCTGTTCCAGAAGCGCTGAGACCCGCCGCAGGCACCCGGAATGCCGAAGGGCCGCCCCAAGGGGCGGCCCTTCCATTGCCGAACCGCGGTCCGGCCGAAACTGTCTCGCGTCCCTGACGCTTTACGCGAAAGCGCCGGAGGCGACGGTCCAGGTCCGGAGAGCCGACGACCGCGGCTGATGACAATGAGACACTGGATCACCTCCTTTCGTTAGTTGCGGGAAGCCCAAGGTAGGAAACCGCACGCCGGATGGGAAGGGGCTTGGCTGCGCCCTCTCGCCGCTGCCCTCCCGGCGCTGGCCAGCATCGGCGGGGCGCATTAAGGAGGGCGGCCCCTCTTCCGGTCCGTCGCGGCGGCCGGAAGCTCGAAGCTCGCGGTCCCCCCGTGTCGAACGCCCCCATCCCGACCCTGCGCCCGGCGCTCCCTTCGGACGAGGCCGCCCTCGATCCCGATGCCATGCGCCAGCCTCTGCCGGACGCGTGGTACTGCGTCGGCCGCGCCGACGCGCTCAAGGGCGGCAAGCTCCGCTCGGTCCCCCTCAACGGCGAGCTGATCGTGATGGGCCGGGACGCGTCGGGCGCACCCTTCGCCCTGCGCGACCGCTGCCCGCACCGGGGCATGGCGCTCTCGAAGGGGCGCTTCGACGGCGACGCGCTCACCTGCCCGTTCCACGGCTGGCGCTTCGGCACGGACGGGCGCTGCCGGGACGTGCCGACCCTCTCGGCCTCGGACGCGGCCGATTTCTCGCGCATCGCGGTGCAGCGCTTCCCCGTCCGCGAGAGCGCCGGCTTCGTCTGGGTCAATCCCCATCTCGGCCCCGCAGGCGTCGACCTGCCCGCTCCGCCCGAGCTCGATTTCGAGCCCGCGGGCTGCGTCGTGGTGGCGCTCGAAGTCGAGGCGTCCTTCGACCTCACGACGCTCAGCCTCGTCGATCCCGGGCACGTCGCCTTCGTGCACGATTCCTGGTGGTTCCGGCCCTCGAAGGAGCTGCGCGAGAAGGTGAAGTCCTTCCGGCCGACGCCGCACGGCTTCACGATGACGAGCCACGCCACCACCAAGAGTTCGCCCGTCTACCGGCTGCTCGGCGGCGTGCCCGATGTCGAGATCGAGTTCCGGCTGCCGGGGGTTCGCCTGGAGCGGATCCGGGCCGGGCGCAAGCGGGTGGCGAACTACACCTTCGCGACGCCGCTGACCGGAAACCGGACCCTGCTGACGAACGCCCTCTATTTCAGCGTGCCGGCCCTCAAGCCCCTGCAGCCCCTCGCCAAGCTCCTGATGCGCCAGTTCCTGACCCAGGACCAGCAGGTGCTCCAACACGCGCAGGCGGGCCTCGACCGCAAGCCCACCATGGTCCTGTTCGGGCAGGGGGACCTGCCCTCGCAATGGTATTTCCGCCTCAAGCGCGAGGCGTTGCAGGCCGCCCGCGAGGCCCGGGCCTTCGCCAACCCCCTGCAGCCGCAGGAGCTGCGCTGGCGCTCCTGACGGGCATCGGCTGCGGCACGGAGGCGTGACGCCTTGACGGGCTCACCGGCCCCGCCATCTCCCCGCCGATGAAACGGCGAAGCCTCCTCGCGGCCGCCAGCGCCGCCACCGTGATGACGCTCGGCGGCGTCGGCTACGCCGCGCACCGGCGCGGCCGCAACCCGTATTACCGGGGGCCGACGAGCGACCATTTCGACGGCGTCCGCTTCCACAGCCCGGATCAGGCCGGCGACAAGGACCTCGCCGACATCATCCGCTGGCAGCTCGCCCGCCAGGGAGAGGCGTGGCCGAAGAGCTTCCCGAGCCCCTTTCCGGCCGACAAGCCGCCGGAGCGCTCGGACGCCTTGCGCGTGGTGCTGATCGGGCACGCCAGCTACCTGTTCCAGGTGGCCGGGCGGAACATCCTGGTCGATCCGGTCTACGCCAAGCGCGCGAGTCCGGTCGGGTTCGCCGGTCCGAAGAGGGTCAACCCGCCCGGCATCGCCTTCGGCGACCTGCCGCCGATCGATGCGGTCTTGATCACCCACAACCATTACGACCATCTCGACGGGCCGACCGTCGCGCGGCTCTGGCAGGCACATCAGCCCCTGGTCGTGGCGCCGCTCGGCAACGACGCGATCCTGCGCTCCTACGACGAGACCCTGCATGTCGAGCCCCGGGACTGGGGCGAGAGCGTCGATCTCGGCGGCGGGCTCGCGATCCATCTCGTGCCGGCCAACCACTGGTCGGCCCGCGGCCTCAACGACCGGCGCATGGCGCTCTGGTGCGCCTTCGTGATCACGGGGCCCCAGGGCGTCCACTACCATGTCGGCGACAGCGGCCTCGGCGACGGGTCGATCTTCCGCTCCGTGCGCGAACGCTTCGGGCCGCCGCGCCTCGCCACCCTGCCGATCGGCGCCTATGAGCCGCGCTGGTTCATGCAGCCCCAGCACATGAACCCGCAGGATGCGGTCGAGGCCGCGGGCCTGCTCGGCGTGGAGCAGGCGCTCGGCCACCATTGGGGCACGTTCCGCCTCACCGACGAGGGCGTCGAGAGACCGGCCGAGGCGCTCGCCAGCGCGCTCGCGGCCGCGGGGCGCCCGGCCGACAGCTTCCTGGCGCTCCGCCCCGGGCAGGTCTGGACACCCTGAGCGCAGGATCGTCGGCGCGAAATCGTACGGCGCGAAACGAGGTGCTAAGACACGCGTGGCAAGATGATCGCTCCCGTCACGGCACATGCCGACCGTCCGAGCGATTTCCATGCATAGGTTTAGCAGCCTCACGACCAAGATCATCCTCCTAGCCGGAGGTGCGATCGTCTTGACGGTCGGGATTCTGCTCGCGGCAGCGAGCCACCAGATCTGGTCGCAGATCGAGGAGAAGCAGCGCGCCGAGGCCGAAACCCATATCCGGACGCTCGCCCTCGTTTTCGCCGGCAAGGTCCCGGGCGCGACGGCCGGCCTCGACGGCGCGCGGCTCGCGCGGGTCACCACGCCCGATCTCGGCGCTCTCGGCGACCTGTCGATCGTCGACGACGTGACGGCCTATCTCGGCGGGAACGCCACGGTCTTCGCCCGCGAGCCCGGGGCCGAGCGCTTCGTGCGCCGCATCACCAACGTGAAGAAGGAGAACGGCGAGCGCGCCGTGGGCACGGCGCTCGCGGACGACCACCCGGCCCAGGCCGCGATCCGGGCCGGCAGGGCCTATTCGGGCAGCGTCGTGCTGTTCGGGCGGCCGTTCTACACCGTCTACCACCCGACCTTCGACAGGGCCGGCAACGTCAGCGGCATCCTCTACATCGGCATCCCGCTGGAGCGGTACTACGCCGATTACGGCGCGACGATGTGGATGATGGGCTTCGTCAGCCTCGCCGCGGCCATCCTGGCCTGCCTCGTCATCGTCCCCGTCGCCGTGCGGATGTTCCGCCCCCTCAACGAGATCGCCGCGCGCACGACGCGGCTCGCGGAGGGCGACCTCGACGCACCGATCCCCTCGCAGGCGCGCCGCGACGAGATCGGCGCCGTCGCCCGCGCCCTCGGGTCGCTGCGCGACACGAGCCGGCGGGCCCGCAGCCTCGAGAGCGACCAGCGCACGGCGAGCGAGGGCGAGCGGCACCGCCGCGTGCTCCTCGACGGGGAGGTCGAGCGCTTCCGGGTCCGGGTCCAGCAATCGGTGGCGACCTTCAATGCCCGCACCGGCGAGATGCGCGAGCGCGCCGCCGCGATGAGCGCGGTCTCCGCCGAGGCCAACCGGGCGATCGAGGGCGCCTCGTCCGGCTCGCGGGAGACCTCCGCCAACGTGCAGACGGTGGCGAGCGCCGCCGAGGAGCTGGCGGCCTCGATCTCCGAGATCCAGGGCCGGATCGGCCGGGCGAGGGGCGAGGTCGAGGGCGCGCTCGGCGAGGCCGAGGCGATGAACGCGCAGGTGGGCGACCTCGCGGCCTCGGCCCAGCGCATCGGCGACGTGGTCGGCCTGATCCGGGCGGTGGCCGAGCAGACGAACCTGCTCGCGCTCAACGCGACGATCGAGGCGGCCCGGGCCGGCGAGGCGGGGCGCGGCTTCGCGGTCGTGGCGGCCGAGGTGAAGGAGCTCGCCGGGCAGACGGCGCGGGCCACCGACGAGATCGCGGCCCAGATCGCGCGGGTGCAGGGCGCGACCGGCGTCGCGGTCGACGCGATCGGCCGGATGACGGGCCGGATGGGCTCGATCAGCGCCACCACCGCCGACATCTCGGAGGCGGTCGCCGCGCAGGGGGCGGCCACGGAGGAGATTTCCCGCAACGTCGGCGAGACCGCACAGACGAGCGTCGCGATCGCCCGCGACCTCGGCACGGTGGCGAGCGCGGCCCAGCGCACCACCGAGATGGCGGCGACCGTCGAATCCGCCGCCTCGTCGGTCGAGGACGTGGCAGCCGGCCTCGAGGCGGAGATCGCGCGCTTCCTCGGCGCCGTCGCGGCGTGATCGCGATCATCCCCGCAAGCGCCATGAAAAAGGCCCCGCCGATCGGCGGGGCCTTCGTCTTTTCAAGGGGTTGGCCCCGCCATCCTCAGGCGAGGATGTCCCGGTCCTTGGTCTCGGGGATGAAGATCAGGCCGATCACGAACGTGAAGAGCGCGATCACGATCGGGTACCAGAGGCCGTAATAGATGTCGCCGGTCTGGGCCACCATCGCGAAGGCGGTGGCGGGCAGGAGGCCGCCGAACCAGCCGTTGCCGATATGGTAGGGCAGCGACATCGAGGTGTAGCGGATGCGCGTCGGGAAGAGCTCCACGAGCGCCGCCGCGATCGGCCCGTAGACCATCGTCACGTAGAAGACGAGGATCGTCAGGATGCCGATCACCATCAGCTTCTGGCCCGTGAACACGTCGACCGGGTTCGCGGCCTTGATCACGGTCGGGTTGTTGGTCGCCGAGGGATAGCCCGCCTCGGTGAGCGCGGCGGGGACTGCCTTGGCGAAGTTCGGATCCGCCACGGGGAAGTCCTTGCCGTTGACGCTCACCACCGTCGGCGTGCCCGCGGGCTGCGGCTCGGTGCTGTAGCTCACGGCGGAGCGGGCGAGCAGCGCCTTGGCGATGTCGCACTCCTTGGTGAACTTGGCCGTGCCGACCGGATTGAACTGGAACGAGCAATCGGCCGGGTTCGTCTTCACCACCACCGGCACGTTCGACTGCGCCGCGAAGAGCGCCGGGTTGGCGTTCGCGGTGAGCTGGTGGAACAGCGGGAAGTAGGTGAGCGCCGCGATCAGGCAGCCGCCGAGGATGATCGGCTTGCGGCCGATCCTGTCGGAGAGGGCCCCGAAGAACAGGAACCCGCCGGTGGCCAGGATCAGCGACCACGCGATCATCACGTTGGCCGTGAACTGGTCGACCTTCAGGATGCTCTGCAGGAAGAACAGCGCGTAGAACTGGCCCGTGTACCAGACGACGGCCTGGCCGGCGGTGAGGCCGAGCAGCGCCAGCAGCGCCCACTTGGCATTCTTCCACTGGCCGAACGCCTCGGAGAGCGGCGCCTTCGAGTGCGTGCCCTCGGCCTTCATCTTCTGGAAGGCGGGGCTCTCGTTCATCTGGAGCCGGATCCAGACCGAGATGGCCAGGAGCGCGACCGAGACGAGGAACGGGATGCGCCAGCCCCAGACCTGGAAGGCGGTGAGGGTCGTCGTGGTGCCGTCCGCGTTCGTCACCACGGTCGGCGCGTAGGCGTTGTTCACGTAGCCCTGCGTCGAGAGGATGATGATGAGCGAGAGCAGCAGACCGAGCGTCGCCGTCGTCTGGATGAAGGCGGTGTAGAAGCCGCGGCGCCCGCGCGGAGCGTGCTCGGCCACGTAGACGGCCGCGCCGCCGTACTCGCCGCCCAGCGCGAGGCCCTGGAGCATGCGCAGAGCCAGCAGCGTGACGGGGGCGATCCAGCCGACGCCGTAGCTGTTGAGCGTGGCGTAGGAGGGCAGCAGGCCGACGCAGAAGGTCGAGATGCCCATGATCAGGATCGTGACGAGGAAGGTGTACTTGCGGCCGACCATGTCGCCGAGGCGGCCGAAGACGAGGGCGCCGAAGGGGCGCACGAGGAAGCCCGCCGCGAAGGCGAGGAGCGCGAAGATGTTGCGCGTCGCTTCCGGATAGGCGGAGAAGAACTGCGCGCCTATGATCGCGGCGAGCGAGCCGTACAGGTAGAAGTCGTACCACTCGAAGACGGTGCCGAGGGAGGAGGCCAAGATGACCTTCTTCTCCCCGGCGCTCATCGGTCTTGCCGCCTCGTCCGCCCGCGGCACTGCGGTTCCCACAGCCATCTCGGCCCCTCCATCCATGATTACTTCGGAACCCGCCTTCCCGGCGGCCCGGATTTGGGACGGCTCGAGACCGCCCATTGCGCTGCACAGGGTCGGCCGATTGCTCAACTGAAGCCAGCAGCCGATCGTCCGCCCTTCGCAGACGATAGCGCAAGCCACAGCGTCGCCCAATAGATGAACGGATCGAAAGGATTACCGATCGCGGCTTAGCAACAAGGATTGCGCCGACCTGTAACCGGTCTCAACAGGGCTGCCCAAGAAGAAGGGCGTGGCTCACGGCCACGCCCCCTGGTTTAATCCCGGTCTCAATACACAGCCCTTGTCCCGGCCTGGCGGGCCGGGATGGACCTCAATGCGCGTGCGCGAGGGACGCGCCGATGCCGGTCTCCGAGCGCACGTACTGGGCGTCGAAGGCCGCCCGCTCGCGCCGGGCGCGGGCGGTGTTGTCGACCTTCGAGACGAGCCAGATCGTGACGAAGGCAAGCGGCATCGAGAACAGGGCCGGGTTGGCGTAGGGGAAGAGCGCGGCCGGCTGGCCGAAGGTCTTCACCCAGACCGCGTCCGACAGGACCACCATCACCACCGCCGCGACGAGCCCGACGAGACCGCCGATGAGCGCGCCCCAGGTCGTGGTTCCGCGCCAGAGGATCGACATGGCGAGTACGGGGAAGTTGCAGCTCGCCGCCACCGAGAAGGCGAGACCGACCATGAAGGCGACGTTCTGGTTCTCGAAGATGTAGCCGAGCACGATCGCCACGATGCCGATGGCCACCGCCGAGATCTTCGAGAGGTTGACCTCGTGCTTCTCGGTGGTGCGCCCGCGGGCGATGACCTGCGCGTAGAGGTCGTGGCTGACGGCCGAGGCGCCGGCGAGCGTCAGGCCCGCCACCACCGCGAGGATGGTCGCGAAGGCCACCGCGGAGATGAAGCCGAGGAAGTACGGGCCGCCGACCGCGTTGGCGAGGTTGACGGCGACCATGTTGGTGCCGCCGATCATGTCCTTGAGCTTGTCGAAGGAGCCGCCCGCACCGAGCTTGAAGTAGCTCGGGTCCGACATCAGCAGGGCGATGCCGCCGAAGCCGATGATGAAGGTCAGGATGTAGAAGTAGCCGATCAGGCCCGTGGCGTAGAAGACCGACTTGCGGGCGGCCTGCGCGTCCGAGACCGTGAAGAAGCGCATCAGGATGTGCGGCAGGCCGGCGGTGCCGAACATCAGGCCGACGCCGAGCGAGATCGAGTCGATCGGGTTCGTGACGAGGCCGCCGGGCGCCATGATGGCGTCGCCCTTCGGATGCGTCTGCACCGCCGCCGCGAACAGGGTCTCGGGGTTGAAGCCGTACTTGTAGAGCACGGCGCCCGCCATGAAGGTCGCGCCGCCGAGGAGTAGGCAGGCCTTGATCACCTGCACCCAGGTCGTCGCCTTCATGCCGCCGAAGGCGACGTAGATGATCATCAGAGCGCCGACGATCACCACCGCGTAGAGGTAGGGCAGACCGAACAGGAGCTGGATCAGCTTACCCGCGCCGACCATCTGGGCGATCAGGTAGAAGGCCACGACGACGAGCGTCCCGGTCGCCGAGATGAGGCGGATCGCGGTCTGGTCGAGGCGGAAGCTCGCCACGTCCGCGAAGGTGAACTTGCCGAGGTTGCGCAGGCGTTCCGCGATCAGGAACAGCACGATCGGCCAGCCGACGAGGAAGCCCGTCGAGTAGATCAGCCCGTCGAAGCCCGAGGTGTAGACGAGGCCGGAGATGCCGAGGAACGAGGCGGCCGACATGTAGTCGCCGGCGATCGCCAGCGAGTTGGTGCCCGCCGAGATGCCGCCGCCAGCCGCGTAGAAATCCGCGGCCGACTTGGTGCCCTTGGCGGCCTTGTAGGTGATGCCCAGCGTGAACAGCACGAAGAACAGGAACATGCCGATGGCCGGCCAGTTCGTCGCCTGCTGCTGGACGGCGCCGAGATCGGGGCCGGCCGCGCGCGCGGCGGTGGCGGCGAGCGCGAGGGGGGCCGTGAGGAGGAGCGTGGGGAGGCGGGTCATCGGCCGAGGCTCCGCGTGAGCTCGGCGGTCAGGGCGTCGTAGCGGCCGTTGGCGCGCACGACGTAGATGCCGGTGAGGATGAAGGCGAAGACGATGACGCCGACGCCGAGGAACAGGCCGAGCGACGCGGTGCTGCCGCCGACCTTGGTGGCGAGCAGCGCCTTGTCGAAGGCGATGAGGCCGATGAAGCCGAAATAGACCACCAGCATCAGCCCGGTCAGGATCCAGCCGAAGCGCGTGCGCTCGTGGACGAGGGTCTGGAAGGTCGGGTTGCGGATGATCCGTTCGAACTGGGGATCGCTCTCGACGGCCGGCCCCCCCGGATCGCGGGCGAGACGGGGGTCTGCGCCCCCCTGCGCATAGGATGTCGTCATAGGATTTCCTCCGCCGGATGTCGGGCCTCTGACGGGCCTCTCCGCGTCCGGGCACTGATCGTGGGGAAGGACGGCGCTCCCGCGAAACGCCCGGGCAGGGGGCGCCGCCCCGCCGCCGCCGGGGGCGGAGGGGCTCTCTCGCGAGAGGTGACTGGTGGAGGCGGAGCCCGGCGGGCCGCCGGCTCAGCGGGTCCGGTTCTGCCGGTTCTCGATGAGGTCGTCCACGACCGCCGGCTCGGCCAGCGTCGAGGTGTCCCCGAGGGAGGAGAACTCGTCCTCGGCGATCTTGCGCAGGATGCGGCGCATGATCTTGCCGGAGCGGGTCTTGGGCAGGCCGGGGGCGAACTGGATCAAGTCCGGCGAGGCGATCGGGCCGATATCCTTGCGGACCCAGGCCACGAGTTCCTTGCGCAGGGCGTCGTCCCCGTCCTCGCCCTCGTTGAGAGTCACGTAGGCGTAGATGCCCTGGCCCTTCAGGTTGTGGGGGTAGCCCACCACCGCGGCCTCGGCGACCTTCGGGTGCGCCACGAGGGAGGATTCGACCTCCGCCGTGCCCATGCGGTGGCCCGAGACGTTGATGACGTCGTCGACGCGGCCCGTGATCCAGTAATAGCCGTCGGAATCGCGCCGCGCCCCGTCGCCCGTGAAGTAGTTGCCGGGATAGGTCGAGAAGTAGGTCTGCTCGAAGCGCTCATGGTCGCCGTAGACCGTGCGCATCTGGCCGGGCCAGGAATCCTTGATGCAGAGGTTGCCCTCGCAGGCCCCGTCGAGGACCTTGCCCTCCGCATCCACCATGATCGGCTGCACGCCGAAGAAGGGTCGCGTCGCCGAGCCGGGCTTCAGGTTCGTGGCGCCCGGCAGCGGCGTGATCAGGATGCCGCCGGTCTCGGTCTGCCACCACGTGTCGACGATCGGGCAACGGCTGTCGCCGACCACGCGGTAGTACCATTCCCAGGCTTCCGGGTTGATCGGCTCGCCGACGGAGCCCAGCACCCGAAGGGTCTCGCGGGAGGTCTTCTTCACCGGCCCCTCGCCGCCGCCCATCAGGGAGCGGATCGCGGTCGGCGCGGTGTAGAAGATGTTGACCTTGTGCTTGTCGATCACCTCCCAGAAGCGGGAATTCGACGGGTAGGTCGGGATGCCCTCGAACATCAGCGTCGTCGCGCCGTTGGCGAGCGGCCCGTACAGGATGTAGCTGTGGCCGGTGACCCAGCCGACATCGGCCGTGCACCAGTAGACGTCACCCTCGCGGTAATCGAACACGTACTGGTGCGTCATCGAGGCGTAGACGAGATAGCCGCCCGTGGTGTGCACCACGCCCTTCGGCTGGCCGGTCGAGCCCGAGGTATAGAGGATGAAGAGCGGGTGCTCGGCCTCGACGGCCTCGGCCGGACACTCGTCCGTCACCTGCTCGGCGGCCTCGTGGTAGTAGACGTCGCGGCCCGGCTCCATCGGGATGTTGGAGCCCGTGCGGCGCACCACGATGACGTGATCGACGACGTCCGTGCCGAGGCGCTGGATCGCGGCGTCGACATTGGCCTTGAGCGGCACCTTGCGGCCGCCGCGCAGGCCCTCGTCCGCAGTGATCACGACCTTCGAGGCGCAGCCCTCGATGCGGCCGGCCAGCGAATCCGGCGAGAAGCCGCCGAACACCACCGAGTGGATCGCGCCGAGCCGGGCGCAGGCCAGCATCGCGTAGGCTGCCTCGGGGATCATCGGCAGGTAGATCGTGACCCGGTCGCCCTTCTCCACGCCCCGGTTGCGCAGCACGTTCGCCATCCGGCAGACCTGCGCGTGCAGCTCGCGGTAGGTGATGTGCTTCGACTCGTTCGGGTCGTCGCCCTCCCAGATGATGGCGGTCTGGTCGCCCCGGGTGGCGAGGTGCCGGTCGATGCAATTGTGCGCGACGTTGGTGGTGCCGTCCTCGAACCACCGGATCGAGATGTCGCCCGGCTGGAAGCTCGTGTTCTTCACGCGCGTGAAGGGCTTCATCCAGTCGATGTGCCTGCCGTGCTCGCCCCAGAACGCGTCCGGATCCTCGACCGACGCCTTGTACATCGCGAGGTACTTGGCATTGTCGACATGGGCGCCCTCGCGCCAGCTGTCACGGACCTCGACCAGCTTCTCGTCCATCGCGTCTCTTCCCTGAATGGTGCCCGATCGTATCGCGGATCTCGCCGCGCAGTCGGGACTTCCAAGACTTTTCTTAATGCTCGACAGGAACCTGCCGCAAGCGCTCAACCAACCCGAACAATAGGTTGGACACAATTCAACTCTGCTTGGAGGCGCCGTTCGGGACTGTCAAGCGGTGCCAAAGTCGGATGGCAGGCCCGCTGAGGGCGCCTGTGGGTCCGTTTCGGCCCCTGCGCGGGGCCGGCACGAAGGTGGATAACGCCGAGCGGCCCGCCAAGGCTCCGCTCGCCTGTTGGGCCGCCACGGTGACAACGGGCCTCGATTGTCGCTCGCCGGCACCGCACACCGATCCCCGCGGGCTTCGTCAGGCGCGGGGCAGCGGGACGCGATCTCCTCCCGGCTCAGGCGCTCATCGCGGCGCGGGCGGGAAACAGTATCTCGACCAGCGTCCCCTCATCCTTGCGGCTCGTGATCTGGAAGCGGCCGCGGTTCGCCTCTACCAGCGCCTTCGTCAGGGGCAGGCCGAGGCCGGTGCCGCCGCCCTTGCGCGGGACCGCGATCGCGGCGGTTCGGAACGGCTCCAGGGCCGAGGCAATCTCCTCGGCGCTCATGCCGATGCCGGTGTCGCGCACCCGCAGGGCGATCTCGCCGCGCTCGGCGATCGTCGTGGACACGATGACCTGCCCGCCGGCCTCCGTGAACCGGATCGCGTTGGCGATGACGTTGAGCGCCGCCTGGCGCATCGAGCGCTCGTCGGCCACCAGCGTTGTCAGATCCGCCGAGAAGCTCGTACGCACGACGATGCGGTCGCGCGCGGCCTGCGGCTGCAGCAGGGCCACGCAGCTCGAGACGAGGTCGTTGAGCGGCACCGGCCCGAAGGCGAGGTCGAGGCGCCCGGCCTCGATCTTGGCGAGGTCGACGAGATCGTTGACGAGGCCGAGCACGTGCTCGCCGGAGGCGTGGATGTCGCGCAGATAGTCGCGATAGCGCTCGGGCACGGGGCCGAACTGCTCATTGAGCATCACGTCGGCGAAACCGAGGATGCCGTTCATCGGCGTGCGGATCTCGTGGCTCACCTTGGCGAGGAAGTTCGCCTTCCAGGCCTCGGCCGCCTCGGCCTGCGCGACGGCCCGATCGGCGGCCGCCGCAAGGCGCCGGGTCTCGCTGAGATCCCGCAGGATCGCGAGGCGGCTCCCATCGGGCGAGGGCGGCCCGAGCCGGAGCGCGAGCGGGATCGCGCCCGCCCGGCCGCGGGCCGTCACCTCGCGGGCGGCCGGGGCGGGGCCGTGCAGCGCGGCGCGCAGGGCGATGGCGCTCTCGGGCGTGAACAGGGCGAGCAGCGCCTGCCCGGGCAGGGCGGCGGCGTCGCGCCCGAGCAGGTCCGCCGCGGCCCGGTTGAGGGCGACGACGCGGTGCTCGGCGTCGAGGGCGAGGATCCCGTCCTCGATCGCGTCGAGGGCGCGCTCGAGGACCGACTGGCCGCGCGGGGCCGGCGGCATCGGGGCCGGCACGGGCAGATCGGCGGGGCGGGGGTCGACGACGAGGATTTCGGCCGCATGCCCCCCCCAGCGGGTCTCGCCGCGGGCGACCGCGACGGGCCGGACGCCGTCCTCGCGGGTGATCAGGCGGTCGTTGCCGCCGCCCTCCGTCCCGTCGTGGCGCAGGATCAGGCGTGCGAGGCCGCCCGCCGCCTGGAACGCGGCGAGATCGGCAAAGCCCGCGAGGTCGAGGAAGGCTCGGTTCGCGTAGAGGAGGGTATCGTCGCGCCGGATCAGGATCGCCGCGGGCAGATCGTCGAGGAGGGGCGGCGCCTCGCCCGGCCCGGCCTCCGCCAGCCGGTTCTCGGCAAGCCGTCCCACGGGGAAGGGCATGACGGCCGCGCCCTGCTGCGGGTAATCGGGATCGGGCGCCGCTTCGTCGCCGGCAAAGCGCGCGCCGAGGGCCCGCGCGATCTCCCGAAAGGCCGCGTGCTCGGAGACCGACAGGAGGGTCGCATCGCCGAGGGCGGGAACATCCGCCGCGGGAGCCGGCCCGCCCTCGTCCGCTCCGAGGGAGACCGGGATCGCGCCCACCTCGGCCCGGCCGGACGTGGGCTCCGGGTCCGCTTGCGCAGGGGATCCGGCCGCCGCCCGCACGAGGCCGAAGCCGCCGTATCCGGTGAAAGGGTGCCCGTTGCGGCCGAGGGGCGCCCCGGAGATCTCGACGCCGATCGGCTCGACCGCCTCTCCGAGCGCGATCCCGGCGGGAACGCCGCGAAAGGTGCGCCGCTCCGCGAGCGCGGCGAGGAGCGGCTCGCCCTCGCGCAGGACGCCGTCCCGCGCGAGGGCGGACCAGGATCGCCCGAGGAGGAGGGGCGCGAGGGCCGCCTCCGGGCCACCCGAAACCTGCGTGATCAGATCGGAACCGTCGCTGCGCCAGACGAAGCGGTCGCCCGGCCGCGGCCGCGCGGCAGGCTCCGCCGAACGGGTGACTTCGTCGGGGGCGACGCTGACGGCTTCGGCCTCGGCCACGGGCAGCGGAACGTCCGGCCGGGGCTCTCGGCGGCGCGCGGCCGGGAGCGACTCCATCGGGACGAGGAGGAGCGCGGCCTCGCCGTTGGCGAGGCGGCCCCGCGCCAGGAGGCAGGGGACCGGCGGGGCGATCCCGCGGGGATCGAGGCGCAGCCGCACGAGGCGCGACCCCTCGGCGGGCAGCGCGGCCCGGAGGATCTGGCCGGGAAGGCCGAGGCGGGAGGCGGCGGCGCCCGCCGGATCGAACAGGCCGGCCGCCCAGGGCCGCGCCGGCGCCGACGCCTCGAGGAGATGCGCGCCCTCCGCGTCGAGGATCGCGAAGGCGCGACCCGGATCGGCGAGGAGGGCGGCGAGGCGCGGCTCCCGCGCCCAGGAATCCAGGGCGGGAGCGACCGGATCGTTCGCGAGGCTTTTGTCCGGTGCGGACCCGTCTTCGGTCATGCGGACCTGTCTGGCTCGAAAAATCTGCGTTACCGCGCTCAATTTCGTACGCTGAACTGCCCCGGGATGGTGGACACTTCAAGCGCGCGTCACACGTTTACCTCATGTCAACCTTAATGGTCCCGCTCCGCTCGCCGGGTGCCATGGGGACGCCAAAGGTGCTATTGTGCAGTGCACAATGCAGAATCACTGATTCGGAGAGGAGACGACCATGAGCAACACGCCCAATTACGAGGTGCCCACCGAGATGCGCGACTTCGCCGAGAAGAGCGTGGATCAGGCCCGCAAGGCCTTCGACAGCTTCATCGGCGCCGCGCGGCGCACAGCCGATACGGTGCAGGGCTCGACCGAGACCGCCCGCACCAACGCCAAGGACATCTCGTCCCGCGGCTTCGAGTTCGCCGAGCAGAACGTCAACGCGGCCTTCGATCTCGCCCAGAAGATCGTCCGCTCGCGCGACATCCAGGAGGCGATGCAGCATCAGGCCGAGTTCGTCCGCAGCCAGTTCGCCGCGATCCAGGCGCAGGCCAAGGAGTTCGGCGGCCTCGCCCAGAGCGCGATGCAGGAGAGCGCCGAGAAAGCCAAGGCCGCGATGCAGGAGGGCGCCGACCATGCCCGCCGGGCCATGGAGCAGGGCGCCGAGGCTGCCCAGCAGACCTCGCGGGATGCCGAGGCCGCCACCCGCAAGGCGACGTCCTGACATAGCCGCCGCGCGGGCGAGCGGCCCGCGCCACGCGTCCTCGACGGCCCGTCCCGCCCCGCGGGGCGGGCCGTCTCGCTTTTGCCCGCATTGCGGGGGAGGGGGCATCACGCCGCCTCAGCGGGGCCGGCCCATCCGGAGAGAAGGACAGAACCGCCATGCGACCCGCCCAACGCCTCGGCCTCGCCGCCGGCCTGATCGCCGGCCTCCTCGGAGCGCAGATCGCCGAGGCCCAGTATGACGACGGCTACGGCCCGCCGCCGCCCCGGCGTCCCTACCGCGAGGAGCGCCTGTCCGGCCCCGGCCCGCGCGGCGGCCCCGTGGGCTACAATTGCGACGCGGTCCAGCAGGGCTTGAGCGGCCCGCAGCCCTATTCCTGCCCGCTCCCGGGCCCGCGGCCGCTCGGCGCGCGCTGCTTCTGCGACATGCCGATCGCCTCGTTCAGCACGCCGCAGACAGCCGTCGGCCGCGTCGCACCCTGAGACAGAGGGTCGAAGACGCGAAAAGGCCGCGCCATCAACGGGATGGCGCGGCCTTCTCAAGTCTCGTCCGAGCAGCCTCCTGAGAGGCCGTCGTCTCGGATCCTTAATTCAGGACAACGACTTTCGCGCCGACCTTCACGCGATCGTAGAGGTCCGTGACGTCCTCGTTCGTCATGCGGATGCAACCCGAGGACACCGCTTGGCCGATCGTGTCCGGCTCGTTCGAGCCGTGGATGCGGTACTCGGTGTTGCCGATGTACATGGCGCGGGCGCCGAGCGGGTTCTCGATGCCGCCGGCCATGTAGCGCGGCAGGTCGGGACGGCGGGCCAGCATCGCGGCGGGGGGCGTCCAGGACGGCCACTCGCGCTTGGCGGTGATCGTCTTCGTGCCCGACCACGTGAAGCCCGGACGGCCGACGCCGACGCCGTAGCGGATCGCCTCGCCGTTCGGCATCACGAGGTAGAGCCGGCGCTCGCTCGTGGAGACGACGATGGTGCCGGGCTTGTAGGCGCCGCTGAAGGCGACGATCTCGCGCGGGATCGGCTGCACCTGCGCCTGCGGCGCGGCCTGCACGCCCTGCCCGTAGCCAGGCTGCCCGTAGGCGTAGCCGGGCTGGGCCTGCTGCGCCGGCTGGCGCCGGTAGCCGCCGAACACGTCGGACTGCTCGGCGTAGTAATCGTCCGCGTCGCTCCCGTAGGGATCGTACGAGGAAAACGCCGCGGCCGGGCCGGTGGCAAGAACACAGACGCCGAGGAGTCCCGCGAAAGCGCTGGCGAGGGTCTTCATGGTGGAGCCTACCTGTGCAGTAACCTTTGCTATACAAGCGCAAGCGTTGCCGTGGGTTCCAACCAGCGGTGAAGATTTTGTACCCAAGGCGCGGTCTTAATCCTCGCGGCGCCTTTTTCTGGCGTGACCTGTGCGGTGGCGCACCCCGAAGGGTGTAGGCCCCTACCCCTTCGGTAGGGGCGTTCACTCGGCCGGGCAGGGCAGGCGCGCGGCGAGATCCGACCCGGCTCCCGCATCCCTCTCTCCGGAGGGCAGGCCGTCGGACTCGGCCACATCGACCTCGACGCTCATGCCGAGATCGTCGTCCGCGCAGCCGAAATAGGTGCCGTGGAGCGGGATGGCCTGCCGCGGGTCGCGGGCCACGGCGACGCGGATGAGATCGCGGCCGCCGACGATGCCGTTCGTCGGGTCGAACTCAATCCAGCCGGCGCCGGGCAGGTAGACCTGCAGCCAGGCATGGGTCGAGCCGCCGCCGACATGCCCCTCCCAATTGCCGCGCGGCGTGTAGAGGTATCCGGAGACGAAGCGGGCGGCCATGCCGAGGGCGCGCACGCCTTCCATCATCAGGAGCGCGAAGTCGCGGCAACTGCCGCGCCGCGTCCGCAGCGTCGTCACCGGGTCCTGCACGCCCTTCTCCGGGCGGGCGCTGTAGGTGAAGTCCCGGCGCACGCCGCGGGTCATCGCCGCGAGGAGGTCCTGCGTCGGCACGCGGCCCTCGGCCGGGATGAAGCTGCGGGCCCAGGCATCGATCTCGTGGTGCGGATCGGGGTAGTGGCGCTCGATGGAGCGGATCAGGTCGGGCATGTCCTCGGCGCCGTAGCCGAAGGGGTAATGCGTGGCATGCGGCGCCAGCGGGAAGACGGGCGCGTGCTCCGGCGCGTGCGCGAGCGTGATGCCGCAGGTGAAGCGCAGCGTCGCCGCTTCTTGCGCGAAAGTCGCCACCGCGACGCAATTGCCGAAGACGTCGAACATCCAGCGCAGGCTTCTCGGCTCCGGCTCGATGTCGAGGCTGACCTCGATCAGCCGCTGGTCGTAGCTGTCGCGGGGCCGGAACAGGATCCGATGCTCACCGAAGGCGACGGGGCGCCGGTAGCGGTAGGTCGTGACGTGGCGGACGGACAGGATCGGCAAAGCGTGACGGCTCCGCGCGGGCCGCGCGGGCCGCGCTTCTGCGATGCAAGAGGTGCGCCCAGGCCGAGCTTGCGTGCGGATCGCGACCGGCGGCCGTTCCCGCGGCGGCTCCGCTTCAGGTCACGGGCGGGGGCGGAGCGTTCGAGGCGCGCTCAGCCTCGACGAGGACGTCGAGGGGCCGCCAGGGCTTCGGGATGAAGACGGCGTGGTCGGGCACGTCGGGGCGGGAAACCGCCCGGCCGGAGGTGATGACGAGGCGCGCCCGCGGCCACAGGGTCGAGACGGCGCGGGCGAGTTGCAGCCCGTCCATCTCGCCCGCGAGGCGCACGTCGGCGAAGACGAGAGCCACCTCCCCGCCGCGAGCCTGCAGGACGGCGAGGGCGGCCTCTGCGCTGTCGCAGCCGACGACGCTGAGCTCGGTTTCCTCCAAGAGCGTCTCCGCGAGCGCCCGGATCTCCGGCTCATCCTCCACCACGAGCGCGAGGCGTGTGCCCCCGGCGCCGGGATGGGAGGAGGCGGCTTCGCGCTCCTGATCCGCGTCCGTTTCGGATTGGCGTACCCGGCGCACCAGAACGGCGAGGTGCTCCGGCACGCCCTCGGCGACCAGGGTGTCGTAGAAGGAGGCGAGGGTCTGGCCGATCTGATCGAGGGGGATCCCGGGCGTCAGGGTCTCGACGGGCCGCCGCGGACGGCTCCCGCTCACCGATGCCTGATGCTTCACTCTCGTCACGCCCGATCCCCCGCTCTGTTCGCCGCGGCTTTGCGCGGTCGCGCGGCCTCCCGTGGGGAAAGTCGGGAATCGGCCGCGAGTTGCGAAACAATACCGAATCGGCAGCCGAACAGGGGCCGCCCGGTGCGCAACCGGTCACTCGGCGGCGGTGTCCGCGTAGGCCATGACGCCGGAGACGGCGCGGACATCGCGATAGCGCTCGCCGCGGCTGCTCATCATCGCCTCGAACTTCTCGTGCACCTGCGCCACCGAGAGGCTGACGGGCTTGCGGCGGCGGCCGGAGCCGGAGGCGAAGAAGATCGAGCGGTTCGCCCGGGCCGGGCCCGGCAGGAGCTTGGCGGCCGCGGCCTTGGGCTTGTCGACGACGTTGGCCAGGAACTCCTCGGCATCGTCCGGGCCGAGGAAGTGGGCGAGGTACACCTCGCCCAGCGAGAGTTCGCGGCCGATCCGCAGGCTGATGCGGGCGGCGTCGCGCTTCAGCATCTCGCCGGCCATCAGGGCGGAGAGATAGGGGTCGCGGCGCAGTTCGAGGATGCGGGCGCGCTCGGCCGGGTCGGTCACGGAGGGCCGGTCGTTGCCGTCCTGAACGACGAGGCCGGCTTCCTGGGCGAGACCGTATTTGGCGCCGAAATCGCGGACCACGCCGAGCCAGGTACGCTCGATGAACTGGTAGAGGCCGGTGGCCGAGGAGGTCTTGGCCTGGACCGCCGTGATGAAGCTCGATTCCTTGTCGGCAACCGCCATCAGCAGCACCGGGTCCGTCTGCACGGATTGGGCCGCGCGCACGATCTTCTGGACGAGGTGGCGGCGGATCTTCATGGGCCCGAATTCGAGGATGTCGTTCGGGTCGCCGACGGCGCTCTCGGAGAGCAGGTAATCGTAGGAGACGCGGTCGACCGCGTTCGAGCCGAGCTCGGTGTCGAGATCGTGGACGGGGGCGAAAGCGGCGGACGCGGTGAGCACGGTCGGCGGCGGATCGAGGATCGGCACCGCGCTCGTCTGGACGCGGGGGCGCGGCATCACGAGTTCGGTCGCGGCCTGGGCCGAGGGCAGGGCCTGCTGCAGGCCGATCTTGGCCAGCTCCGTGCCCGAACCGAACAGCACCGCCGAGATGCCGCCCGCAAAGAGTGCGACGGTGAGGACGGAGCGGGTGAGGGCGGGGCGGCTACCGTGGTCGCGGGCGACCTGCGGGCTCAGGGTGAGGGCATCGGATGGGGCGGCGGGGCCCGTGCCGAAACGGGGCTTCGGGGAGGTGGTTCGTGGCGATCCGACCGTGCGACCCCGCATCTGTGCGACTCAGTCCCTCTGCAACGCGCCGTTAACGACGCCCGTTAAGAGGATCTATGTTGACAGATGTGGCGACAACACGGCCGAGGTTGTGGCGGCGGCGTGGCGGTTGTGGGCAACATCCGGGCACGGCCTCGCCCCTCACCGGTAATCGGTCGGCGTCAGACCGTGCCGGGCGATCTTGTCGTAGAGGGTCTTTCGCGGCGTTCCGAGGTGCTCGGCCGCGACGCGCACGTCGCCGCCGGCCATGATCAGCTCGTCGCGGATCAGGTCGCGCTCGAAGCGGTCGACCTGCTCGGCCAGCGTCCGCCCCGCGACACTGTCCGCCGCGGCCTCCGGCGTTCCGGCAAAGCCCAGCGCGCACCGCTCCGCGTAGTGGCCGAGCTCGCGCACGTTGCCCGGCCAGGAATGGCCGAGGAGATGCTCGCGGATCGCCGCGTTGAGCGCGGGCGGCTCCCGGTTGAACCGGGCGGCGGCCCGGCCGAGGAAGTGCTGGAACAGGAGCAGGACATCCTCCCGCCGGTCGCGCAGCGGCGGGATCGCGATCGTGATGACGTTGAGGCGGTGGAACAGGTCGTCGCGGAAGGTTCCCTGCGCTGCCGCCTGACCGAGATCGACCTTGGTCGCGGCCACGACCCGCATGTCGACGGGCCGGATCTCATTGGTGCCGAGCGGCTCGACCGTGCGCTCCTGCAGGACGCGCAGGAGCTTGACCTGGAGATTGAGCGGCATGCTCTCGATCTCGTCGAGGAAGAGCGTGCCCCCGTGCGCGTGCTCGATGCGGCCGACGCGGCGCTTGAGGGCGCCGGTGAAGGCTCCGGCCTCGTGGCCGAAGAGCTCGCTCTCGACCACCGTGTCGGGCAGCGCGCCGCAATTCATGGCCACGAAGTTCTTCGGCGCACGCCGGCTCCAGCGGTGGAGCGCGCTCGCCACCACCTCCTTGCCGGACCCGGTCTCGCCGAGCACCAGCACGTCGACGTCGGCCCCGGCCACGTCGCGCACGAGGCGGCGCAGTCGCACCATCTCGGGCGAGACGCCGAGGAAAGCGGGGTCGGCCTCCACCGCCTCCTCCAGCCGCGCCCGCAGGCGGCGGTTCTCCAGCGTCAGGCGACGGCGGTCGAGGGCGCGGCGGACGGAGGCGATCAGCGCCTCGGCCGGGTAGGGCTTGGCGAGGAAGTCGTAGGCGCCCTCGCGCATGGCGCCGACCGCCATCGAGATGTCGCCGTGGCCGGTGATCAGGATCACGGGCAGATCCGGGTCGGCGGCACGGATGCGCTCGAAGAGGCCGCGCCCGTCGAGCCCGGGCAGCCGCACGTCGCTGACGACGACGCCCGGCGGGTCGGACAGGATCGCCGAGAGCGCGGGCTCGGCGGCGTCGAACAGCTCGACCGCGAAGCCGTCGAGTTCCAGGCTCTGGCGGTTCGCCCGGCGCACGTCCGCCTCGTCGTCGACGAAGACGATCCGCTCCGACCGGTCAGGGATCGTCTCGCTCACGCCGCGCTCTCCGCCGCCTGCGCCGCCGCGCGGGCGAGTTCCATCCGGAAGATCGTGCCGGCCGGCTCGTTGCCGCGCACCGTCAGGGTGCCGCCGCAATCCTCCACGATCCCGCGGGCAATGGCGAGGCCGAGGCCGAGGCCGTCGGACTTCGTCGTGAAGAACGCGTCGAACACCTGCGCGCGCTGCGCCTCCGGGATGCCGGAGCCGTTATCCGCCACCTCGACCGCGACGCGGGTTCCCTCCGCGAGAATCGCGAGAGCGACGCGGGGCTCGGGCCGCCCCGCGACGGCATCGAGGGCGTTCTGCAGGAGGTTGACGAGGACCTGCTCCAGGCGCGGCCCGTCGCCGAGCACGGCGAGGTCGGCGGGGGGGCTCTCGGCCGCGAGCGCGATGCCCGCGGCCGTCGCGCGGCCCTCCACCAGTTCGAGGCTGTTGCGGACGATCTCGGCGAGCAGCACCGGCTCGCGGCGCCCGGAGGCGCGGCGGGCGAAGCCCTTGAGCTGGCGCGTGAGCGCCCCGATCCGGTCGGTCAGGCGGCCGATGGCGCCGACATTCTCGGCGGCGTCCTCGACGCGCCCCCGGCGAACGAGGATCGCGGTGTTGTCGGCGTAGGAGCGGATCGCGGCGAGCGGCTGGTTGATCTCGTGGGCCATGCTCGCCGCGAACTGGCCGAGGGCGGCGAGGCGCCCGGCCTGGGCTAGCTCGCGGCCCAGGCGCTCGCGCTCGGCCTCCGCGCGCGCCCGCTCCTCGGCCTCGGCGCGCAACCGGCGGTTCGCCTCGCTCAAGGCGTGCGTGCGCTCGGCGACCCGCGCCTCCAGGTCCTCGCGCCGGGCCGCCGCCTCGCGCAGGCGCGCCCGCGTCCGCTCGCGCCGCCCGAGCACCATGGCGAGGCCGAGCGCGGCGAGGCCGGTGGCGAGCAGCGCGATCACCGCCCCCTGGAGCCGCTCGCGCTCGACCACGGGTCCGACGGGGGTGAGCGCGTAGAGCCGCCATTCGGTGTCCGGAACGGCCGCGTCGTGCAGGAGGGCGCGCCACGCCGGCTGCCCGGTGCCGCCGACGCGCACGAGGTCCGCCTCTCCCGCGACGGGATGGAGGGGCAGGGGATCGAGGGGCGCGCCGCCGAATTCCAGGCTCTCGCGGATCCGCGCCCGCTCGTCGGGCGGAACCGGCCGCAGCGCCCGGAAGCGCCACGCCGGCTCGCTCGCGACGAGCACGATGCCGCGCCCGTCCGCAACGAAGAGGCTCTCCCCGGCCTCGCGCCAGCCGGCCTCGACCGCGTCGAACTCGATCTTGACGACCACGACCCCGCTGGCGTCGGCGAGGCGCCGCGCGAGGTAGAAGCCGGGGCGCCCGCTCACGGTCCCGAGGGCGAACTGCGATCCGGCGCCCTCCGCCATGGCACGGCGGAAATAGGGGCGGAAGGCGTAGCTCTGCCCGATGAAGCTGCGCGCGGCGCCCGCATTGCTTGCCGCCACGGTCTCGCCATCCGCCCGCACCGCGTAGATCACGGCGGCCCCCGTCGCCGCCGCGATCTCGGCGAGGCGCGCGTTGACGCGGGCGAGGAGGGCGGGGTCCGCCTCCGGCCGCAGGATCGCGGCGATCTCCGGATCGGCCGCCAGCGCCCGGGGCAGGGCGGTCTGGCGCTGCATCTCCGCCCGCAGCGCGCCGACCTGCAGCGCCAGGCTCGATTGCGCTGCCCGCCCGAGATCGGCGAGCGCCGAGCGCTCGGCCGCGCGCCCGCCCGCCCAGGCCGCGACGATCATGGCGGCGAGCGCCGCGAGCCAGAGCCAGCGGCGGCGGAAGGATGATGCCGCCGGGCCGGCTCCGGATCGCGCGACTCCGGATCGCGCCCCTTCGGTCACGCTTGCCCGCCGAATGCGGATTTCCGGACAGGTTCGAGCATGCCCGTGCGGAAGCCCGCACGACGGGCCTCGCCACCACCCGGCACGTCCAGAAAAATCCTTCTCATCTCAAGCATTTAACGAAATCTTCACATCGCCGTCCGGCTGGCACGGGGGTTGCCATTCCCCCGGCGTATCGCAGCCCTGCTCCGTCGGCATGACTGCAAGCCCGAAGGCCAAAAGCAAGAGCGGACGCGTGCAGGCGAGCCGCTTCATCCCTGATCGTCGAACCGGAGGAGAACGCCCCATGGCCGCCGTGCCGTCACCGCTCACCGCGCCCCACGCCCCGCCCGCGCCGAAGCCGATCTACCGCACCCTGTATTTCCAGGTGCTGGTGGCCGTGGCGATCGGCATTCTGCTCGGGCATTTCTACCCGCAGCTCGGCTCCGAGATGAAGCCGCTCGGCGACGCCTTCATCAAGCTCGTCAAGATGATCATCGCGCCGGTGATCTTCCTCACCGTGGTCTCCGGCATCGCCGGCATGACGAACCTCGAGAAGGTCGGCCGCGTCGGCGGCAAGGCGCTCATCTACTTCCTGACCTTCTCGACCCTGGCGCTGATCGTCGGCCTCATCGTGGCCAACGTCCTCCAGCCCGGCCACGGCCTGCACATCGACCCGAAATCGCTCGATCCGAAGGCGGTTGCCACCTACGCCGGCAAGGCGAAGGAGCAGAGCATCGTCGACTTCCTGATGAACATCATCCCGGCCACCGCGGTCGGCGCGTTCTCGGGCGGCGAGATCCTGCAGGTGCTGTTCTTCTCGGTGCTGTTCGGCTTCGGCCTCGCCTTCCTGGGCGATCGCGGCAAGCCAGTCCTCGACATCATCAAGGTCCTCTCCGAGGCGATCTTCGGCGTCGTCAACATCATCATGAAGGTCGCCCCGATCGGCGCCTTCGGCGCCATGGCCTTCACCATCGGCAAGTACGGCATCGCCTCTCTGGCGAACCTCGCCTACCTCGTCGGCGCCTTCTACCTGACCTCGGCGATCTTCGTGTTCGTCGTGCTCGGCGCGGTCGCCCGCTACAATGGCTTCTCGATCGTGCGGCTCGTCCGCTACATCAAGGAGGAGCTTCTCCTCGTCCTCGGCACCTCCTCGTCGGAATCGGCGCTGCCCTCGCTCATCGACAAGATGGAGCGGGCAGGCTGCTCGCGGCCCGTCGTCGGCCTCGTGGTGCCGACCGGCTACTCGTTCAACCTCGACGGCACCAACATCTACATGACGATGGCGGCGCTCTTCATCGCGCAGGCCACCGACACGCCGCTCTCGCTCGGCGAGCAGGCCCTGCTGCTCCTCGTGGCGATGCTCTCCTCGAAGGGCGCGGCCGGCGTCACGGGCTCGGGCTTCATCACCCTCGCCGCGACGCTCGCCGTGGTGCCCTCGGTACCCGTGGTCGGCATGGCGCTGATCCTGGGCATCGACCGCTTCATGTCGGAGTGCCGCGCGCTCACGAACTTCATCGGCAACGCGGTCGCCTGCATCGTCGTCGCCCGGTGGGAGGGCGAGGTCGACGAGGCGCGCCTGCGCGAGGCGCTCGGCGGCAAACCTCGCGCCGCCGTGCCGGCCCCGGCTCTTCAGCCAGCCGAGTAAACACCCGATCGGGTCCGGGGCCGCGCCCGCCGAAACCGGCGGGCGCGGCCTCGTCTCGTTCGGCGCTCAGGCGGCGAGGCCGCAGGCCCGGCGCAGGCGCGCGTCCGCCCGGGCGAGGAGCTTCGCCGAGAGGTCCGCGTCGCCGGCCGCGAGGGCACGGTCGGCCGCGGTCACGTCGCGCTTGGCGAGCCAGTAGAGGACGTGGTGACGGAGCGGGCTGAAGGGCCACACGCGGTCGGTCTCCCGTGGCTGGAGACCGGTGGACAGGCAAAAATCATGCTGCGCGGCCCGGTCCGCGCGCGAACGGACGTGGGGCAGGACGAATCCCGCCGCGCGCGCCCGACCCGTGGCTCAGAACCAGCCCAGCGAGATTCCGGCGAGCAGCAGCAGAACCACGGCGCCGCCCGCGATCGTGCCCTGCGCATCGTCGATCATCGGCTTGTGGATCGGCGTCCTCAATCTCATGGCGGCCTCCCGACTTCGGGGAAGTGTGCGCGCCGGGACCGAGGAAATCTCCATCAAAAGGCAGCGGGCCGTCGGGGCCGCGGCGCCTGCCTATTCCGAAGCCACGAAGATCGTGCCGAGGATGGCGAGGAGGAGCGAGCCGCCGGCGAGGAGTTCCTGCTCCTCCTCGGATATTCTTGGGATCCACCGGGTGTTCGCGAGGCAGGCCGCGACCAGCGCCAGGGCGATCACGGCCACGCCCATCACATCCGTAAACTGAACCTCGGCGGGCATGAAGGCTCCCGGTTCGGTGCTTCCCGGGCCGAGCGTAACAGAGAGGCTGTCCGAAGACGAGACGGAGACGGGGAGCGCGTCCGTCATCGCCTCACAGAAGGCGTGCGCCCGGCGTGCGGCGGCGCGCGAAAGCCTCGTCGTCATCGGCCGCGATGTGACCTGCGAGGACGCGCGCGGGCGTGGTGTAGACGATCCGGATCCGCTTCGGCATCGGCCCGCAGCCGATGCAGACCGCGTAATCCCACCGGCGCCAGATGCGCGAGTTGCGGGCGTCGGTCTCCCTCTGCCGGCTCTGTCCGAGTTCGATGGCGCGCTTCATCTCGGCGGCCTTCCGATCGCTGGCGAGATCCGACGGGGCCGGCTGGGAACGCGGTTGGGTTCTGTCCTGTGCGAGGGCAGGCATTGCCACTGTACAGAACAGGACGCCCGCAAGATGATGAACACGCATCGAGGCTCCTGAGATTTCAGTGAGCACTCCCCTCGTCCGGCCCGTTACGCGCGGACACTGGCGAAAGTTTCACGATCGGCGCGGCAGGATTGATTTTCCGGAGATCTCGCCCCGGATGGGCAGCCACATAAGGAGCGGCGCAGCCAACGCAAAAGGGGTCGGCGATGCGCCAACCCCTTCGCGTCCTTGCGGAAAATCGATGGTACCACCGCCCCGGCTCGAACGGGGGACCCCCAGATCCACAATCTGGTGCTCTAACCAACTGAGCTACGGCGGCACTGGCGCGGGGTGTATCGCGGGCGTGCGGGCTTTTCAAGCGCTGCGTGACGCGGATCCGGCGGCTGTGGATCGCGTCCGGCGCCGGCCTCGGTGACGGCGCGTGGGGCTGGCCGCGGCTCCAATCCGGAGCAAGGTTCGTTGGTGAACATGCCCTCGCCCGCGCGATCCGCGGGCGCCCACCCGCGAACGGACCTCGCGCCCGCAATGTCCACGCCCCGCGCGAAGCCGCACCGTCTCCCAGGAGGGCGAACGCTGATCCAGGCGCCGGGACGGCTGCGCGCCCTGGTGCGCGCGAGCGAGACCGGCCTGATCGGGCTCGCGGCGCTGACCGGCTGCATCGCGGGCGCCGTCGTCTCGGCGATGAACGTCGTCACCCAGAGCCTGCGGGAGCAGCTCTACGACCTGCCCGCGGGCTTGCGGCTCAGCGCGGCGGCCGAGGTCGATCCCCTCGCCCTCGTCCTCGGCCCGACCTTCGGCGGGGCGCTGCTCGGGCTCCTCATCTTCGCGGTGGGGCGCTGGCGCGGGGGGCGGAAGCGGCCGATGATCGATCCGATCGAGGCGAACGCGCTCCATGGCGGGCGAATGTCGCTGCGCGATTCCGTCTACGTCGCCCTGCAGAACGTCATCTCCAACGGCAGCGGCGCCTCGGTGGGGTTGGAGGCGGGCTACACGCAGATCTGCGCCGGCATCGCCTCGCGGCTCGGCCTCTCGTTCGAGATGCGCAGGGGCGACCTGCGCACGCTCGTCGGCTGCGGCTCGGCCGCGGCCATCGCCGCCGCCTTCGGGGCGCCCCTCACCGGCGCCTTCTACGCGTTCGAACTGATCATCGGCACGTACACGATCGCGACGCTGACGCCCGTGGTAGTCGCCGCCCTGTGCGGGAGCGTCGTGGCGCGCACGCTGCTGCCGGGCACGCCGCTGGTGGCCGTCTCGGGCATCGAGGCGATCGCGACGCAACCGCTGACCACCGCCGCAACCCTGCCGAGCCTCGCCCTCGGCCTCGTCTGCGCGAGCCTCGCCATCCTGATCATGCGCGGCGTCACGCTGGTCGAGCAGGGCGTGCGCGCCACGCGCCTGCCGCGCGTTGCCGGGCCGGCCGCCGGCGGCCTCTGCGTCGGGCTGCTCGCCCTCGCGATCAGCCCGCAGGTCCTGTCGGGCGGCCACGGGGCGCTGCACCTCCACCTCGCCGAGGCGCACGGCCCCGGCATCCCCGCGCTGGCGATCCTGTTCGCCGGCAAGGCAACCGCTACGGCGATCTCGATCGGCTCCGGGTTTCGCGGCGGCCTGTTCTTCGCCTCGCTGTTTCTCGGCGCCATCGCCGGCAAGCTCTTCGCCCTGATGGCGCCGGAGGTGGTGCCGGGCCTCGCGGCCTTCGGGCTGACCCCGCTCGCCTACGCCGTCATCGGCATGAGCGCGCTCGCCGTTGCGGTGATCGGCGGCCCGCTCACCATGACCTTCCTGGCGCTCGAACTGACGGGCAGCTTCCCGATCGCGGGGCTGGTGCTCGTCGCCGTCATCGCCTCCTCGCTGATGGTCCGGAAGACCTTCGGCTATTCCTTCGCCACTTGGCGCTTCCACCTGCGCGGGGAGAGCATCCGCAGCGCGCACGATGTCGGCTGGATCCGCTCGCTCACCGTCGGGCGGCTGATGCGCAAGGACGTCCGCCCCGTGCCCCTCGACACGCCGATGCCGAGCTTCCTGCGCGCGCACCCGCTCGGCTCGCCCTCGCGGGTCATCGTGGTGGACGGGCAGGGGCGCTACGCCGGCATCGTCAACGTGCCGGAGGCGCACGCGGCCGCGCGCGAGGCGGAGGGCGAGGAGCCGAAGCTCGCCGACGTGCTGCGCTATCCGAACGACTTCCTCACGCCGGACCTCAACGCCAAGCAGGCCTCGGCCGCCTTCGACCGGTCGGAGAGCGAGGCGCTCGCCGTCGTGGACGGCGAGGCGAGCCGGCGGGTGCTCGGGCTGCTCACCGAGAGCCACACCCTCAAGCGCTACAGCGAGGAACTCGACCGGCAGCGCCTCGCCATGGTCGGCGAGGCGGTCTGAACGCGACTCAGCGGGGACGGCGCCCGACGCTGACGACGTTGCCCTCCCGGACCTTCCGCTCGGGGAGGGTGTCCTGGACGAGCTTGACGATGGAGGCGGCGTCGAGGCCGGCCTCCGCGTACATCCGATCCGGGCTGTCATGGTCCTGGTACAGGTCCGGCAGCGTCATCGTCCGGACCCGCACACGGCCCGTGTCCAGAACGCCCCGCTCCGCCAACAGGTGCAGGACCATCGCCCCGAACCCGCCCACCGAGCCCTCCTCCAGCGTCACAACAAGCTCGTGCGTGCCCGCCAGATCCAGAAGAAGCGCCTCGTCCAGCGGCTTGGCAAAGCGCGCATCCGCAACGCTCAC